>NZ_JBKOUD010000006.1:0-177381 GCF_046765975.1 Shewanella mytili | reverse complement strand
CAGCAGTTCCTTACTCATGCCCTGCCTCCCCAATTTGCCCGAGGATCAAAGTTCACCGCATCCCTGAATGCGGCATAAGCCTGTTTGGCCCCGTCGCTATGGGCAGCAGGCAGTGTCACATTCAGCTCCACATACAAATCGCCAGCCTGCTTGCCCGGAATGCCCTTGCCTTTAAGCCGCAAACGCCGGCCATTGGCTGAATTGGCAGGAATTTTCAAATCAATGCTGCCTTGAGGAAGAGGCACTGTCACCGTGGTGCCCAATGCGGCTTCCCACGGGGCTACCGGCACTGACAGGTACACGTCTCGGCCCTCTACCCGGTACAGGGGATGGGGCCGGAATGCCACTTCCAGCAACAGGTCGCCATTGGCACCGCCGCCCATTCCCGGCCCCCCTTGCCCGCCCAAACGGATATGTTGCCCGGGCACCACGCCTTTGGGAATGCGCACATTCAGGGTTCGCCCGGCATTGCGGCCATCCCCCCCAAGCGTAATGGTGCGGGTGGTGCCGCGGTAGCTGTCTTCCAAATCAATCTGGATGCGGGCACGAATGTCTTCGCCGGGAAACTCGAACTGCGCCCGGGAATGTCGACCGCCTTGGGTGTTTGCCCGCCCACCGAACATTGACTGGAAAATGTCATCGAAATCGAAACCGGCGCCACTATTGCCGTTTCCCTGGTACTGGTAATGACCGCCGCCCTGGGATTGAGCCTGCTGCGCCGCCTGCCAATCGGCACCGTATTGATCATAAGCTGCCCGTTTCTGGGCATCATGAAGCACGTCGTAGGCTTCTTTTACTTCCTTGAAACGTGCCTCGGCATCGGTTTCTTTACTGACATCCGGGTGATATTTACGGGCAAGGCGATGATACGCCCGTTTGATATCTTTCTCTGAGGCATCCCGGGAGCCCCCCAAAATCTGGTAATAATCTTTGAATGCCATAATGCTCCAAGCCTGTATGAAGTGAACACTTCAGTCATCGTGAAGACTGGTGGTAACACTTATACATTTGGGCATTATTTACACATTTTCAAGGGGGGATTTGCGCAAACGCATTAACGATGGCCGATTTTGCACACAGGCACATGATTATCTAGCAAAAAAATAAATTACTTTTGTAACAACAACTTAAAAAAACATGAAGCCAATTTGAAAACAGGGCAAGGATAAGGCCATCCAACAGGATGGCGTGCCAGGCACGCCTCCCCATGACGTGCAACCATGACTGGAAACAATGACCGAAGCCGAGCCCGGCCCACAGCAAACGGATTAACGCGGTTTTTGCGCCAAAAGCTGCAAAACGGCCCCCATGCCAGTGTGCTTTATCCCTTCAATCACTGGCCGCTGCAACGCCTTGAGGTGTAAAAAGCGCAAGGGCGACAATTCAGCCGCCACTTCATCCTTGTCCAGCAGCATGGCGATGGCTTTGGGACCACCGGTTGCCAATTGCAATTGCTCGGGCGTGTATCCTTCCAGCAGGAACATGCCACCTGGGGTCAGCGCCTGGCACACCTGTTGGTGCACCTGTTGTCGCAATCCGGCGGGCAAATGGCAAAAGATGGACACAATGGCATCCCACCGGTTATCCCCCAGAGAAAAATCCGCCAGATCGGCCTGAATGTACTCCACCATGACCCCGTGTCTAGCCGCCAGCCGTTTGGCTTTGGCAATGCCCACGGATGAGAGGTCCACCGCCGTGACCTGATACTCCTGCTGCGCGAGATAAACCGAATTACGCCCTTCACCATCCCCAAGACATAACACCCGCCCCTTGGGGAGTTGCGGGGCATATGCCTGTAAAAATTCGTTGGGGGTACTGCCATAGACATAATCTTCCGCGCTGTAGAGTTTGTCCCACATGTTGCTTTCCTGCTGCTGCAAAATAGTGGGGCCCCTATCAAGGCCCCTTTATGAAATCACGCTAATTTAGCACAAGCAGGCTTGATGCGTCATGCCTCAGCGGTTCACATCCACCAGCAAGCGTCCTTGCACATTGCCTGCCAGTAAATCTTCTGCCGCGGCCGGCGCTTCGCTCAGGCGGATTTCAGCGATATGCCGGGTTAATACCGATGCGGGCAACCAGCGGGACAGCGCTTGCCAGGCGGCAATTCGCTGGGCCTTGGGGCGCGTGACACTGTTGATCCCCAGCAAGCTCACGCCCCGCAGGATAAATGGCGCCACGGTTACCGGAAAATCCATGCCCTGGGCCAAACCGCAGGCAGCCACCACACCGTCAGCTTTGGTCCCGGCGCAGGCATTGGCCAAGGTGTGGCTGCCTACCGAGTCCAGCACGCCAGCCCAGCGCTCTTTTGCCAAGGGTTTTCCCGGTTGGTTGAGCGCCTGACGGTCAATCACGGCACCAGCGCCCAGCGCTTTAAGTGATTCGGCCAATTCGGGCCGACCGGTAGCGGCAACCACCGAGTATCCTTTGGCCGCCAGCAAGGCCACGGCAAAACTGCCCACCCCGCCATTGGCGCCGGTAACAAGCACTTCCCCTTGGGCGGGCGTCAGCCCCTGTTGCTCCAGCGCCATGATCCCCAGCATGGCGGTATAACCGGCGGTGCCGATTGCCATGGCCTCGCGGCTGGTAAAGGCTGTGGGCAGCGGGATCAGCCAATCCCCGTCAAGACGGGCAAATTGCGCCAATCCGCCCCAGTGGTTTTCACCAACGCCCCAGCCGTTGAGCAGTACCTTGTCACCTGCCTGATAATCCGGATGTTGGCTGTCCACCACCGTACCGGCCAGGTCAATGCCCGGCACCAACGGAAACTGGCGCACCACCGGCCCCTTGCCGGTAATGGCCAGTGCATCTTTATAATTGAGGGTGCTGTAATCCACCTGTACCAGTACATTTCCCGCTGGCAGCTGTGCCGTGGCAATTTGTTGCAGCTCGCAGCGATACCCCAGCACATCTTTATTGATCATCAACGCATTGAACATGGTTTTTCCCTTTTTCATCCCGTTGGCGCCAAGCATACAAGAGAGGCTTGCAACAGGTGAAGCGCTACAAGGAGAACGATGGATAAGCACGCGAAAAAGATGACCCGGGTCATCTTTGTGCCAATGCCCTGCCCACTTATTCCATGATGTTGGGGGAATGCCGGGCAATATGCCCGCCAGATGGCAAGCAAGAGCCTTTGGGAAAGGAAACGCCGGTTGCTGCAACACCTGAATGCCCCAGTAACCGGCAAGAGAGAAATGGCCGCGCCAACTAACGCAGCCAGTTGGTTTTACTCAGCTCCACAATTTCATCGCCCCGACCATTGATGATGGCTTTCATCATGTAAAGGCTGAAGCCCTTGGCATGCTCAAACTTGATTTGTGGCGGCATGGCCAGTTCCTGTTTGGCGGTATCCACCTCCAGCACTACCGGTCCTTCATCATCAAAGGCATCTTCTAACGCCTGGGGCAAGGCCTTGGGATCGCTCACGTGTATGCCCCGAATGCCGCACGCTTCGGCAATGGCCGCAAAGCTGGGATTTTGCAAATCGGTATCATCCGACAGATAACCACCGGCTTTCATCTCCATGGCCACAAACCCCAAGGAGCGGTTGTTGAACACCACGATTTTCAGCGGAAGCTTTAACTGCTTGAGGGACAGCAAATCGCCCATCAGCATGGAAAACCCGCCATCACCGCACATGGCCACCACCTGACGCTGGCGGTTTTCGGCTTGGGCCCCCATGCCCTGGGCCAACGCATTGGCCATGGAGCCGTGGTTAAACGATCCCAGTAACCGGCGTTTGCCGTTCATTTGCAGGTAACGGGCGGCCCATACGGTGGGCGTGCCCACATCGGCGGTAAAAATCGCATCGTCCGCGGCATGTTCACTGACAAGCCTTGCCAGATACTGGGGGTGAATGAGTTGCCGGGCGGTTTTACCGCTGGCCAGCGCATCCAAATCCTGACGGGCTCCCTGGTAATTTTTCAAACACTGCTCCAGATGATGCCGAGAAGGGTTCTGTTCCAGCAACGGCAGCAGCGCGGTGAGGGTATTGCGCACATCCCCCAGCAACCCGAAGTCAATCTGGCAATGGCGCCCCAAAGATGCGGGGCAATTATCTATCTGATAAATGTTGGCCTTGTCGGGATAAAACGCCCGGTAGGGGAAACTGCTGCCCAGCACCAACACCGTATCGGCCTGCCCCATGGCATGGTAGCCCGATGCAAAACCAATCAGCCCGGTCATGCCTACATCATAGGGATTGTCATACTCAAGGTATTCCTTGCCCCGCAGTGCATGCACCACCGGCGCCTGCAACTTGGCGGCCAGCGCTACCACTTCATCATGGGCACCGGCGCAACCGGCACCGCACAGCAGGGTGATTTTACCCCCATGGTTAAGTTTTTGCGCCAGTGTTTCAATATCCGCCGCAGCCGGGGTATAGCTTGCCGCTTTTGGCATGTTCCATTTGGGTATCACCCCTTCCGGCATGGGCTTTAAGGCCACATCCCCCGGCAGTACCAGTACCGCAACGTCCCGGTGCAAAATGGCCTGGCGCATGGCGGTTTCCAGCAAATACGGCATCTGTTCCGGATTAGACACCAGTTCACAAAATACGCTGCACTCTTTAAAGAGCTCCTGCGGGTGGGTTTCCTGGAAATAATTGGTGCCGATTTCGGCAGAGGGAATATGGGCGGCAATGGCCAGTACCGGCACCCGATTGCGATGGCAATCAAACAATCCATTGATTAAATGCATATTACCCGGGCCACAAGAACCGGCACAGACGGATAGCTCACCAGAGACGCTGGCCTCGGCACCTGCGGCAAATGCAGCGGTTTCTTCATGGCGGGTACCGAGCCACTCAATGGTACCGAGTTTGCGCAAGCTATCACTAATCCCATTGAGGGAGTCACCGGTCACCCCCCACATGCGTTTAACGCCAGCTTTACTCAGGGTGTCGGCAATGAAATATGCAATACTTTGCCCCATAACAATACACTCCACTATTACATGCCAATAATGTTAGTTTTTTAAACTAACTTATTGTTAACATTTAGATGAATAAGTTGATTTTGCTCTTTATGCACGTATCATCCCCTCTTAAAAAAGTGTGCGCAAGATCAAATTTATTCTCTGGTTAGGGCAAGTTTTTATATGGTTATAGCAATTAATTCTATTTAGGCATAAAAAAAGCCCTTCAAATGAAGGGCCGGAATGAACTTCTCAGGGATTGAGAAACTCAGGGTTCACAACGCGCTGTAACGACCAGGCTTATGGTTTGCCGCCAGCACAAAATTGGTGACCACGGCGCCAAACACTGACAGTGCCAGCAGCCATGGGCTAATAATAAAGAAAGAAGCAATCACAATGATGGCATCCAGTACCATCTGAAACTTGCCCGCCCGGATGTTAAATCTGTCCTGCAAATACAGGGCCAGAATATTAAAACCCCCGAGACTGGATTTATGGCGGAACATGATCAACATGCCCATTCCCAGCAACAAACCGCCAATAATGGGGGCATACAACAGATTCACTTTGGAAAATGTCAGTAGCCAGGCCATGTTGTCACTCATGACCGACACCACCAAAATGGAAACAATGGTTTTTAAGGTAAAAGCCTTTCCCATTCTTTTCCAAGCCAGCCAGAAAAACGGTACGTTAAGCAATACAAACCATTGGCCGAAGGTTAACGGGCTAAGGTAAGTCAGCAATAACGATAATCCTGCAGTACCACCGGTGAGCAAACCGGCTTCACGTAAAAAGAAAACGCCCAGCGATACAAAACAGCTGCCGATGAAGATGGCAGAAATGTCCTCTAACAAGGAATGCCCTTGTTTTTGGGTTGTAACAGTTCCCATGAAACACCAATTATTATAATGATTAATTTTGCATCAAATATGCAATTTTACTCACCACCACGCTTAAAAAATTGACCACTGAAGAATGTTGTCAGCGGAGTGTGGCGGCCTATCGGTCATAGCCCATTTACGAGCCCATCACCTCATTCAAGGGTTCGTATTTGAGAACAATGCTTACAACAAGTCAACTTTTTTTCATTTCACCCCCCGTTATTGCTTGGATTTAATTGTAAACAATACCTGCCAGCTAACATTTTTTAATCGTTTAAAAAAAGTTTCACACGACAAGCTTGCATTATCAGTCCGCACCGGCAGCCCCCGCCTGACATGGTTATTCACTTTTTACTTAACCTGCATAAGAAAGAAGCGTTTTATCCAAAAAATATTTAACCTGACAGCAACATTACTGTCATTCACCCCTCGCAGAATCGGCGCTGACCGGCAGATGACCGGCACAAAATCACAATAGGAAATAACGCGAGGATAGCAATGAAAACCCTACCCCAGGTTCTGGCCGTACTGACCACGGCTGTAGCAACCGCGTTGGCAAGTCATGCGGTACATGCCGATGTGTTACCCGCATCACAAACCCAGAGTAACTGGTTTACTGCAGGCGCTGATGCCGTAGCGGCCAAAGTGGCACAGGCCCGCAACACCGGTACAGCAAAAAACATCATTTTCTTTGTGGGCGATGGCATGGGGGTATCCACCCTGACTGCCGCCCGCATCTATCAGGGACAGAAAGCCAACAAGGGCGGTGAAGAAAATCGCCTCAGCTTTGAAAATTTCCCTTACAGCGCGCTGTCAAAAACCTATTCTGTCAACCAGCAGACGCCGGATTCCGCCCCCACCATGACCGCCATGATCACCGGGGTTAAAACCGAAGACGGCATGTTGTCCGTCTCTGCCGAAACCATTCGTGGCAACTGCCTGTCCAGTAAAGGCAACGAGCTGAAAACCACACTGGAACTGGCCGAAGATTTAGGCAAGTCCACCGGTATCATCTCCACCGCCCGCATCACCCATGCAACGCCGGCGGCTACCTATGCCCACTCACCAGAGCGTAACTGGGAAGCGGACAGCAATCTGTCTGCCGAAGCCAAAGCCAACGGTTGCCATGATATTGCATATCAGCTGGTAATGGATGCCCCGGGTAACGGGCTGGAAGTGGCGCTGGGTGGCGGTCGCAGTTATTTTCTGCCCAACACCGTCACCGATGGCGAGGGTGCCAAGGGTCGCCGTGCCGATGGTAACGATCTGACCAGCGCCTGGACTGAAAAATTCAGCAACTCAGCCTATGTGTGGAACAAGACAGCATTTGATGCGGTTGACAGCAGCAGTACCGACCACCTGCTGGGATTGTTTGAAGCCTCACACATGCAGTATGAAGCTGACCGTGCGGATGATCAGGGCGGCGAGCCTTCTCTGGCAGAAATGACCAGCAAAGCCATTGATGTACTGAAGAAAAATGACAAGGGTTACTTCCTGATGGTGGAAGCTGGCCGTATCGACCATGCCCACCACGCCGGCAATGCCGCCCGGGCACTGGAAGATACCGTTGCCCTGTCTGACGCCGTGCAAGCCGCCATGGATAAAGTGGATTTGAACGATACGCTGATTATCGTGTCCGCCGACCACAGCCACACCTTCACCATCGCCGGCTACCCTGCCCGCGGCAACCCCATTCTGGGACTGGTGCATGAGCCGGAAGATAACCAAATCAGCGCCACCCCCACACTGGCAGATGACGGCATGCCATACACCACGCTGGGTTATACCAACGGCCCGGGCGCCAAGAACGGCCCACGTGAAGATTTGAGCGCCGTGAACACCCAGGATGTGGAATTCCTGCAGCAAGCCCAGGTACCGCTGAGCAGCGAAACCCATGCCGCCGAAGACGTGGCCATTTATGCCGCTGGGCCTGGCGCCTGGCTGTTCCAGGGTAACGTTGAACAGAACGTAATATTCCATGTCATGAACCAGGCCGGCGCCCTGGGCGGCAGCAAGTACTGATTTGAAGGATGCAAAGATGAAATTGAAAACGATTGTACTGGCCATGATGACCATGTCGGCCCTGACGCTGGCAGGTTGCGGTAACGATGGCGACAAAGGCGATGTGGGTGCTACCGGTCTTGCGGGCAATGATGGCAGCAATGGTCAGGACGGCAGCAACGGCCACGATTACACCGCCGCCAACCAGTGGTTTCAGGACGGACAGGCCACCGTTGCCAAAGCCGGTGAAAACAGCGTGAGCGATCCTGCCGGTAAAGCCAAAAATGTCATTTTGTTTGTCGGTGACGGCATGGGGATTTCCACCCTGACCGCCGCCCGCATCTATCAGGGGCAGCAACAGGGCCGCAGCGGTGAAGAAAACCGCCTGAGCTTTGAAACCTTCCCTTACTCCGGTTTGGTCAAAACCTATTCTGCCAACCAGCAGACGCCGGATTCCGCCCCCACCATGACCGCCATGGTCACCGGGGTGAAAACCAAAGACGGCATTGTGTCGGTGTCAGATCAGTCCGTACGCGGCCAGTGTAACAGCAGTGCCGGTCATGAAGTGAGAACGGCGCTGGAGCTGGCGGAAATTGCCGGCATGAGCACCGGGATTATCTCCACCGCCCGTCTGACCCACGCCACCCCGGCGGCCACCTATGCCCACTCCGTAGAGCGTAACTGGGAAGCGGACAGCAATATGTCACAGGATGCTCTGGATGCGGGCTGCAAGGACATTGCCTCACAACTGCTGGACTTCCCTTTCGGCGATGGCCCGGAAGTTGCCATGGGTGGCGGCCGCACCTACTTCATGCCAAACACCGCGACCGAGCCGGAATATGGCAATAACGGTCGCCGCAAGGATGGCCGGGATCTGACTGCGGAATGGACCAGCAAATACAGCGATGGCGCCTACGTCTGGAACCGTGAGCAGTTCATGAGCGTAGATACCAGTAACGTGAAGCATCTGCTTGGCCTGTTTGAAAACAGCCACATGCAGTACGAAGCTGACCGTGCGGATGACGGCGCCGGTGAGCCATCACTGGCAGAAATGACCAGCCGTGCACTGGACATGCTCAAGCGTAATGACAAAGGTTACTTCCTGATGGTGGAAGGTGGCCGTATTGACCATGCCCACCATGCCGGTAATGCCGCCCGTGCGCTGGAAGATACCGTAGCGTTGTCGGATGCCGTACGCGTGGCGATGGAAAAAGCCGACAAGGACACCCTCATTCTGGTCACCGCTGATCACAGCCATGTGTTCACCATTGCCGGTTATCCGGTACGCGGCAACCCCATCCTCGGCCTGGTTCGCGGTGTGAACGAAAGCGGCGAGCCTGCCACCACCTACAGCACCGACAGCAACGGCATGCCATATACCACACTGGGTTATGCCAATGGCCAGGGCTTTGGGGTCGGGGGTGAAAACGTCTCTCAAGGGGATTACCGTCCGGATCTTAACCTGTACGATGTCGCCAGTGTGAATTTCTATCAGGAAGCCACCGTGCCATTGGGCAGTGAAACCCATGCCGGTGAAGATGTAGCGGTATATGCCAAAGGCCCCGGTGCCCAGTTGGTTACAGGTTCAGTGGAGCAAAACATGCTGTTCCACGTCATGAACTATGCCGCCAACCTGGTAGGCCGTGCCGAAGCCACCCAAAACTAACATGTTCCCCTTAAGGAACAGCTGCCATGGCAGCTGTTCCTTGATTTTAAGCGTCACGCTTTTTTGGAGTCATCCTATGAAGTTCCTTTCAACGCTGCTGTTATTGTTCCCGCTGGCAGCAACTGCCGGTGAATTTTGCCCGTCTGCATCCCCCGCTGATGCCTGGGGCGTCCAATACCAACTCAGTGGCGACAAGCAGGGCACATTATTGCTACTGCGCCAACAGCAACAAACCGCTTTTTACAACCCGGATAACCAGATTTCTGAATGGTGGAAATTTGACAACCCGTCCCATCCCCAATTCAGCCGCATTTTTGGTCAGGCCCAGCGCCGCATTGACTACTACAGCGGCGACTTGCGCACCTTGGGCGTTAAGGTTTCCCAAGAAGGGATTAAGAGTTTTTCTGCCAATCATCTGCGACAGGTGCTGACAAAAGTGCCCCAAGACACCTGTGCCCATGCCCAGGCCTACGAAGGGCAATACCAGCAGGTGCATTATCGGTTGCTGTGGAGCAACACATTGAATATCCCGCTGCTGTTACAAACCGAGGTTAACGGCAAAACCAACCGTTGGCAGGCACAGCAATTTGTCGACAACGGCCAGGTACATAGCCTGTTCCAGCAATGGCAAGCGTATCAGCGCACCGATTTTGCCGATGTGGGCGATAACGAACAAGACCCGTTCCTCGCCAAGATGATTAATCAGGGATTTGTGGAGCACAGCGAACACGCCGTTTACGACAGCCACGGCCATCCGCTGAGCAATCATGGCAGTCACAGCCATTAATCCAGCCTGACACACACCCCTACAGTCAATTGCAAAAGGTGAAGCATAACAGGTGCCGGGCAACATGCCTGGTGCCGGTTGTGCTCACCTGCCCCTTTTGCCCCCGGCGAATCGGCATAAACCATCAATGTCAGTTACCCGCGAAAATGATTGATGCAAATCATCTGCGAAAGTCATCTGCGTAAGCCATCAGGGCAGATAATCAGCCGCGATTTTTTCAGCCTACTTGGCAGACATTCGCCCTTGCATATCAAGAGTGCAGGTAACGCCGACTAAACTCCCCGGCGGGAATGGGTTTGGAGAACAGATAGCCCTGATAGTAGTCACAATGCAGATTGCGCAGATAGCTCTTTTCATCCAGGGTTTCAATCCCTTCCGCCACGGTTTTAAGCCCCATGGTGATACTCAAAGACACAATGGCATTCACAATGCCCTGCTTTTTGCGGTTATGGGTGATGTCACTGACAAAAGCTTTATCAATTTTCAGTGTATCGATAGGGAAATCATAGAGATAGGCGAGACTGGAATAACCGGTGCCAAAATCGTCAATGGAGATGCTCACCCCCACCTGTTTTAGCAGCCGCAGCGCATTGACCGTGTAATCCAAATCCCCCATGGCCACCCGCTCGGTCACTTCCAGATCCAGTAAGGCGGCAGGTACCTGATAGCGATTTAGCAGATACTTGACCTCTTCAACAAACTGGGGCCGCTGGAACATGGGCAACGACAGGTTAATGGCAATGGGCACGGGCTTAATCCCCTGCTTTATCCAGTCACTGAGCTGCCTGATGGCGGCCTCCAGCACCCAGCGGTCTATCATCACAATCTGGCCGGACTCTTCCGCCAGCGGAATGAAATGCCCCGGTGCCAACTCGCCCCGCTGGGGATGGTACCAGCGTACCAACGCTTCGGCGCCAATCAGTGCATCATCCTGAATATTCACCTTGGGCTGGAAATGCAGGCACAATTCGCTGTTGTCGATGGCCAGGGCCAGGTCGTGTTTCAGATTGAGTTTTTCCAGCGCATTGGTTTGCATGTCGGCGGAGAAAAAGGCATAAGTGCCGCGCCCGGCCCCTTTGGCCCGATACATGGCCGCATCGGCGCTGCCCACCAGCTGGTCAATGGTTTCTCCGTCAGAAGGTGAAATGGCAATCCCGATACTGCAGCCTATGTTGATCACTTTATCATCAATGGTCAGGGTTCTGCTGGCGGCGCTTATCAGTGACTGAGCCAGCTCGATGGTGCCCACACTGTCGTGGGGCGACAGCAGTAAAAACTCATCGCCACTGAACCGAAACAGCATGCCGTCCACCGGTACCTGCTTTTGCAGCCGCCCGGCCACCATTTTCAGCACTTCGTCACCGAACTGATGCCCCATGGCATCGTTCACATGCTTGAAATCATCCAGGTCAATAAACATGACCGCCCATGCACGCCGCTGTTTTTCCGCCTGATTATTCAGCTTGAAAAACACCTCATTGAGCTTGTTGCGGTTGGGTAATCCGGTCAGGGTGTCAAAATTCACCAGATGGCGGACATATTCTTCCACCTGCTGCTGGCGGGTCACATCCTCCATCACCGCAATGAAATGCTTGATTTTGCCCCCCCTGTCGGTCACGGTGGAAATGGTGCCGCGCTGGATATAGGTCTCGCCATTTTTGCGCTTGTTACAAAACTCACCGGACCAGCAGCCCTTATCCAGCAGGGTTTGCCACATGTTATGGTAAAATTCCGGCGACTGCTTACAGGACTTTAAAATTCGCGGATTCTGCCCCACGGCTTCTGCTGCGCTATAGCCGGTAATCCGGCTAAAAGAGGGATTCACATTGATGATGTTTCCCTTAGGATCGGTGATGACAATGGCTTCCTGGCTGTATTCAAACGCCTCGTAACCCAACTGCAATTTGATGTGATCATCCAGCGAGGTCAGCGTGGTGCTGATGTCCTTGACCAAATCCTCGAACAACCGCTGCATGTCGCCGTCAAACACAAAGCCCTTGGCATCAAATACGGTCAACACCGCATGGATGTAACCCGAGCGGTAAATGGGAAATGAGGCCACCGTATCGTAATGGCAATGCCGTCCGCAGCCAGAGCTGCAGCCGCCTTGGGATAACATGCCAAAACCGCCACTTTCCAAAAGCCGCTCTGGCGGGACAGGAAAAGTGCCACCACTGTGGCCACAGGCATATTCCGGGTAGCGATAATGCCAAGCAATGGCGCATTCTCCTGATTTGTCACCACGAGATTCATGAGATTCGAATACCGTGATGCAGCTTTGCGCCATGCCGATGTCTTCCGTGATGATGCGACAGACTTTGCTGAAAATCTCTTGCTCGGTGTTATCAACATTCACCAGATTCTGGTTAACGCTGTTGAGTTTTTCAAACATCTGCCGCCCACGGCGGTTTTTGTTGAAGCCCACCACCTTTTCATTAATCAGCACGCACACGGTCAATTTGACGCCAAACACCACAAAAATGAAAAAAGCCAGCAGGGCATATTCATTAAGGCGTTCATACACGTCCAGGCTGGGATGAGTGACCTGCAATGACCACAAGGCGATAAGCCCCACACTGCACAATACCAGGCTGTTGAATTTGATGGAGAAACTTACCGCATACAGCGCCAGCATAAATACCAGCAGTAACATTTGCAGCGGAATTTTGTGCTCCACCACCGGGAAATGACTGAATGTCCAGCCGGTCACGGCCAACGACAAAATCCAGTACACAATGGCTTTAAAAGGGTCATCCCGCTTGGCAAAACGGTTACGGGGCAGCGCCACGCCATAAATGAACAAGGGCGTGAAAAACAGTGCCGACAGCCCCAGATTGCACAGCCAGCCAAGCCATTTGATGTAGTAATGTTCAACACCGTCCAATGGCAGCAATGCCGGAATGCCGCTTAACAACACAGAAGGAATAAGCGCTCCTATCAGCAGTAATCTCAGCATGCCTTCAAAGCTGGCGAAATCCCGGATCTTCGCCGACAGCAGCTGCAATAACCAAGCCCCCAAAAGCCCTTGAAAAATCACGACGGAAGAAAGGATAACGCCATGGGGCAGCAACTCATCATACAAGGTGATGTTAATAACGATGCTCGTCAGCCACACACCCACAATACAGCCAACATCCGCCCGCCACGACCGGGGGCTGACCAGCCGCAGCGCCAACACCCAGGCACCGGCGGCATCAAGATGCACCAGACAGTCTGTCGATGGAAATAACAATCCCAGAATCGTGGCAATGGCCCCGTAGGCCAGCACCCAGTGCAGGCATGTCGTTTGGTGTGCAGGATGGTTACTGTAGGTTTTCAGCTGCGCCAGCAGTTGGCGGATCATCACCTGTTCCTTTATTACTTGGTTATGGCGTGATGGGATTTACCCGCAGTCAGCCATCAACAATTACTGCCCAATCACATACATAGCGAATGCCATTAATAAATTTGCGATTGCTTATATGTGAATTTCGGCACTAAAGCGGCAGCCTACCATGAGCATTGAACAATCGTTAACGACAAAAATGACGGTTAGCGACCAGTATCAAATTTTTATCAGTTTTCATCTGTAAAACTGCAAAATCGGCCTGTTTCTGGCAATAACTTTCCATGATGCAACATGCCATTTGCCTCACGCTTTTCCGTTTCATGGCAACCAATGTGTCGAAATAACAGCAACCGTTTGCCCCTAATGTCAAATATGTAAGCCAACTCACATCTGCTACCTTGACTCTTGGCATTATTTTCATAGCATACCGCTATATAGAAAAGTATATAACGTTTCCCATCAGGACTAATTGCATTTATGGATGTTACGCGCCGCTTATTGTTACAGGGATTGGCGAGCTGCAGCGCTCTGGCGGCCATGCCCTCGCTGGCTTTGGCAAATACCTCGTTATTGTTGCCATTTGGTCAGTTACCCGCACCTGAACGCATACAGCGGGTGCTGAGTGCCGGCGCCCCGGCAGACATGCTGCTGCTTGCCCTGGCGCCCCACCTGTTGGCCGGACTTTCCAGTTTTGAACTGCATCAAGGCTATCCCTGGTTCAGCAAGGAGATTGGGCAACTGCCCAAATTGGGACGCCTGGCAGGACGCGCCAGCACCCTGACACTGGAGCGGCTGCTGACCTTGAAACCGCAATTGATCCTGGACTGCGGTAATGTGAATGACACCTACCGCTCTGCGGCCAAAAGAACGGTGGCACAAACCAAGATACCTTACCTGCTGGTCAGTGGCCGGCTGTCAGACTCTGCCGCGCAGCTTACCCAAACCGGCACGATACTGGGAGTACGTGACCACGCCGCCATACTGGCCGACATGGCAAGCCAGTGGCTAACCGAAGCCGGCAGTTTTGCCCAAACCCTGGGGCGTAAACTCACCTTTTATACCGCCCGTGGCGCCAAGGGGCTTGAAACTGGGCTGACGGGTTCACTGCATACCGAAGCCATCGAGCTGCTGGGGTTGCACAATGTGGCCGCCAGTGAGGGGCGCCGCGGTCTGGCGCAAGTTTCCATGGAACAATTACTGCTGTGGCAACCGGACATCATCATTGCCCAGGATGAAGTGACCTGGCGCCACATAATGCAAACGCCCCAATGGCAAGGCATTCGCGCAGTAAAACAACAGCAGGTACTTTTGTATCGCCGCTTTCCTTTTGGCTGGCTGGATGCCCCGCCGGGGGTCAATCGCCTATTGGGCATGCGGCGCCTGCAAGCCCATCTGGACAAGCGTTTGCAGGCAGGATTCAAAGCCGACATGCAGCAGTTTTTCCAGTTGTTTTTCCATAGTCATCTCAGTGATAAGCACTATCACGCCTTGGTGCCGCAGATATGAAATGTTTTCCGACCACCCTGTTCATCTCGCTGATGCTACTGAGCTGCATGGTACTGGCCCTGAGCGTGGGGAAATTTCCGCTGGCACTCACCGAAATCGGCCAGCTGCTGGCCCACGGCCACAGCCTGACGGATCCGCGCCAGTCCATTGTGTTCTGGCAAATCCGCATGCCGCGCATGTTGGCAGCACTGATGATTGGCGCCAGTCTGGCAGCGGCAGGCACGGCGTTTCAGGGAATGTTTCGCAATCCGTTGGTATCGCCGGATATTCTGGGCGTTTCCGCCGGGGCGGGCATGGGCGCCAGCATCGCCATTTTGCTGGGGCTGCCCATGTTGTTCATCCAGGGGTTTGCCTTTGCCGGCGGCCTGTTGGTGGTGGGCGCCGTTTGCATGATTGCCCACTTTACCCGGCGACAGGACCCGGTACTGTCACTGGTACTGATAGGCATTGCCGTCGGCACCCTGTGCGGCGCCGTGATCTCCCTGATAAAAGTGCTGGCAGATCCCTACACCGAGTTGCCGTCCATCACATTTTGGCTCCTTGGCGGGCTGAACAGCATTACCCGTGAGGATTTGCAAATTGCCTTGCCGCTGGCGCTGCTGGGGCTGTTGCCATTATGGCTGCTGCGCTGGCGCATGAACCTTTTGAGCCTGCCCGATGAAGAAGCCAGCGCCATGGGCGTTAACGTGCTGCGATTACGGGTCATCCTGATCATCAGTGCCACACTGATGACCGCCAGTGCCGTTTCCATCGCCGGCATCATCGGCTGGGTTGGACTGGTGGTGCCCCATATTTGCCGGATAATCAGTGGTGCCAATAATCAGCGACTGCTGCCCATGTCCATGGCGGTGGGCGCCATCTTGCTGTTGATTACCGATACCATGGCCCGCACCATCAGCAGTGTGGAACTGCCGCTGGGGATCCTCACCGCCATGATTGGCGCGCCCTTCTTCTTGTTATTGCTCATGCGCAGGGAGCGGTTATGACCCTGGTACAATTTGACAAGGCCGCCGTGGGCTACCCCCTGAATCCGGTATTACAGCAGCTGTCATTCAATATTGAACAAGGGGAAGTGTGTTGTCTGCTGGGGGTTAACGGCTGCGGCAAAACCACCCTCATCCGCAGTTTGCTGGGACGGCTGGCATTGCAGGGCGGCAAAATCCTGCTGCAACAACGGCCGTTGCACGCATGGCACCATCACGAGCTGGCCAGATGGATGGCTTATGTGCCCCAGGCCCATGACGGCCCGTTTAACTTCAGCGTACTGGACATGGTGCTGATGGGCTGCAGTGCGCACCTGTCACTGTTTGCGGCGCCCTCAGCCAAAAATAAACACGCTGCCATGGCATTGCTGGACAATCTGGGCATTGCCCATCTGGCAGCCAGGCTCTACCCGTCCCTCAGCGGCGGCGAGCGGCAACTGGTGCTGATTGCCAGGGCGCTGCTGCAACGGCCCCGGTTGCTGGTGATGGATGAACCGGCCGCCAGCCTGGATTTTGGCCACCAGATCACCTTGCTGGAGAAAATCCGCCAATTGAAAAACGCCGGCATGACGGTATTGATGTCCACCCATCATCCCTTGCACGCCCGCGCCATTGCCGACAGGGTGATATTACTGTCAAAACAGGGAGCGCAGCAGGGAAGTGCTGAGGCCATGCTCACAGGACAAAAACTGGCCACACTTTATGATGTACAACCAGCGGATATCAGACACCATCTGGGAATCGATATTTAAGCCTATTAAGGAACCCTTTCATGATACTGGACGAGTTAGACTTTGCCGGACTTTACCGGCAGCAGATGCAACTGGCCGGGCGCACCACCAAAGCGCCGGAACACTGGGATGCCAGAGCCGAAAAAATGGCGCAGGTGTGTGCCAATCCCCAAGACCCTTACCTGCTGCAGCTACAGGCAAAAATCGATCTTGAAGGCGCTGACAGCCTGCTGGACATGGGTTGCGGCCCCGGCTCCGTGTGCCTGAACCTGGCACCGTCATTAGGGCGGGTTTACGGGCTGGACTACAGTAAAGGCATGCTGGATGTGGCTGCACGCAGAGCCCAGCACATGGGACTGGACAATGTCACGCTGGTGAATAAATCCTGGGAAGATGACTGGTCAGAAATCCCCGAGTGCGATCTTGCCGTTGCCTCACGCTCCACACTGGTGGCAGATTTGCGTGCCGCGCTTATCAAGCTCAACAACAAAACCCGCCTGCGGGTTTACACCACCCATACCGTTGCCACCTCTTTTGTGGATGTGAACGTGCAAAAGGCCATTGGCCGCACCGTAGTGGAACTGCCCAACTATATTTTTGCCGTCAACATTCTGTATCAACTGGGAATTAACCCTAAAGTGGATTATATCCGCGGCCCCAACTGCCAGAATAACACCGATACCTTCGAGCAGTTTTCAGAAGCCGTTAACTGGTCACTGGGCACACTGGATGACACCGAAATGCAGCGCCTGTTTGATTACTATCAGCAAAAGCGCCAGCGTGGCGAGGCCATTGTGCCCCCATCCCGCGACTGGGCATTGGTGTACTGGGATAAAACCCGGACGCTGTAACACCGCCAACCGGTGACAGGCTTACTGCACAATGCCGTTGCAGTAAGCCGCCATATGCAGGTGCAACGGGCATCCTCTGATACCGCCCCGGTTTTGCACCCATTATCAACGCCTTTTCAGCCGCGCTGACAGGCAACGTTTTGCTGCCAGATTTTGGCATAACTATCGATATATAGTAAATTATATAACGGTTAACGGATTACCTATGAAACTCACAAAAATCTCATTGGCGCTTTGTCTCGCCATGACAGGCCAACAGCTGGCACACGCTGATGACAGTACCGAACGCCTCACGGTATGGGGCAGCCAGATAGCCGATACCAGCACCCATATTGACCAACAAACCATGGCGCAACTGGGTAAAACCAATGTGGCCCAGGCCTTGAGTGTCATTCCCGGCGTCTCGTTACAAAAATCCGGTAACCGCAATGAACTGCAGGTCAAGGTGCGTGGCTTTGACAGCCGCCAGGTACCGGTATTTTACGATGGCATCCCCATCTACATCCCTTATGACGGCAATCTGGACTTGGGACGTTTTCTGTCCTCCGATCTGGATACGGTAGAAGTCTCCAAAGGCTACACCTCCATGCTGCAAGGACCCAACCAGATGGGCGGCGCCATTAACCTCAGCACTCACAAGCCTGAAAAGCCACTGGAAGCCACGGTGGCTTACCACCAGGGTTTTACCCGCAATAAAAGCAATGCCTATGATGCCCACCTGGCACTGGCAATGAGTAACAAGCAAGGCTACCTGCAACTTAGCGGTAGCCGTTTGAAACAGGATTATCTGGGACTGCCCTACGGCACCGATAACCCGGTGGCCGGCAGCGACGGCAAAATGGTGAACTCTGCCGCTGATGACAAACGGGCCATAATCAAGGCCGGCATTACCCCCAATGCCAGTGACGAGTACAACGTTACCTACCTGAAACAGGACGGCTATAAACAGAATCCGCCCTATAGCGGCAACGGCAAGCAAAAATCCCATTACTGGCAATGGCCGGATTATGATAAGGAAAGTTATTACTATCAGGGCAGTACACAACTTGATGACGGGCTGACACTCAAAAGTCGCCTGTACCATGACGTGTTTGCCAACACCTTGATGATCTATAACTCCCGCATGGCGCTGGCACGGCAAAAAGGCTTTTACAGCCGTTATGATGATTTCAGCAATGGGGCGGCCTTGCAGCTCACTGCCGATGTGGCACAAGCCGATCAGCTGTCATTTGCCTTCCACTGGAAAGAGGACGTTCACCGGGAAAAAGACGCACCCGATGCCGCCTATGATCGCTATCGGGATCAAACCCTGTCGCTGGCCGGTGAATACCAATGGGCCATGGCCCCGCAATGGGATGCGGTAGCCGGCGTGAGTTATGACCGGCGCAAAAGCCTTGAAGGCATGCAGCACGAAAAAGATAACGGCATTACCCGCTATGATGACAACCGGCAACATGCTTTCAACTGGCAAGCCATGGTGAAATACCATGTCAATCCCAGCGATTCACTGGCACTGTCCCTGTCTGAACGCAGCCGATTCCCCACCCTGAAAGAGCGCTATACCACCTCCAAGCCCTCTACCGGGCAAGTGGCATTGGTCAATCCGCAACTGTCTCCTGAGCGGGCAAAAGCACTGGACATCACTTACAGCGGCCTGGTCAATGATGCCTGGAGTTATGAAGCCAGCCTCTATTACAACCGGGTGCAGGATGCCATTTTGGCCATCAATATTGATGCCAACACCCTGCAAAACCGCAACAGTGGCCGGGTGGATTACCATGGTGTGGATGTTGGCTTGAAAGGCGATGTGAGCGACATGCTGCAACTGGGGCTCAGTTACAGCTACACCCATGCCAATGTGAAACGCCAGGAGATTGGTGAAATCACCGGGCTTCCCAAACAGATGGCCAACATCTGGCTCACCTTAAGCCCCTGGGACACACTCAAGCTGACCCTGGCCCAGGAGATGCGCGCATCCAGTTACAGCAACAGCGATGGCTCCCAGCTTGCCGCAGGTTTTGCCGTCACACGCCTGCAGGCCGATTACCAATTGCTGGAACAACTCAACCTGAACCTGGCCGTGAACAATCTCTTTGATCGCCAGTATCAATACGCCGAGGGATTTCTGGAACAAGGCCGCAATTTCTGGCTAGGCATTGAATACCGACTCTGACCCATACCGGTTGTAGCACAGCAACCTGTTACCTCGTCTATCATCTGTGCAAACTTTAGCCGGTGATTACTGGTCCTGATCACCGGCTTTTTTTCCTGCAAACAGGGCCCTTAATTGTTCATCATTTGTTAACAATTAGCCGCCACCATGGGACGCACAATAACCCCAGTGCCCCCTCACCATGAATGTTAATCAGCCCAGGATAAACTCGCTTGCCAGCCTATCCCCGCCATTATTGCTACTGTTCACCCTGCTGATGGCGTTATTGCTGATAGCCACGCACATGTGGTTGCGCCCCTTGATGCCCATAGATGAAACCCGTTATGTCTCAGTTGCCTGGGAGATGTGGCGCGACAACAACTGGCTGGTGCCCCATAAAAATGGCGAAACCTATGCCCACAAACCGCCCTTGCTGTTCTGGTTGATTAACCTGTTCTGGGGCATGTTCGGCACCAATGAGCTGGCGACCAGGCTGGCAATTCCGTTGTTTGCCTGCGGCAATTTCGGCCTGCTGTACCTGCTGGCCAGACAGTACTATCCCCGCGAGGCAAATGCCGCCGGCTTTGCCCCACTTGTCTTGTTGGCTCTTGGCGGCTGGAGCTTTTACCTGCCTACCACCATGTTCGATTCATTGTTGAGCATTTTCGTCTTGTTATGGTGCCTGAGCTGTGTGTGGTTAAGCCGCTGCGGGCAAAAACGTTTCATGCTGCTGGGCGCCATTGCCATTGGCGGGGGCCTGCTCGCCAAAGGGCCGGTCATGCTGCTTTATGCCCTGCCGTTCATGCTGCTGCGCCCATGGTGGCAACACTCCCAGGCAATCCGTCACCGGCGCTTTTTCAGTCTATCGCTGATGGCCATGCTACTGGGCGTTGGCATACTTGCCTGCTGGTTGCTGCCGGCCATTGTCTCTGGCGGCGCAGCCTATGAAAATGAACTGTTGTGGAAACAAACCACGGGAAGAGTGGTGTCTGCCTTTGCCCATGCCCGGCCGTGGTACTGGTATTTGTACTGGCTGCCGGTGTTGTTACTGCCATTGCCACTAATGGGCGGCGTATGGCGCAGTCGCATTTTTCAAGGGAATAGCCATCAGGACAAGGCGCTGCTGCTGTATATCGGTATCATTGTGCTCTGCTTCAGCCTTATCAGTGGCAAGCAGCTGCACTATCTTTGTCCGCTCATGCCACTGATTGCACTGTTCATTGCCAAAAAGCTGCAAACAGCGCATTTCCAGCGAAGTTACCCTCTGGCAATAGCAAGCCTGCTGGTTATGGTGCTATTGCTCACCTTACCCCTATGGGCCGCGCAGATTTTCAAAAACCTGGCACAACCGCAAATCACTCTTTGGGCGCCGTTATTACCGCTGCTGATGCTGGGACTGTCCCTGTGGCGCTTTCGCCAGCAGCAACTGGCCGTGATGGCGCATTTCCTGGTTTTCCCCATATTGCTCACCAGCATGCTGATTGCGGTGCGCCAGCCCTTGCATGCGGCATATGATGTGAGCCACACCGCCCAATATCTGCGACAATTGCAGGATAAAGGCCACCAACTGGCATTCTGGAACAAATACGATAACCAGTTTCAGTTTTCCGGCCGCTTGCAGACCCCTCTTGCGGTGCTCAACGGTGACAAACCTGCCCGCCTGTTGTGGCTGCAACAACACCCGCAAACCATCGTGATTTACCCGGCTAAAAACCCATCTTCCGCCTTGCGCCAACAAGCCATGTACGAGCAACCTTACCGGGGACGTTTTTTATTGTTATTTGAGGCACCCACCCTGCTGGCATTGATGACGCCACCACAGGAAACATCCGTCTTTGCCAACAATCGAAAATGATTGAAGGTCAAATGGCATCAAAGGCTAAAGCGCGGCGATATTATCGCCCCATAAAAAATCACCACTTACGCGGCAACCGGCGTAAGTGGTGATTGATACGCAACACAGGCTAACAGGAGTCAGCCATGCCGCTTGGCTCAGAATTTGGCCATGACCATCTGGAAGGTTTTAAAACCACCAGTCAAGTTACGGGCCTTGAAACCATGTTGGCACAGCATGCGGTACGCCACATGGCCACGCAGCCCCACCTGACAGGCAACCAGCAGCTCTTTGTCTTTGGGCAGTTCATCCAGCCGTTGGCGCAGTTGATCCAGCGGAATGTTAAGAGCCTGTGGGAAGGCGCCAGCGTTGACCAGTTCCGGCGGATTACGCACGTCCAATATCAACTGCTCGGCACTGGGCTGGGCCACCTCTTCTGAATGGCACAGTTCCTCATCGCCATCCAGCACGTTGGTTGCCACCATGCCGGCCTGGTTCACCACATCGCGGGCAGAACCGAAAGGCGGTGCGTAGGTTAATTCCAGATCCTGCAGATCCCGCACGCTCATGCCAGCGCGCTGCGCCACGGCCAGCACATCAATGCGCTTGTCAATGCCGTCCATACCGGCCGCCTGCGCTCCGAGGATCTGCCCGGTTTTGGGATCAAACAATAATTTGAGGGTCACCGGTGTTGCGCCAGGATAATATCCGGCATGGCTGGCGGTGTGCACGTATATTTTCTCATAGGGCTGCTGCAAGCGTTTAAGGGCCTTCTCATTAAGGCCGGTGCTGGCAATGGCCAAATCAAACAGCTTGCAAATGGCGGTGCCTTGGGTGCGGGAATAGTGTTTATCCAGCCCCAGCATGTTGTCGGCGGCAATGCGCCCCTGACGGTTTGCCGGCCCGGCCAAGGGCACCAAGGCGGCAGCGCCGGTGACAAATTCCGGTGTTTCCACCGCATCACCCACCGCATAGATATCCGGATCCGAGGTGCACATGCGGCTATCAACCTTAATGCCGCCACGTTCGCCCAATGCCACCCCGGCACTGCTTGCCAGCATGGTTTCCGGTTTCACGCCCACGGCCATAATCACCATGTCCGTGGTTAATGACTGTCCGGAGGATAGCGACAGTTTCAATGTAGGCTGATGAGCGGTTGGCTGATCATAAGCACCGGTGGCTTCCGGTTCTGCCGGCAGGGCATCACAGCTGTCCACTGCGGTCAAACCGGTATTGAGGCGCAGATCCACGCCCTTGTTGAGCAGCTCACGATGCAGGATGTTGGCCATTTCCGGGTCTACCGGCGCCATCACTTGAGGCGAAAGCTCCAGCAATGAGGTGCGGATCCCGCGCTGATGCAGCGCTTCCACCATTTCCAGGCCGATAAAGCCGCCACCGACCACGGTGGCATGTTGTGGTTTCTGGGCAATCAGCGCCGCGATAATGGCATCCATGTCCGCCACATTGCGCAAAGTGAACACATGGGGATTATTGATGCCGCTAATGGGGGGTTTAACCGGAGAGGCACCGGGGCTTAGCAACAATTTATCGTAGCTTTCTTCGTAACTTTCGTCGGTCAGCAAATTTTTAATCTGTAGGGTTTTCTTGGCCGCATCCACAGACACCACTTCATTGAACACCCGTACATCCACATTGAATCGCTTTTTGAAGCTTTCGGGAGTTTGCAGCAACAGTGCGCTACGGGAGGTAATGTCGCCACCGATATGATACGGCAAACCACAGTTGGCAAATGACACAAACTCACCGCGCTCCAACATGATGATCTGTGCGGTTTCTGACATCCTACGTGCCCGCGCCGCTGCAGATGCACCCCCTGCAACCCCGCCGACAATCACTATCTTGGTCATACTTACTCCTGTTTATTACAATTGAGATCTCAGCACCGCAGGCGCTTGCCGTAACAAAAAAATACACCGGTGTCATGGGTGATGAAACCGCCAGGCCGTGGCTTTCCCTTCCGGAGTATAACGATTGAAAATAACACTTTTTCTGCGGCGTGAAATTGCCTTCTATAAGAATAAACTTATGGATTGAATGCAACCATTTTTATCACAAAACAGAAAACTCACTCCCTAAGGCGGGGTAATACTCTGTAAGAATTTATTATTACGGGAGCAAGCGAATTGACACCCCGGCATTTGTGGTGCGAATAAGTGCCGGGGCGCAGCTGCAAGAAGAGGGATTGTGGGCGAAAGGAGGGGTCAGCCGGCTGCTTTTTCCTGAGCCTCGGCCGCCATGATCAGCGCCTTGCCATGCATCAGGCAATCGCTCATTTTATAACGGGCGGACTTGACCAGGTTGGCCAGGGTCTGGCGTGACACACCCATTTCCTGAGCGGCCTGTTGCTGCTGCATCCCTTGAAAGTCCACCAAACGCATGGCTTCAAATTCGTCAGGGGCCAGATATACCCGAGGCAATTCCGTCATGGGAATGCCGTTGGGTTTAAAACAGGAATCGGCAGGTCTGCCACAAATCCTGCGGGGAATTTTTGGACGCCCCATAGCTGCTCCTAAGTCAATTTTGCAATGATGATAACAGGGTATACTGTCAACGACATGAGTAAAGCATCATATATCATCAGCATGATCCATATCGATGCCCGATGTCATTTCTCTGGTCAGCGCAATAAAAAACCAGTCGGCATGACTGGTTTTTTTATTGCTCGCGAAAGCGTTTACTTCACCAGCGTTAAATGGGGCCGTCCCTTATTCTTGCCTGATGGATGCTTGCCTGATGGCGTTTCAGCCGAGTCGCTGTCCGAGGTCAGCGCCACATCAGCATCGGTATCGTCCACCACATTGAGGAAGGATTCTTCCCCGTCTTCCAGCAAATAAGCGTCTTCCATGTCAAACACGGTACCCGCCCCGTTCTCCCGGGCATAAATGGCCACAATCGCGGCGATGGGCAACAATACCTGCTGGGGCACGCCACCAAACCGGGCGTTGAATGTCACGGCATCGTTATCCATCTGCAGGTTGCCTACTGCCGAGGCGGTAATATTCAGCACAATCTGGCCATCTTTCACGTACTGCAGCGGTACTTGGGTACCTGGCACTGTTGCATCAACCACCACGTGGGGGGTCAACTCGTTATCCATGAGCCACTCATAGTATGCACGCAACAGATAAGGACGACTGGGAGTCAAACCTTTCATCACAGGCCCATGCGCATTTCACGCTCTGCTTCGGTTAACGACGCCTTAAATGATTCACGCTCAAACACGCGGGTCATGTAAGCCTTGATCTCTTTGGAAGCTTTGCCGTCCAGCTCAATGCCCAAGGCTGGCAAACGCCACAACAGCGGGCCAAGGTAGCAGTCCGCCAAGCCAAATTCTTCGCTCATGAAGAAAGGCATTTCTGCAAAAATCGGGGCAATGGACAGGATGCTTTCCAACAGCTCTTTACGGGCGTCATCAGCGCGGTCACCGTTGCGGATGCGATCCACCAGGCTGTACCAATCCCGCTCGATACGGTGCATCATCAGGCGTGTCTGACCACGGGACACTGGATAAACCGGCATTAATGGCGGATGCGGGAAACGTTCATCCAGATATTCCATGATGATACGGCTCTCGTACAATACCAATTCCCGATCAACCAGTGTTGGCACTGAATTATAAGGATTAAGTTCTAACAGATCTTCCGGCAGATCATTCGGGTCAACCTGCAAAACATCCACTGTCACCCCTTTTTCAGCCAGCACGATACGGACCTGATGGCTATAGAGATCGTCAGCCCCGGAAAACAGGGTCATAATAGAGCGTTTATTGGCAGCGACAGCCATTGATACCCTCCAGAATCGAAAAAAACAAATGCAAACGAGGGGCAAAGCCCCCCGTTTACATTATGCGGATGATGTATTCTACCTTGTAACTGCCGTTAGTGCACATCTTTCCAATATTCTTTCTTCAGCAACCACACCAAAAGCAGGAAGAACAGCAAAAATGCCATCACCCACTGTCCAATGGCTTGGCGTTGCTGTTTCATGGGTTCGGCCGTGTAAGTCAAATAACTGATAAGGTCCCGAACCAGGCGATCATATTCCTCGGGGCTGAGCTGCCCGCCTTGGGCCATTTGCACCCCGGTTACCTGCGCTTTGGGTTTGTCCTTTCCCTTGTCCATCGTGATGAGGGGTTCGGCAATGCCCTGCAAATCTTCCAACACATGGGGCATGGTGGTGTAAGGAGACTGCAGGTTGTTGACCCCAAAGGGACGTTTGGCATCCCGGTAAAAACCGTGCAGGAAACGGTACAGCCAAGCCTCCCCCCGCACCCTTGCCACCAAGGTTAAATCCGGAGGCGCCATGCCGAACCAGCGGGCGGCTTCCTTCTTGGACATGGCGTTTTCCATCAACTCAAACGGTTTGGCACCGGTCATGATATAGGCGTTCATCTGTGCCGCGGAGATCTGCAAGTCAGTGGCCACCTGGTTATAGCGTTGGTAATGGGTACTGTGGCAACTGGCGCAGTGACGCTGAAATGCCGCCAAACCACGTTGCATGGCAGGCAGCTCAGCCTGCCCCAAATCCGCCGGTAAGGGTGGCATTCCCTCTTCTGCCTGCAACAGGGCAGAAAACAGCAACAGCAAACTCAGCACATACCTCATTTGAAAGTCACCCTGTTTGGTAGCGGTTTGGTCGGTTCGTTTTTGCTATAAAGCCACAGCGCGATGAAAAAGCCAAAGTATCCCACCGTCAAGAGGCGTGCGAGCGCTTTAAGCACAGCGGTTTCCTGCATCAGTCCGATAACGCCCAGCGCAATGAAACAGCCGGCAAACTGCAACAGATTCACTTTGTGCCACCAGCTCCGGTAGCGGATGGATTTGACTTTGCAGCGATCCAGCCACGGCATCAAAAACAGTACTGCCACGGCCATGGCCATGACCACCATTCCCCCCAATTTATCCGGGATGGCCCGTAACATGGCGTAAAACGGGGTGAAATACCAAACAGGCGTAATGTGATCCGGCGTATTCAAGGGATCTGCCGCCGCAAAATTCTGATTTTCCAACAACAACCCGCCGCCTTGGGGCATGAAAAAGATCAGGTAACAGAAGATCAGCAGGAACACGGTAATACCCAGTAAATCCTTGACGGTGTAATAGGGATGAAACGGAATGCCATCCAGCGGCCAGCCGTCATCATCTTTTTGCTTTTTGATTTCAATGCCATCGGGGTTATTGGAGCCGACTTCATGCAGCGCAATCAGGTGCAAAAACACCAAAACCACCAAAATGAGGGGCAACCCAATGGCATGCAACGCAAAAAAACGGTTCAGCGTGGCACCGGAAACAATGTAATCGCCACGGATCCATAATGCCAAATCATCGCCAATGACAGGAATGGCACCAAAAAGCGAGATAATCACCTGGGCACCCCAGTAGGACATCTGTCCCCATGGCAACAGATAGCCCATAAAGGCTTCCATCATCAGCACCAGAAAGATCACCATGCCGAACACCCATAGCAGTTCCCTGGGTTTCTGATAGGAGCCGTATAACAGGCCGCGGAACATGTGCAGGTACACCACGAAGAAAAACGCCGAGGCGCCGGTGGAGTGCATGTAACGCAGCAGCCAGCCGTATTGCACATCGCGCATGATGTACTCGATGGATGCAAAAGCCCCTTCCACGGTGGGCACATAACTCATGGTCAGCCAAATGCCGGTGAGCAGCTGATTGACCAGCACCAGCAGCGACAAAGAGCCGAAAAGATACCAGAAATTGAAGTTTTTGGGCGCCGGATACTGCCCGATATGCCGTTTGTAAGTGGCACTGACCGGCAAACGCTCATCCAGCCATTGTAAGAGTTTGTGCATTAGCCCGTTTCCTCATCAACACCAATCAGTACCCGGTTATCATCCAGATAACGGTGCGGTGGGATCACCAGATTCAGCGGCGCGGGTTGTCCCTGAAATACCCGCCCGGCCATATCAAACCCGGAGGCATGACAGGGGCAGAAAAAGCCGGCTTCGACGCCATCCATCTCGTCAGAGAAGCCATCCCGCACATACGTGGGCGAGCAGCCAAGATGAGTGCAAATGCCCACGGCAATAAAAATCTCCGGCTTGATGGAGCGGGTGGCGTTGGTGGCATACTTGGGTTGCTGCGGCTCCTGGGAATCCGGGTCCCGCAAGCGCTCATCATGCTTCCCCAGCGCCGCGAGCATGGCCGGGGTGCGACGTACCACCCAAATGGGTTTACCGCGCCATTCCACCCGGATCATCTGTCCGGGTTCCAGCTTGCTGATATTGACTTCTATGGGCAAGCCGGCGGCTTTTACCCGCAAAGTGGGATTCCAGGATTTAATAAAGGGAATGGATGCGGCAGCAAGCCCTGCACCACCTACCGCAACGGTGGTGATAGCCAGGAACCGACGGCGGCCGCTATCTGCTGTTGCATCACTCATCCTGTATCTCCACAACGACTATCACTACAACGATTTGGCATTACATCACATTTTGGGCAGTAATTGTTGTTTGCTCACACCCTGGAGGCAAACCTGGGGCGCATTATAAAAAAAATCTCGGGCAGATCATAATAAATACGTCAATTGCATGATTCGCCGGTAACGACCATATTCTCATGGCGTTTATGGGCGCTGGCAAACGCCGTGTCATCCCCGGTTGCCAGCGGATGCCCATGGTGGCGAGGGGGAAACTGCACCCTTTAAAAAAACAAAACCCGGCATTCACCGGGTTTTGCATCATCAAGCCACAAGGCTTAATTGGTTTCTCTTTTCATGTACTGGAAGAAATCACTGTCAGGTGCCAGTACCATCACATCCGATTTACCGTTAAAGCTTGCCCGGTAAGCATCCAGGCTACGCAAGAAACGGTAAAACTCAGGATCTTTCTGGTAAGCATCCGCATAGATTTTGGCGGCTAGGGCATCCCCTTCACCACGCACCACCTGGCCCTGACGACGGGCATTGGACAAGGTCACCACCACGTTGGCATCGGTACGGGCACGGATTTTTTCCGCTTCCTCTTTACCTCTGGCGCGATGCTCCTTGGCAACGGCCTGACGTTCTGCCCGCATCCGCTGATAGATGCTGTTGCTGACGTTGGCTGGAAGGTTAATCTGTTTTACCCGCACATCAACCACTTCAATGCCCAAGTCTTCAGCACTTTTTGCAGCATTGAGCAATGCCTGGCGTTGCAGCTCGTCACGGGTACTGCCTTCCCCCTGACGACTGGCGTCTTCGCTGACACCCGAGACAATCTCCTTGATGGTGCGCTTACCGAACTCAGTACGCAGATCACTGTTGATTTTGCGTTGCAGCAAGGCTTCGGCATTGGACTTGATACCACCATTGGTGGCCAGGTAATACATTTCAAAGTCCTTGATGCGCCACTTCACGTAAGAGTCAACCATCAGGTCTTTTTTCTCGGAGGTGACAAAGCGGTCGGCAGCGCCATCAAGGGTTTGGATACGCGCATCCAGATAACGGATTTTGTCAATCATCGGCACTTTGAGATGCAGCCCTGGTGCATACACCCGAGTGATCATCTCGCCATCCACGTTATCTTTGAGCACTTCACCAAAGCGGGAAACAATCGCCCGTTCGCCTTCGTTCACCACCATCAGTGAGGACAATACAATCCCGATACAAAAAGCAGCAATCACTAATAAAAATCGGCTCATGGATTACTCCCTCCCCTGACGTGTACGATCTTCGCGGGGAAGCCGTCCTGAAATGCTTGTATCACTGTTACCGGCGTTTAACGACTTCATGCCGAAGCTGGTGACCGGATCCTTGTCCGTACCGTTGTGGCCGTTCAGTGCAGCATCCGATGCCTGGTTGCCGGATAACAGCTTATCCAGCGGCAGATACATCAAGTTGCCGTTGTTTTTCACATCCACCAGTACCTTGTTGGTGTGGCTGTAAACATCCTGCATGGCATCCAGATACAAACGGTTACGGGTCACTTCCGGTGCCTGTTTGTATTCTGGCAACAGTTTTTCAAAACGGGCCACGGCACCTTCGGCATCCTGAACCACCTGTTCCTTGTATGCACGGGCATCTTCGCTAATGCGCTGTACCTGACCTCGGGCCTTGGGTTCAATCTCCCGTTCATACGCTTCTGCCTGACGGATGTAGGTCTGTTCATCTTCCTGGGCGGCAATGGCATCATCAAAAGCTTCTTTCACTTCTTCTGGTGGCCGTGCGGGCAGGAAGTTCACATCCACAATGGTCAGCCCAAGGTTGTAAGTCTGGATAATCCGTTCAATTTCAGCCCAGGTGTCATCACGGATCTGTGCCCGGCCGGTGGTCAGGATGTCATCCATGTTGGAATGTCCCACCACATAGCGCAGCGCACTGTCGGTCGCTTCACTCAGGCTGGCGCGAGGGTCCACGGCACTGAACAGGTACTGGTAGGCATCCGTCACTTTATACTGTACGTCCAGCTCAACCTGCACCACGTTTTCGTCACCGGTCAGCATGCTGCCTGAGGCAGGAATGGCGCGCACGGATGAGATATCCACCGGCATGACCCGATCAATAAAGGTCGCTTTCCAGTGCAAGCCCGGGCCCACATCACCAATGTGCTGCCCAAAGCGCAGTACTACGCCACGCTCGGCTTCCTTGATGGTATAGAAACCGGAAAATGCCCATACCGCCAACGCAATTGCCAGGACAATCACCACCGCACCGATACTGAAACCGGCACCGCCGCCTTTGCCACCGAATCGTTTGGACAGATTACGGAACACTTCGTCCATATCTGGCGGTCCTTTGTCATTGCCGCCCTTATTTCCCCAAGGGTCATTGCCCTTGTTACCGGGCTCATTCCAAGCCATTTAATACTCCGTTATAGGATGAATTAAAGAGAATATTAACAAATAGCATTATCTTCTTCAGCAGTGCAGACCAAATCTTCTATTTCGCCGTCACTCTGCTTGATAAGCCGTTGCCAATCCGCTTCTGGTAAACGTACCGACAAAATGCAGTTCCCCAGGTCGTCGTACGTTTTCTGCTGTATCGCGTCCAGATTATAAAAATAACCAAGATAATGGCCTTTTGCGGCCGGGATTTTCAGCATCACATTGACAATGGTGCTGCCCACAAGCTGTTCGATGGCCTGTTTCAACAGATCCAGTCCCAGCCCTTGCTGCGCCGAAATCCATACCCGATAAGGCAGACCTTCCGCATTCACATCAATTTTAGGCGCAAGCTCCTCCAGCAAGTCGATCTTGTTACAGACCACTAGCTGGGGAATGTCGCCGGCCTCGATTTCCTCCAGCACCTCTTGCACCTGTGCAAAATTATCATCCATGTTGGCATCAGCACAATCCACCACGTGTAGCAATAAGTCTGCTTGACGGGTTTCTTGCAATGTTGCCTTGAATGCGGCAATCAGCTCATGGGGCAAGTGGCGGATGAACCCCACGGTATCCGCCAAAAATACTGCGCCATGGGTTAATGCCAGTTTGCGTAAGGTGGGATCCAGGGTGGCAAACAACTGATCGGCGGCATACACCGTAGACTCAGTTAATGTATTGAATAATGTAGATTTACCGGCGTTAGTATAACCAACCAAAGACACGGTGGGCATGTCGCTGCGCTGCCGGGCGCGACGACTCTGTTCACGCTGTTTGTCTACTTTTTCCAGTCGGCGATTGATATATCTTATCCGGCCACGCAACAAGCGGCGGTCGGTTTCCAGCTGGGTTTCCCCCGGACCACGCAGGCCAATCCCCCCTTTTTGACGCTCAAGGTGAGTCCAGCCCCGAACCAGGCGCGTTGACATGTGGCGCAATTGCGCTAGCTCCACCTGCAACTTACCCTCGTGGGTACGGGCCCGCTGGGCAAAAATATCCAGAATTAGGGTAGTACGATCCAACACCCTGCACTGACACAGGATTTCCAGGTTACGTTCCTGGGCCGGACTTAAGGCGTGATTAAAAATCACCACGTTGGCATCAGTGGCCGCCACCAGTGCAGCCAGCTCTTCAGCTTTACCGCTACCCACAAAAAATTTGCGGTCTGGCGCTTTTCGGCTTCCGGTGATCACCCCAACTGATCGCGCGCCAGCGGATTCTACAAGTAACTGCAATTCCAGCAAATCTTCCCGACTGTCTTCATCGGTAAAATCAATATGCACCAGAACTGCAGTTTCTCCCGCTTCATAGCGTTCAAACAAGAAGGAACTCCTCGCGATTACTGCTCACCGTTACTGTTGTCATCATTGCCGGCATTGTAACCTGCCGCCTGAGCCCCCTGATGACTACTGCCCATATTAAACGGGCGGGAAGGCACCACTGTGGAAATGGCATGTTTGTAAACCATCTGACTTACAGTGTTTTTCAGCAAAATAACAAACTGATCAAAAGACTCCACCTGCCCCTGCAATTTAATGCCGTTTACCAGATAGATTGAAACGGGAACGCGTTCACGGCGTAACGCATTCAAAAATGGGTCTTGTAAAGATTGCCCCTTAGCCATTTTTTATTTCCTTTTACTTATATTGTATTAATCCAACAGTGCTACTTTCTTTTGAGTTTTAGTATTATACAGCGGCTACCATTAAGCTAGCGGCATTGCCGTATAAGTGTAACTAAATTTCCCGCTGCACCGCTCTCCAGCCAGTTCAGCTCAGGCCATCCCCGCAACCATGTTAATTGACGCTTTGCCAATTGCCTAGTAGCCGCTACGGCTTTTTCTGTCATTTCAGCGTAACCATATTCTCCGTCCAGATACTGCCAGCACTGGCGATACCCCACACAACGCATGGAGGGTAACGCCAAATGCAGGTCACCGCGGGCTTTTAACGCTTCCACTTCTGCGATGAATCCCGCCGCGAGCATCTGCTCGAACCTCAACGCTATCTTATGATGTAATTCGGCTCGTTCTTGGGGCGCGATGGCAAACTGCACCACATCATAAGGCAACGCTGAGCCCTTGGACTGGGTCAATTCCGTTAATGTTTTGCCGCTGATCCGGTAAACCTCCAGCGCCCTGGATAATCGTTGCGGATCATTCGGGTGAATTCTGGCTGCCGCCACCGGATCAATGGCGGCCAGCTCATCGTGCAGCCCCTGCCAGCCTTTTTGCTGCACTTGTGCAGCGATTTCGGCCCGAACCTGTTCATCGGCGCTGGGCAATGGCGATAACCCTTCCAGCAAGGTCTTGAAATACATCATGGTGCCCCCCACCAATAGCGGGGTTTTGCCTTGCTGGAGAATCGCTTCAATATGGGCGATGCAATCGGCCCTAAAATCCGCGGCCGAATAACTTTGCAGCGGATCAAGAATATCAATCAGGCGGTGCGGTGCCCGCTGCAGCTCTTCTGCGGTGGGTTTCGCGGTGCCGATGTCCATCTGCCGGTAAATCAGCGCAGAATCCACCGAGATGATTTCGCAGTTGTGGTGTTCAGCCAAAGACAAAGCCAATGCGGTTTTTCCCGATGCGGTAGGGCCCATCAGGGTAATGACTCTGGGTTTTGCTGTATCGCTCACGTTGCCTGTTCCAACCAGTCTCGCCAGGGCAATGCCTTGGCCATCTTATAAATCTCTGTTTTTGCAGTGTCATCCAGCAGGTGCAGGGCTTGCCACACCACGGGTGCCGACACGAATCCCTGAACGCTTTTTGTCGCCATCCACCGCGCTAACGCGTCGTCTGTTATCTGTGCATCCTGCTCGAACCATGTCAACAATTCGTGAATGAGCGATGCCAGCTGAGTATCCCTGAGATATGGGGGTACTTTTTTGATTATCAACTGCTGGTAACGAATATTGAGCTCAAATCCCAGATGCTGTAGACGTTCATGGTGGGTTGCCAGCAGCTGTTTCCAGTTTTCCTGCGTCGCCAGTGCCACCGGCATCAGCAATGGTTGAGACGGCAACCCCTGCGCCAGTTTGGCCTGTATCTGCCGGTACTGCAGTTCACTGGCCACCGCCTTCACGGGCAATAACAATAAATCCGCGTCATGAGTCACCACCCAATAGGCACCATCCAGCAATGGCGGCGAAGGCGCAATGCTTTGCGCGCTTTCATTGACATGCCCCGGAGTGCTCAGCAATGCGCCATAACTGTGTAATGCCGTCGCTGATGGCGCGCCGGCAGCGGTGTAGCTAGGTCGCTGCGCTGCAGGATGCTGGCGTTCCTCATGGCGTTCATGCCCGGAGTGTTGCCAAGCGCCAGCGGCGTCACCGGCAGGATTTTCCTCTGCCCTGGTGCCAGGCATTTTTGCAGTGGCATCCCCTGAGGTTATTGCCGCTTTAGGGGGCGCATAAAAAGCGTCATCTGCACCCGGCGCTTCACTATACGGATTATCGCTTAATCCTGGCTTAATGAGGGCAGATTGCTCCAGCGCCGATGTGAGCGCTTGTAAAATAAAATCATGAACATAGCGCGCCTGATGGAAGCGGACTTCCAGCTTGGCAGGATGCACATTCACATCCACCTGGTGAGGGTCGAGCTGCAACATCAGCACATAGCCCGGCTGCTCTATTTCATCCAGCTCCGCAAATGCCTGGCGCACGGCATGGTTTACCAAGCGGTCCCGCACCAGACGGCCATTCACATAAAAATAATGGGTATCTTGCGCCGTGATTTGCAACGGCGATTGCAGATAACCGCTCAGATGCAGCCCTTCATGGGCGCATTCCACCTGCACGGCTTGCTCGGCAAAATCCCGTCCGGCCACCTGCGCCAGCCGCTGTAAAAACTGGTCGTCCCGGGTGGCGGGGCGGTAATGGCGCACCTGCTTGCCATTGTGCTTCAGGGTTAACTGAATGTCCGGACGCACCAGAGCCATGCGCTTGAGCCATTCATCAATATGGGAAAATTCCGTTTTGTCGCTTTTCAAAAAACGCCGGCGGGCGGGCGTATTGAAAAACAGATCCGCCACTTCGATGGTCGTGCCCACGGGGTGCGCCGCCGGCTGGATTTTAACGGCCATTTCAGAGCCTTCGGCATACGCCATCCAGGCCTCTGACTGCTGTTCGGTACGGGAGGTGAGACACAGGCGCGATACGGAACTGATACTGGCCAGCGCTTCGCCGCGGAACCCGAAACTCAAAATGGTTTCCAAATCGTCCAGTGAATGCAGCTTGGATGTGGCGTGGCGAGATAATGCCAGCGGCAAATCGGCTTTATCTATGCCGCCCCCGTTATCCTGAATGCGGATTAATTTGGCGCCGCCTTTTTCAATTTCAATATCCACCTTGGTGGCACCGGCATCCAGGCAGTTTTCCACCAGCTCTTTCACCACGGATGCGGGACGTTCCACCACTTCACCGGCGGCAATCTGGTTAGCCAGTTGCGGCGGTAATATCTGAATGGCCATATTTACCTCAGGCTCTTGGAATCACCAACTGTTGCCCGATGCGCACCACATCCGACTTGAGTTTGTTGGCTTTTTTGATGGAGGCAACCGACACCTGATAGCGCTGTGCTATCACCGACAAGGACTCGCCGCGCACCACCCGGTGTTTGATATTGCCCCGTTTGGCCAGCAAGGTGCCTTCCGGGGGATAAGTTTCAAAATGGCGCCGAATCCCCTGGGCGATAGCGTTGGCCAGCTGATTCTGGTGTTTGGCGCTTTTGAGTAGCTTCTCTTCGCTCGGGTTGGAAATAAACCCGGTTTCCACCAGCAGCGACGGAATGTCCGGCGCCTTTAGCACCGCCAGGCTGGCATATTCCGGCTCCTTTTTATGTAGCCGGGTCACTTTCCCCATATCATGCAGGATGTTGCTGGCCACCCGATAGCCGGTGGTGCGCGAGTTATCCATGGACATGTCAATCAAGGTGCGCATCAGATACTGTTCGTTATCGGTATTTTGCACAATCTCGCCCACGCCGCCGAGCAGCTCAGACACTTTTTCGCTTTGTTCAAGCAAGCGCCCCATCTCGGTATTGGCCCGGCGATTGGACAGCACCCATACCGAGGACCCCCTGGGGTGGCGCGATGTGAAAGCATCCGCATGAATGGACACCAATAAGTCCGCTTTGGCTTCCCGGGCAAGCTCCGAGCGGCGGTTAAGCTCCACAAAATAATCACCGGTGCGGGTGCGTATGGCTTTTATGCCGGGCACCCCATTCAATTTGGCGGCAACCCGGTCAGCTATCTGCAGAGCCACTTTTTTTTCATAAAGACCGGAGGGGCCAATCGAGCCCGGGTCATCCCCGCCGTGTCCGGCATCCACGGCAATAATCACATCCCGGTCATTGCCCCCAAGGGATTTGACTTCACGGGCAATGCGGCTGGTGCCCCCCTGGGTGAAATCCACCACCAGCCGGTTACCGTAAGGGCCGGTGGGCGGCAGGGAAAACACGTTATGCTTGGCGGGCTGGGCCAAGTCCACCACCAGCCGAAGCGTGCCTTTAGCTGGCGATGAGCTGAAACGCACCCTTTTGACCAATTTACTGTTGTTGCTGAGTTTTTCGATAACGCCACGCTTGGCCTTGGTGTGGCCAAGATCAATCACCAAACGTTCGGGATTGGCTAGGGTGAAGGTGTCGTACTGAGGTTTGCCGGCCAGATCGAATACCACACGGGTGGAGTCTGGCGCGCCCCAAATCCGCACACTGTTGAGGGTATTGGCTGAGGCGGCAAAAGCGGACGCGCACACCAGCCACAACAGGCAGAAAAAAAGGTAGCTGGCGACGCTGTTACGGGTCTTGATGTTATAAATTCTGGGCATCATTGTGTAATTTTGCTAATAGCATCCTGGCTGGCTCACTACAGGCGTTAATGACAACTTCCCGCTCAGTATTAACATACTTGATATGCAACTGTATATCTGCTGCAGGCAAACATCCCGCGCCTTGCTCAGGCCATTCCACAATACACAGGCTGTGTTCGTTAAAATAATCCCGGATCCCCATGTATTCCAGTTCTTCCGGTGAGCTCAAGCGGTAGAGATCAAAATGGTACACATCCAGCCCATCAAGTGCATAAGGCTCCACCAGCGTGTAAGTGGGGCTTTTCACATTGCCTTGATGTCCCAACCCCTGGATCAACCCGCGACTGAAGGTGGTTTTGCCGGCGCCCAGTTCGCCTGTCAGGTAAATCACCAACGGCGGCGCCAGTAAACGGGCCAAACGCTGGCCCAAGGCAACGGTTTGTTGTTCATCACGCAGGTGTAACGTCAAAGAGTGCAAGCTCGTCATTCTTTTCAGGATCCAAATTCGGGGATTACGGCCGGGTTATTGTGTATTAACCAGATGACGGATCCAAGGCATCAAGTCGCTTGCCAGCATGCCCCGTTCACCATCACGGGCTGCAAGATCAGCGGCTTCACCATGCACCACCACAGCGGCGACGGTTGCCAGAAAGTTCTCCAGCCCTTGGGCCATCAGTGCGCCGATTATACCAGATAACACATCACCGCACCCACCGCTGGCCAGCCCCGGGTTGCCCACAGGCGCCACATACAACTGCGAGCCATTGCAAATCAGCGTACCGGCGCCTTTTAGCAGCACGGTGCCGCCATATTGGCGTTGCAGTTGCCGCACGGCAGCAAAGCGGTCAGCCTCGATGGCATGGCTATCACAGCCCAGCAATGTGGCAGCTTCTCCAGGATGGGGCGTCAATACCCAATTGGGGTGGCATCTGGGCTCGGTGCTCAGAATGTTCAAGCCATCTGCATCCACCACCGCGCGCTTTTCCGTTAACCCCACGGCCTTGAACAGGTTATAACCCCAGTCATGGCGCCCAAGGCCGGGACCCAACACCAGTACATCGGCCCAGCCAAGACGCTGATACACCTCCATGTCCACCAGCTCACATCCCCTGAACATCAGTTCCGGGCGGCCGTTATTCACGGTGAGTTGATGTTCCGGACGGCTTATCACGCTCACCAGTCCGGCTCCCGCCCGCAAGCATGCCTCTCCGGCCAGGCGTATGGCACCGGCCATGCCGTAATCCCCCCCGATAATGGTCACTCTGCCGGATAATCCCTTATGGCTGTCGCGGGGGCGGGCTTTAAAAATCTCGGCAAGCATATGGCCATCCACCCGTTGCACCTCGGGGGCGGGCAGATAAGGGGTAAGCCCGATATCGGCAAAATGCAGCTCGCCGGCACAATGACGGGCGCGGCCGGTGAGCAATCCCTGTTTCAATGCGCCCATAATCAAGGTCATGTCAGCCTGCACCGCACTCCCACTGGCCGCACCGGTATCAGCCATGATGCCGGAAGGTAAATCCAGGCTCAGGACTTTGGCATCACTGAGATTGATGTTATCAATCAGCAACGCCACCTCAGGGCTCAGCTGGCCACGAATGCCCGTACCCAACAGGCCATCCACAATGATATCGGCCTCAATCCAGCCGTCGCTAGCAAGCCGCTCAAAGCTGAAATCCTGCAACTGCTGCCATGCCTGCTGCCATTGCGCCGTAGGGTGGGTGCCGGGATGCAGCAATAAGGCACATTCGATATCGGCCTGTAACAGATGACGCATACACACCAGGGCATCGGCGCCATTATTGCCCTGCCCGGCGACCACCAGCACTTTTTGCGGGCGTTTCAGAGAGGATTTCAGCAGTTCGAATGCGGCTTTGCCTGCCCGCTCCACCAGTTGATACAAATCCCCTTCACCGGCATCAACCCAAGCCTGTTCGGCCTGTTTCACGGTGGCGGAGGTATATAACCCGGAAGGTAAATGTGACAAATCCTGTGCCATAGTGTTCTCCAATACTTCACGTTGGCGGGGCATGAAGCACCGCGCGATGTTGTGGCAATTTCCCTCAGACTAGCAATCCGGATATCCGCTGTTTATGACCTATATCAGAAGATCGTATTATGAACCATAAAAAAGCCCGGCAAATTGCCGGGCGCAAAGGTGCTATTTCACTTGAAGATAAGAGCCAAACGGCAAGGGTACCTAAATGTCTTCCATGCGAATGGTGCTGTGCACCAATCTGTGTTGATGAATTTTTTCCACCCGAACCAAATCCTCCAGCGCACTTTTCACTTCTGCGGCAGATGAGGAGGCTGCGGTTTTTTCCAGCAGGCCAATCAGGGCGTTATCCAGCTCCAGGTGCAGCTCCAGTACATCATCTTCATTCATGTTGGCCGGAAGCATCACATCCTGACAGCGCTTTTTAAAATCTTCGAACACAAAATCCTTGTACCAGGCATCCAGCACTTTTGCCGGCGCGGTATCAAGGTAGTCTTCCAGATGTTGCGCCACATCTTTTTGATGTTGTTCAAAATATTCCAGCACCAATTTGGCACGGGAAGAATCAGCCTGGTTATGCAGCCGATGATACATCTTGGCCATATCAAGACGACATTCAGCTATATATTCCAAAAGTTCACGCAATTGTTGGATACGCATCCGGCACCCTCCATTTTCAGCAGCAATTTTGAGGTTGATTCGAGTATGTGTTCATTATGAAAGCAATTCTCAGCCGAATACATGACGGGAATCATAATTTACGGGTATTGGTCGGCCACTATATTAGCAATCATGCAACAAACTTACGATAGATCACAAAAATCATCATGGGCTTTGGGTGATAAATGGAATTTCAGGCGATTGCAAATCATGAGCGCCAAACAACAACCACAGTGAACAATGGCGATTAAAGCCAAATGAATTAGGTCAGGGAAGACGTTACAGGTATCACAGAAAAGGAAATTTGGAGCGACATACCGGGTTCGAACCGGTGACCTATACCTTGGCAAGGTATCGCTCTACCAACTGAGCTAATGTCGCAACATGAGGTGAAACATCCTGAAATTGGAGCGACATACCGGGTTCGAACCGGTGACCTATACCTTGGCAAGGTATCGCTCTACCAACTGAGCTAATGTCGCATCTTCTGCCTAACGGCGTTTTAATCAGGATTGGAGCGACATACCGGGTTCGAACCGGTGACCTATACCTTGGCAAGGTATCGCTCTACCAACTGAGCTAATGTCGCACCGCATTCCAACTGATTTCAGAACCAGCGGGAAGGTGAGGCCGCATTATAGGCAAATTTCCAACCCCTGCAACCCCTATCACGCGAATTATCTGTCAAATGCTCAAATTTTAAATACCCGTTGCCGATAAAAGCGCAATTCAGCAATGGATTCCTGAATATCCTGCAGTGCCTGGTGGGTATTTTGCTTTTTAAAATCCTGCATGATGTCCGGCTGCCAACGGCGCACCAGCTCCTTGACGGTGCTGACATCAATATTGCGGTAATGGAAATAGTCTTCCAGGGGGCGCATGTACTTGTTCAGAAAGCGCCGATCCTGCCCCACACTGTTACCGCACATGGGGGATGCGCCTTTGGGCACGAAGGTTTCCAAAAACGCGATGGTTTGGCGCACGGCATCCGCTTCACTGTACTGGCTGCGTTTCACCCGTTCAATCAATCCGGAGGCGCCATGGTGCTGCTGGTTCCAGTCATCCATTGCCGCCAATACGGCATCGTCTTGATGAATGGCAATCACCGGCCCTTCACCTATGACATTCAGCTCCTTGTCCGTTACCAGGGTGGCAATCTCAATCACCCGGTCAACCTCAGGCTCCAGCCCTGTCATTTCCAAATCTATCCAAATCAAGTTTTCAGCATTGGCTGCCATAATGCACTGTCTCCCGCCCGCCATTCAGGCTTTTTTATCCAAGACCGTGTATCATACTGCTTTTCGAAGCTTTCCAACAAACCAAGGTATCCGTGAGCAAAAAGAAACTGACCCATGGCCAGTTGCGCCGCATGAAAGCCAATCATCAGAAACGGTTGCAACGGGGTAATCGTACCGACGCCTCTGAAAATGAACTGCAGGACAGCCTGCTGGGGCCTGAGCAGGAAGGCATTGTCATCTCCCGTTTTGGCCAGCATGCCGATGTGGAAACCGCCACAGGAGAGCTTGTCCGCTGCAATCTGCGCCGCACCATTGGCAGTCTGGTCTGTGGCGATAAGGTGATTGTGCGCCAGGCAACAGACCCCAGCAGCACGGTAAGCGGCATTGTTGAAGCGGTGCATCAGCGTCACTCCAGCCTGACCCGTCCGGATCTTTATGACGGGGTAAAAATTGTCGCGGCCAATATTGATCAGATTCTGATTGTTTCTTCCGTGGTTCCGGCATTTTCCACCCAGATTATCGACCGCTACCTGGTGGCTGCAGAAGATTGCGGCATAGCCCCTGTCATCATCCTCAATAAAGTGGATTTGTTAACCGAAGAGCAAGCCCCGGCCATCGACAAGGCACTGGAGCGTTACCGCGCCATTGGTTATCAGGTATATGAAGCAAGCGGCCAAACCCTGGCGGGCATAGAGGAGCTCAAGCACCTGCTGGATGACAAAGTCAGCATTTTCACCGGTCAGTCCGGCGTGGGCAAATCCTCGTTAATCAATGCCGTGCTGCCCGGTGCCAAACTGCTTATTGGCGATGTGTCGGACAATTCGGGCCTTGGGCAACACACCACCACCACCTCCAAACTGCTGCACCTTCCCTCTGGCGGCAGCCTGATTGACTCCCCCGGGGTACGGGAATTTGCCCTGTGGCACCTAAGCGCTGAACGGGTCAGTTGGTGCTTTGTGGAGTTTCGTGAGTACCTCGGTGGCTGTAAATTCCGCGACTGCAAACATCTGGATGATCCCGGTTGCCGATTGCGTGAAGCTGTTGAGCAGGGCAAAATTGCCCAAGATCGATTTAATAACTACCACCGCATTATTGCCAGCCTGGATGAACAGCGCCATGCGCGACAGTTCCGTGCCGGCATGGATGACGTTTGAATCTTGCAAGAAGGAACTGTACCTTGGATACACTGAAGATTGCGCTGCAATACCTGTTGCCAAAACATCTGCTGTCCCGCGCCGTTGGCAAACTGGCCGCCGCAGAAGCTGGTGCGGTAACCACGGCAGCCATTCGCTGGTTTATCAAGCACTACCACATCAACATGGCCGAGGCGCAATTGCCTGAGGCGGATGACTACCGCAGTTTCAATGCCTTCTTTACCCGGGCCCTGAAAGCGGGGGTTCGCCCGTTATGCCATGATCCGCTGTATCTTGCCCATCCGGTTGACGGCACCGTGAGCCAATGCGGCGACATTGAAAATGGCCGGATCATTCAGGCCAAAGGCCACGATTACAGCGCACTGTCATTACTGGGTGGCAAAGCGGAGGTGGCCGACAGATTCTACGATGGCGATTTTGCCACCATTTATCTGGCCCCCAAAGACTACCACCGCATCCATATGCCCTGCGACGGGGTACTCTCCAAAATGATCTACATTCCCGGAGAGCTGTTTTCCGTCAATCCGCTGACCGCGCGTCACGTACCGGGGCTGTTTGCCCGAAATGAGCGGGTGGTGGCCATTTTCGAAACCGCCATTGGCCCCATGGCCATGGTACTGGTTGGCGCCACCATTGTGGCCAGTATTGAAACCGTCTGGGCCGGCACCGTCACCCCGCCCACCGGCAAAAAAGTGTTTGTCTGGGATTATGACACTCAGGGCAAAGAGGCCATCACCCTGCGCAAAGGGGAAGAGATGGGACGCTTTAAATTGGGCAGCACCGTTGTACTGCTGTTTGCCAAAGATGCCTTGGATGAATTTGCCGATGATGTGGAACCTGGCGAAACCACCCGCATGGGCGCCCCTTTTGCCAAAATAGCGCAGCACATTGACATCTAAGACACCGTACTTGATGTTGTGGTAAGAGGCTGAACATGTTGGTATTTGCCCATCGCGGCGCCAGTGGTTACGCGCCGGAAAACACCTTGAAGTCGATGCTGCTGGCACAAGAACTTGGCGCCGATGGCGTGGAGCTGGACGTGCACAACGTGCAAGGGGAGCTGCTGGTTTTTCACGACAGGCAACTGGCCCATAAAAGTGATGGCAGCGGGCTTATTCACCACAAGTCCTTGCAGGAAATCAGTGCGCTGCGGGTGGGCGGGGAAACCATTCCCACCCTGAGGCAAGTGTTGCAGGCCCTTGCCGGGCGGATAACGGTAAATGTCGAGTTAAAGGGCATTGGCTGCGTTGCACCGTTTTTAAACCAATACCCCAGCTACTTGCATGAACTTGGCTATCAACCACAACAGCTGCTGATATCATCCTTCAATCATCCCTATTTGCGGCAGGTCAAACAGCGGTTTCCCGATGCATGCGTGGCGCCGTTACTGGCCAGCATTCCGGAAGATTTGGCCTATTGTGCCAGTGCCCTCAAGGCTTGCGCCTTGCATCTGGACATCAATTTCATCAGTAAGCAACTGGTGGCGGATGCCCATCAGCGCGGGATGAAGGTAAACGTTTACACCGTGGATGACATTGACGACATCCGCGCGTTACAGCAATTGGGCGTGGATGGCATTTTCAGTAATTTCCCGGACAAAGCCCGCCAAGTGCTGGCAGAGCCGTCAACCCGGGACTACCGCCGCTGGTTTGAGTGACGTCAGCTTTGCTGATTGCGCTGGGCCCAGACACCCACCACCATGAACGTGGCAACAACCAGCAGCAACAGCCATAATGCCGGCATGTGGGCCATCTGCCTTGCCAACCACGGGCTGGCCAGCACAATCAGCAAGCCATAGCCAAAGGCATTGAGCAGAATGAAAATCAGGGTGCGCATGATAAAACCGCGGGCCCCCAAGCGGCGCCGCAGCCAACGGTTAACATCCACACCGAAGGTAAATACCAGACACGCCACCATGGCAGAGGCAATTTCACCCAGCCATGGATACAGCATGGTGCCCAGTTTGGTCAGGTATTCAACAAGATAATGCATGATATTGGCGGCGGTGATGACTGGTGCCGCCAGCATATAGGAGCTGGACATGGTTCACAAGTTGCTACTGCTCACCCGGGAAAACCCCCGTTACCAAGCGTTATTACAACAAGCGCTACCCGATTTGCAGTTGCTGGACGACGCCCCGGCCAGCATAGCCCAAGCGGATATCTGGCTGGCCGAACCGGCTCTGGCCGCCCCCTTGCTCCCCCATGCCAAAGAGCTGAAATGGCTGCAATCCACCTTTGCCGGTGTGGAAAAACTGCTAACGCCCAAAAGCCGCACCGATTACCGGCTGACCAATATCAAGGGGATTTTTGGCCCCTTGATGAGCGAGTATGTCTTTGGCTACCTGTTGGCCCATTGCCGCCAGCAGCAGCTGTACCGGCAACAGCAACGGCAAGGCTTATGGCAACCGGGGGAATACCAGAGTCTGCAGGGAAAAAACCTGTTGCTGCTGGGCACAGGCTCCATTGGCTGCCATATTGCCACTACCGCCCGTCACTTTGGCATGCACACGGTGGGCATGAACCGCAGCGGCCATCACCCCGCAGCATTTGCAGACATCATCAGCAATGATGCATTACCGGCCGCCCTGGCGATGGCCGATGTGGTCATCAACACCCTGCCGGCATCTCCCGCCACGGCCAACATCCTTGATGAACATCATCTGGCCCGGCTCAAGCACGGCGCCATGCTGTTTAATGTAGGGCGAGGCAATGCCGTGGATATTACGGCGCTCAGTGCCTTATTGTCCCGACGCGGCGATTTAACTGCGGTATTGGACGTATTTGTACAAGAACCCTTACCTGCCAGCCACCCGTTATGGCAGCAAGAAAACGCCATCATCACCCCTCATGTTGCCGCCCCCAGCTTTCCCCATCAGGTGGTCGAGATTTTTGTGGATAATTTCCGGCGCTGGCAGCAACAGCAGCCATTGCTGTATCAGGTGAGTTTTCAGCGGGGCTATTAACACTGCCAGACGTGTCTTAAGCATCTTATACAGGCACCAAAGGCGATATGCAGCCTGGCTGGCCGCGGGGAGGAACAGGTCGCTAGCAAAAATTGCCAACTTCATGGCACAACGGTTGTGATCCGGGTTAAAAAAACGCCGCCCATAGTTGTTATTGAGAAGTATTTTTATTTATACTAACAAGCAATCAATGGTTGGGGTTTCGGAGTTTCGCATCTATGTACGTTTGTTTGTGTCATGCCATTACCGATACACAGATCCGTGAGGCTGTCAGCCAGGGGGATACGAGTCTCAAACAGGTGCGACAACGGCTGGGCGTAGGGGATCAGTGCGGTAAATGCAGCCGCATGGCCATGGTAGTGATACAGCAACAGCTGGAGCTGGAACCCAATTACTACGAAGTGGCATAACGCCTTACAAGCAAATGCAAGGCGCTTGCCTCTCCGGTACAGGCCGGCCGCCCCCCAACGCCCAATGCAAATCTCAGGCATTGGCAATACCAACACTGCCGGGCATAGCCCGGCCTTCTAATGCTCGTTAGTAATAAACACCTGGTGGGAGTGGTTTTGCTCGGATTGGATGATCGTTCTCAACTGCGTCTTCAAAAGCCTCCGGGTCAGTATGGCGTTTTTTAATGGCCGCTATCACTTCATCACGTTGGCCTTTCTTCCACGATACCATGTAACCCATCAGGTCAAATTGCAACATCAACTCACCCATACGGCATTGAGTATCGTCAAATCTAGCTGATGGTTCGAGGATGGTATAGGTACGATTAATCAGCGCCCTTATCTCTTTATCTATACTCTCTGGGTAGACCTCAATGCGGCAAATTTGCATCATTTCATCGTATTCTGCTTTATCCCAATAAAATTCAAGCCCGAATAATTCTATTAGCGGTATGCCAAATAACACCTCTGCACGTTCTTCCTGGCTATAATCAACGGTATATTTGCTTTCAAACTTTTGGCGTTTCATCTGTATTTCCATTACCCCTACATACATCATGGCTGCAATGATGAGCATCAAAATGATGAGCATCAAATAGCCTGTGATCGCCAGCCACAATCCGCCACGGTTGACCGCCCATAATGAAAAAGCGGCGGGGCTGCAGTCATCTGCTTCACCCGCCGCCCCGGCAGTGCATCAACACCGGCAATAATGGTTATGCTTCAGGAGTTACACCGTCAGCTTCCACATCAATACTGTCTACCCGCTGCAACCCGCGGGGCAGTTTGGAACCCCGGCGTCCGCGTTCACCGCGGTAGTATTCCAAATCACTGCTTTTCAAGGTGAGCTTGCGTTTGCCTGCCCACAATGTAACGCTGGCACCATTGGGAATAAGCTGCAGGTGGGTGAGCAGCTCTTCTCGCAATTTGGCGCGCTCACCGGGAATGCCAATAATCTTGTTGCCCTTGCCTTTGGCCAGTTGGGGCAGTGCATCCACCGAAAACAGCAACATCCGCCCTTCGTTGGTAATGGCCAGAATGGAATATGCCACCCCTGGCGCCAATGGCCTTGGCGTCAACACCTTGGCATTGGCCGGTAATGTCAGCAGGGCTTTACCGGCCTTGTTGCGGGACACCATATCCTTGAATTCACAGATAAAACCATAACCGGCATCACTGGCCAACAGGTATTTGTGTTCATCATCCCCCAGCAGCACGTGCTCCATGGTTTCACCTGGCACCAGGTTAAAGCGGGTGGTGATGGGTTCCCCTTGGCTACGGGCGGATGGCAGGGTATGGGTGTCGGTGGAAAATGCCCGGCCGGCACTGTCAATGAAGACCGACGGCTGATTGCTGCGCCCGGGGGCAGCGCACAGGAAACGATCCCCAGCCTTATAGGAAAGTCCGGCAGCATCAATATCGTGCCCTTTGGCACAACGCACCCAGCCTTTCTCCGACAGCACCACGGTAACGGCTTCACTTGGCACCAGATCCTGCTCGGACAACGCCTTGGATTCGGTGCGCACCACCAGCGGTGAACGGCGATTGTCGCCGTAAGTGGCGGCATCCGCCTGCAGCTCTTTTTTGATCAGGGTTTTCAGGCGACGTTCGGAGCTCAGCAACTGCTGCAGTTTTTCCCGTTCTTTTTCCAGTTCATCCTGTTCTGCGCGGATTTTAATCTCTTCCAGTTTTGCCAGATGCCGCAGTTTCAGCTCCAGAATGGCTTCCGCCTGTTTGTCACTGAGGCTGAAACGGCGCATCAGTTCCGCTTTGGGTTCTTCGTGAAAGCGGATAATCTCAATCACTTCATCAATATTGAGGAAGGCGATCATCAAGGCTTCCAGAATATGCAGCCTGGACAATACCTTATCCAGTCTGAATTCCAGACGGCGACGCACGGTGGCAATACGGAAGGTCAGCCATTCGCTCAGCAGTTGCTTTAATCCCTTCACCTGCGGGCGGCCATCGAGCCCCAGCACGTTAAGGTTGATGCGATAGCTTTTTTCCAAGTCGGTGGTGGCAAAAAGATGGGCCATGAGCTGGGCACAATCCACCCGGTTCGAACGTGGCACTATCACCAGCCGCACCGGATTTTCATGATCGGACTCATCACGCAAGTCGGTGACCATGGGCAGTTTTTTCGCCTGCATCTGCGCCGCTACCTGCTCCAGGATTTTGCTGGAGCTGGCTTGATGGGGAATGGCCGTAACCACAATCTCACCGTCTTCCACGCCATACACAGCCCGAGCCTTGATGGTGCCGCGGCCGGTTTCGTAAATCTTGGCAATGTCCTCCGGCGGCGTGATGATCTCGGCAGCAGTCGGGTAATCCGGCCCGGGCACCAGCTCCATCAGCCGTGGTAGTGCGGTGGAGGGGTTATCCAGCAGCTCCACGCAGGCGCTGGCCAGTTCCCGTGCGTTATGGGGCGGAATATCCGTAGCCATCCCCACCGCAATGCCGGTAATGCCGTTAAGCAGAATGTGCGGCAAACGGGCGGGCAGTACCAGCGGCTCTTTCAAGGTGCCGTCAAAATTGCTGCCCCAGTCCACGGTGCCCTGTCCCAATTCGCTCAGCAAAACCTCTGAAAAACGCGATAGGCGCGCTTCGGTATAACGCATGGCGGCAAAGGATTTGGGATCATCCGGCGCCCCCCAGTTCCCCTGCCCGTCCACCAGCGGATAGCGATAGGTAAAAGGCTGCGCCATCAACACCATGGCTTCGTAACAGGCGCTATCACCGTGGGGATGGTATTTACCCAACACGTCGCCCACGGTACGGGCGGACTTTTTATACTTGGCGGCGGCAGACAGGCCCAACTCGCTCATGGCGTAAATGATGCGGCGCTGCACGGGTTTCAGGCCGTCGCCAATATGCGGCAACGCCCTGTCCATGATGACGTACATGGAATAATTGAGATAGGCATCTTCGGTAAAACGGCGTAGCGGGATCTGCTCAACGCCATCCATACTCAGGGCCAATGGATCACTCATGTCTGCATTCCTGTACTTGGGTTGTCATTATCATTCATCTTGTTCATCGTCCTCGTTACCTTTGTAAAACAGGCGATAAACATTGCCTTTCAAATCGTCCGAGATATACACCGAGCCATCCGGTGCCATGGCCAATGCGTAGGGGCGGGCCACCGGAAACTCGCCATCAAGAAAGCTCACCAAGGTGGTGCGGCTCTGCACTTGATTGCCGTTCATTTTCAGCATGACAATCTGATAGCCTATCTTGCTGGAGCGGTTCCACGAGCCGTTTTCTGCCACCAGCAGCTGGTGATGGTACTCCGCCGGAAACTGCTTGCCGTTGTAAAACAGCAATCCCCGAGGAGCCACATGGGCCGGCAGTTCAAACACCGGCGGCGCCATGTTCAAATTTTTGGGTTTGGCATAGGCGGGTTCGTTCACCGCTTTGCCATGGCGGTAAGGAAAACCGAAATGCTCGCCAAAATATCCCAGACGGTTGATTTCATCCGGTGGCAGGTTATCGCCCATCCAGTCCCGGCTGCTGTCGGCAAACCACAGTTTGTTGTCGTCCGGGTTCCAGTCAAAGCCCACCACCTGGCGAATGCCGGTGGCTATCTGCTGGGATTCTCCCGTTGCCACGTCAATGGCAATGATGCTGCCAAAGGGGGCAACGGGTTCGCACACATTACAAGGCGCGCTAATGGAGATGTACAATCTGCCATCGGGGCCAAACTTCATGCCCCGGGGGCTTTTACTGCTTTTTCCGGGAAGCCGGTCGTAAATTTCCCGTGGACGGCTGGGACGTTTGAGGCGCTGCTCGATGTCGTTAAACACCACGATTCTGTCTTCCAGTGCCGCATACAGGTTGCCGTCATGGAATGCCAGCGCCTCCGGATAATCCAGATCTTTGGCCACCATGTAGCGCCGGTCCACCCGGCCATCATGATTACTGTCCACCAGCGCGGTGATGATGCCGCTTTTGCGGGAGCCCACAAACAAGGTGCCTTCATCACCCACGGCAATCTGTTTGGCATCCCCCAGCTCCGTGGCGTAGAGCGACACACCAAACCCTTTGGTTACGGTGATCATTATCGACGGTGATGCATTGGCAATCCCGCATTCCAGCGCAGCGCCCAACAGTAACAAACCTGCACCGGCGCTCCTGCCGATTCTGTTACGGATACTCATCATAACCTTGCCTTAATCTTGGTTTTGGGCATTCGTGCAATCAAAAATCGGCCAGATCTCCTTTTGTTTCCAGCCAGGATTTACGATCCCCCGAACGTTTTTTCGATAACAGCATATCCATCAGTGCCACGGTTTGTTCCGCATCATCAATGGTAAGTTGCACCAATCGACGGGTATTGGGATCCATGGTGGTTTCCCGCAGCTGGAGCGGATTCATCTCCCCCAGCCCTTTAAAGCGGGTTACCTGCACCTTACCCTTTTTGTTATCGGCCGCGATACGGCTGAGAATACTTTGTTTTTCTTCTTCATCCAGTGCGTAATGCACCTCTTTTCCTATGTCGATACGGAAAAGCGGTGGCATGGCAATGTAAATGTGCCCCTCTTCCACCAGTATGTTGAAATGCTTGAGAAACAGGGCGCATAACAGGGTGGCGATATGCAGGCCATCGGAGTCCGCATCAGCCAGTACGCAGATTTTGCCGTAACGCAGTTCAGAAATGTCATTGCTGTCGGGATCACAACCAATGGCCACGGAAATGTCGTGCACTTCCTGTGAGCCCAGTACCTGGGAACCATCCACTTCCCAGGTGTTCAAAATCTTGCCCCGCAGCGGCATGATGGCCTGAAACTCTTTGTCCCGCGCCTGCTTGGCACTGCCGCCAGCGGAATCCCCTTCCACCAGAAACAGTTCGGTACGGCTGTTGTCCTGGCTGGTGCAGTCGGTAAGTTTGCCCGGCAACGCGGGGCCTGCGGTCACTTTCTTGCGGGCAATCTTTTTGGCGGATTTAAGGCGTTTCTGGGCATTGTTGATGCACATTTCCGCCAGCAATTGCGCCTGATCCGTATGGCTGTTAAGCCACAAGCTGAAGGCGTCCCGCACAATCCCCGAGACAAACGCCGCACATTGACGACTGGAGAGTTTTTCTTTGGTCTGCCCGGAAAACTGCGGGTCCTGCATTTTGACGGACAGCACAAAAGAGGCTTTATCCCAGATATCTTCCGGGCTCAGTTTCACTCCACGGGGAAGCAGGTTGTGAAACTCGCAAAATTCACGCATGGACTCCAGCAAGCCGTGACGGAACCCGTTCACATGGGTGCCCCCAAGCGGGGTGGGGATCAGGTTCACATAGCTTTCATTCAGGCATTCCCCGCCTTCCGGCAGCCAGGTGATGGCCCAGGAGGCAGCCTCAATCTTGGTGCTGATGTTCCCCACAAAGGGTTCGTCCGGCACCGTTAGCGCATCCTTGATGGAATCCTTGATGTAGTCGGTCAACCCCGCTTCATAAAACCATTCCAGCTCTTCGCCGCTTTGCTTGTTGATGAAACGGATGCGCAGCCCCGGACACAAGACCGCTTTGGCCCGCAGCAGATGGGTGAGCTTGCTGATGGAAAAATTGACGGAATCAAAATAATGGGCTTCGGGCCAAAATTGCACCCGGGTGCCGGTGTTACGCCGGCCGCAGCTGCCGGTAACCCGCAGCGCCTCTACCCGCTCGCCGTGTTCAAAGGCAATATCATACACTTGGGCATCGCGCCTTACGGTCACTTCAACCCGGTTGGACAAGGCATTGACCACGGAGATCCCCACCCCGTGCAACCCGCCGGAAAACTGGTAATTCTTGTTGGAAAACTTGCCGCCGGCATGCAATTTGGTCAGGATGAGCTCTACCCCGGGAATGCCCTCTTCCGGGTGAATGTCCACCGGCATGCCCCGGCCGTCGTCTATCACTTCCAGTGAGTTGTCAGGATGCAAAATCACGTCGATTTTACTGGCAAATCCCGCCAATGCTTCATCGACACTGTTGTCGATGACTTCCTGCCCCAAATGGTTGGGCCGGGTGGTATCGGTATACATGCCCGGGCGGCGTTTAACCGGATCCAGCCCGTTCAGGACTTCAATGGCATCGGAGGTGTATTGATTTGTCATAGCGCGTACTTTTTTATTTTTGCGGTCATCGTGGGCCGCACCCTTCTGATTGTCAAGGCAAGCACAAAAATCGGCTTACGGTGTCCAGTTGCTTGTCGTAGCCCACAAAGCCGTGATTGCCACCGGCCTCCAGCAGCATCTCACAACAGTGGTATTTCGCCAATGCCTGGCGGTAATCGAGCACTTCATCAGCGCTTTGCAACAGTACCAAAAAACGCTCCGGATTGAGAATGACCGGCGTATCATATTGTTGCAGCTGTTGCTGGTGTTGCGGCAATAATTGGTAATGCTCGCCGGTATAGGGGTTATGCTGCGCCCCCAGATAATCTTCAAATAACGCATAAGGCTGAACGGCAGGATTGACCAACACGGCCTTGCCGCCGTAACGCTGCGCCAGGTAACTGGCAAAATAGCCCCCCAGCGAAGAGCCGATGTAACGCAGGGGTTCGCCGGCCTCAATGGCCTGCGCCACAATGGTTTGCAACAGCGCCATGGCCGGTTGCGGCGCCGATGGCAACTGGGGGAAAAACAGCGGCAAGTCCGGATGGTGGCGCTGCATGTAATGCAAGGTTGCCAACGCCTTGTCGGACTGGGGAGAACTGTTAAAGCCATGGATATAAAGCAGCATAGTGCCTCGCGCCGGTAGCCAAGCTGGGAGAAAATGAACCTTAGTAGCCGCTCGCCAGAATATCGGGAGCGAAACGATTGCCGGGGATCCGGTAAACATTGGTCAGCATGCTACCATCCGGCCGCAACTCCAGCAATCGGTAGCCCGGCTGCAGTACATCCAGGGCAAAATAGGGAGACAGCGGTTTAAACTGAATGCAGGTGGATGGTGTTGCCATTAAGGCAATCGGATGCTGCTCACCGGGATATTGGCTATCCAGCTGCTGGTGTACATGGCCCCAAAGCATCCCTTTGACCTGGGGCAGTTTGGCCATTTGCTGCAAAAACTGCTCGCCGTTATCCATCCAGTGCTGATCAAGCCAGGCGCAGTCCACCTTCACCGGGTTATGGTGCATCACCAGCAATACGTGGCGCGAGGGTTCGGCGGCAATGGCATCGTGGATAATGGCCAGTTCATCATCGCCAAGATGACCGCCGGGTTTTCCCCTGACGGTGGAATCAAGCAAGATGATCTGCCAGTTGCCCGCCAGTACCCGCCGCTGACCGAACACCAAAGAGCCCTGCATGTGCAGGTTCATGATCCGGGGATCGTCATGATTGCCCGGCAGGTAATGGCAAGGAAGATTCAACGGCTCAATGGCGCTGACAAAGTTATGGTAGGAATCACCGGAAAAATCCTGGCTGAGATCGCCAGTTGCCAGCAAAAAATCTGCCGGATAGCTCAATGCCTGTACCGTGTTGATCACCGCCCGAAAACTGCTGGCGGTATTCACGCCCAACAGCTGTCCTTCCGGATCGGCAAACAGGTGAGGATCGGTGATCTGCACTATACGTACGCTCTGATCCTTGGGAATACGGTAAGTGATAGCCTCTTTCAGCACGTTAAGTACCCAATATTAAAGCTGACAGACAAGGCGTGCACGGCAGTCGATTTTCAACAACTCCTCCAAAAAGGCATTAACCTGATATTTTTCATTCCGATGATGCATATACAAGTTTGGATAATCGTACACTGGCTGCAGCCGGGAAATCTGTTGACTGCTTAACACTTCTGCTAATTTAGCATCATGATAAACTCTCACCGTCACTCTGGGAACGGGTACCAATGCCGCTTTATCCGTCGGTCTGGAAATGCACACCACCTGGGTATAGGGGGTATTTTCCAGTAATTGCAGCTGCAGGCAACCAAAACTGCCCGTTACCTGCCATTTGTCGCCCTGATGGCACGCATCAGGCAACCAGCGATTGATATGGGCATAGTTGCGGCCGCAAAGTGCCAGAAAACGGCTGACATCCGGTTGGTATTTCTCGTTTGTTTTTTGCATGGTATCCATCAGTCACCAGTACTGGCCGCGGCCCCCTCATGCAGTTGTTGATAATTGAGCTGCAACCACTGCAGGCCAATCACCGTTGAAGCATTATCAATACGGCCATCGGTGGTCATTTCGTAAGCCTGCTGCCGGGGCAAGACCACGACCCGAATGTCTTCATGTTCTTCCGCCAGTCCGTGAAGCCCTTGGGCTGAACTGGCATCCACCGCCGCCCAGTAAAGGTAAAACCGTTCCGTGCAACCGCCGGGACTGGATAAATAACTGCTGATGGGATGCAATGAACGGGCGCTCAGGCCACTCTCTTCCTCCAGCTCCCGCAGGGCAACCTGCTCCGGCGCTTCCCCATCTTCAATCATGCCCGCCACCAGCTCCAGCAACCAGGGCGAATCGCTGCTCATGGCCGCAGGCAACCGCAATTGCTCAATCAGCACCACCTCATCGGTTAACGGATCATAAGGCAACACCACCACTGCCTGGCCGCGCTCAAATACCTCACGGCGCACCTCGCCGCTCCAACCGCCGGCAAACAGCCGATGACGGAAGCGGTATTCTTCCATAGAAAAGAAACCGGAATAAAGTGTTCTTTTACCTAAAATCTCAATATCGGCCTTACCAAATTTCCCAGTGTTCATTGTGACTCCATTTACTGCCGTAACGGCCTTTGCCTGCGCCCTCAAATTCAGCAACATCATTTATTAATAAAATCTGTTACACTTCGGAGTTGACTGAAGATCAGATGGTTTTTAGTATTTTGCTTAAAAGTTTTGCTGTATCGGGACGCGTCGGGAAGCGCAAACCGCCTTTTCAAGGCATTAACAGTCTAACGAAGTTAAACCACCTGTACAGGGTGTTTGTCTATAAGGACAGCTAATGAAATTTAAAATCCGCACGCTATGCGCGGTGTTAACGCTTGCTGCTTCAGCACATTCAGCGCACGCCGACGATTTACTTCAGATTTACCAGCAGGCACTCACCAATGATCCTGTGGTGTTGCAGGCCAAAGCACAGCGCGATCAGTTTTACGAGGCCATTGAAGAAAACCGCGCTCCATTGCTGCCCAGCATCAGTGCCGCCGTGGGTTATGACAAGGCCTGGATGGACCCGGGAAATGACACCAGTGGCATTACCGGCTCACTAGCGCTGAGCCAGATCATTTACGATCACTCCGCGTGGGTGGGGCTCAATCTGGCCGAGAAAGCCGCCTCCAAAGCCGACGCCATGTATGCCACCTCGCTGCAAAGCCTGATTGTGCGGGTGACCAATGCCTATTTCAACGTCTTGCTGGCAAACGATACCTATGCTTATCAGATTGCCGAGCAACGGGCCATTGAGCGCCAGTTGGAGCAAACCAAACAGCGCTTTGCCGTGGGGCTTACCGCCATTACCGATGTGCATGAAGCTCAGGCGCAATATGATTTGGCCACCGCTTCGGTCATTCAGGCACAAAACAGCCTGACCAACAGCTATGAAGCGTTGCGGGAAATCACCGGTTTGGATCATGCCGATCTGAAAGTACTGGACACCAACCGCTTTTCTGCATCCGTTCCCATGCCCGCCAAAACCGAAGCATGGCAAAAAATCGCAGAAGACAGCTCGCTGATGTTGCTGACAAACCGCATTGCCAAGGATATCGCCCAGGAAACCATTTCGCTGCGCCAGTCCGGACATCTGCCATCCCTGAGCCTGAATGCGGGTTACAACAAAGGGCTGGATCAGAACACCAATGGCACCAGCAGCCCGGATTACGATCAAAGCAGTGTGGGCCTGAAACTGAACATCCCGTTGTTTGAAGGATTTAGGGTCAGTTCCCAGGTGAAGCAGGCTCAGTACGCGTATGTGGAAGCCAGTCAGGCACTGGAACAAACCCACCGCCAGGTGATCAAGAGCGTGCGTAGCGACTTTAATGACGTAGCCGCCGCCATCAGCTCCATCAAGGCTTACGAGCAATCGGTGATCTCCTCTGAAAGCGCGCTGAAAGCCACACAGGCAGGTTTTGAAGTGGGCACCCGTACCATTGTGGATGTACTGAACAGCACCCGTACCCTGTACAATGCCAAACGCCAACTGGCCAATGCCCGCTACAGTTATATCAATTCCGTCATGGCGCTCAAGCAAGCCGCCGGAACACTGAGTGAAGATGACATCATCAGCATCAACAACGGTCTTACCGCTGATGCCCAGTCTCACCAATAAGCCCTACGCCCCATAAAAAAACCGCCAATTGGCGGTTTTTTTATGGTTATCCAACAACGTGATACCAGGGCTTAAAACACCACTTCCACCCCGGCAAGGAAACCGTCAAACTTCATGTCGGCGGTAATGCCGTCAAACTTGTCCACATCAAAGTTAAAGGCGCGATAACCCGCATACACCCGGGTATCCAGCGCTATGCCGTCAAACTGCCAGCCAAGCCCGGCTTGGTAATCATAAATGCCGGACTCGTTGATGCCCGTCAGCACATCGGCATAGGCAAACAGCCCGGTGCCCGGCAGCCCGACTTCAGCGTTGGCGTAACCGGTAAACACCCCTTTGCTCAGCTCCTGGGTAGCCGATTTGCTGCCCTGGTAAACGCGGAAATTACCGGAAAAGCGTTTATAACCGGCCCCTACATCCAGCGACAGGATATCGTTATCGAGCAGCTCGTAATAGCCGATAAAATCCGTATTGCCCAAATCCATGTTAGCTGACACATCACCGCTGTAATTCACGCCGGCAAACACCAGGTTGCCATTAGTCAGTGCCGCATCTTCCTCCAGGTGATTTTCACGAATTTTCAGATTGGGCACCAAGGGCAGCGGATGCTCAAGTGCCACCCAAAAGCTGTAGCGGGAAGATGAGTCGTAATCAAACTGCTGCTGGGGCTGGCCGTTAGTGGCAAAGGTGCCACTGGCATCAGCATTCCAGTATTCGCCGCCCACCTTGAAGCCCAGCACGGTAGCTGCCTGTGCCGATACGGTTACCATGGAGGCCGCCACAGCTACTGCCATCAATGTTTTTTTCATCACTTAGCCCTGTGAAAGTAAGTTGGTTAAATCAATCACCGCGGCATTGGCGCGGGATACGTAATTGGCCATCACTAACGAGTGGTTAGCCACAAAGCCAAACCCGGAGCCATTAAGAATAATCGGACTCCAAACGGTTTGCTGGGTAGATTCCAGTTCACGAATAATCTGCCGCAGGCTGACCTCGGCATTTTTCTTTTTCAGTACGTCGGCAAAATCGACTTCCACCGCTTTCATGAAATTCAGCAATGCCCAGGTTGAACCGCGAGCCTCGAAAAAGACGTCATCAATTTTCCACCAGCCGGTTTTGACCTGCATACTGGCTTGGGATGGCGTGGACTGGCGGGCAGCGCTGTCGCCAGCCAAGTCGGTATTCAGGCGATCTTGCCCCACGCTGGCAGACAATTGCTGGGACAAATTGCCCAAACGCTTTTGCACCTCTTTAAGCCATTCGTTGAGGTTGTCGGCCCGGGCAAAAAACTGGGCATCGTTATTTTGCGGATCGGCCATGCGGGCCCGGTAGAGTTTCAGCAGTTTTATCGCATCCCGGTATTCGCTTTCAGCGCTGGGCACCAGCCAGCTGGTATGATCGATATTCAGTTTGGAATGGGCTTCCAGCAAATCTTTATCTGCCGAAGACTGGGACTGGGAGCGGCTAAACTCTTTACGCATCACCAATGCCAGATCCCGCACCTGCTCCAGAGCGCCAAATTCAAATGCCGGCATGTTATCCATCATCACCGATGGCGGCATGATGTCGTTTGACAGCCAGCCGCCGGGTTTGTCCAACAGGGTGTCTATGGTGCCGATAAGTGCCGTTGTTGTGGCATAACCCACAATGGGCTGGCTGTTATGATCGTTTAACACCTGGGGTTCGAGCACATCAGGCTCCACACTCCACCATACGCTCACCACATATAACAGCACCGCTACTACTCCGGCAGCGATAACGCCATATTTCCACTTTGCTTGCATCCTGTGCTTCTCCTTTCGTTAATATGCGGGTATTGCGGGATCCAGCATTTACTGGCACGCAGCGCCAATCAGACAATTGCGCCCACAACTCAAACAACTGTTTGAATCCTGCACGCATTACCTTACACTGCTTATCAAACCACATCACTATCAGGGCAGATATTATGACCACAATTCAGGTTCTCGATACGCAAGGAGTACGGGTACTCACCTTTAACCGCCCGGAAAAACGCAACGCCATCGACCTTAATATGTACCAGCAGCTCACAGAATACCTGATCCAGGGGGACAGCGACAACGGCATCGGCGCTTTCCTGTTGTGTGGTAACCAGGATTGTTTTACCTCCGGCAATGATGTGGCAGAGTTTCTGCAACATCCCGATTTGGGGCCAGAGCACCCTGCGGTGCGCTTTTTATATTGCCTCACCGAACTGAAAAAACCCTTACTGGCTGCGGTCAGTGGCAGCGCCGTGGGCATTGGCACCACGCTGCTGCTGCATTGCGATTTGGTGTATGCCGATGACAGCGCCCGTTTCAAAATGCCATTTGTGGACTTGTCGTTGATACCCGAAGCCGGTGCCACCATGCTGTTGCCCCGGTTGACCGGTTATCAGAAAGCCGCGGAATTACTCCTGCTTGGCAACAGTTTTGATGCCAGGCAAGCGTGTGAGTACGGTCTGGTCAATCAGGTGCTGCCCGGCCCTGAACTGACCGATTTTGCCCTGCAGCAGGCCAGCATTATTGCCGCCAAGCCCCCACAGGCAGTGCAGCAAACCAAAGCGCTGATGCGTATGGGGAAAGCCGATTTGCAGCAGCAGATGCAACGGGAGCTGGACTGTTTTGCCAAACAGCTGCAAAGCCCCAAGGCCAAAGAGATGTTCCTAAAATTCCTGCAACGTTAAGCCGTGTTGCGAACCAGCGCAGAGGTGGTCATTCTCGGTAAAAACGACCAACTCAGCGCTGGTTATCCGCTTGCAGGGTTTTACCAATGCCCCAAGCGGCCAACATGAGCAACAGCAACGGCCACAGCAAAGAAAAGCCAGACAACAGCATTGCCATGGCCGCTCCGCCACACAGCACGACCACCAAGGCCATCACGCTAAAGGCCACCATCATCCACACCGCCAATAACATCAGGGTGAAACCTGCCAACAACACCTGCCATAAGCCATCGTCAAGCCACAAGAAAGCGGCGGGATTGAACAACACCGAGGCACCACTGTCACCAAACGTCATCGCCATCAGGATTAGCAATCCCACAAAAGTCCATACCAACAGCTGTGGTCGCCGCCGGTAACGCCGGTATTTCATCATCACTTATCTCCCAACCTTGGGGAGCAGCAATCCCCCAACCACATAGAGTAAAATGCCCCATACCGGTACCAGTAATGTGCCGACAACCCACACTACCCGTAACCAGAAAACAGACCAGCCAAAATCACCGGCCAACTGCGCACACAAACCACTTAATAACTTATGGGGCTTATCTGTATGCCGGGCGCGATATTCACCTGATTCCCACTTCATTCACACCTCCTTAATGGCTTTTGACCCTTATTGTTCACGGGAAATGGTGACGGCAGCCAGCTCTGTGGCTGCAGCTGGGCTAAGGGATTCTTGCCCGAGAGACGCATCCTCTGTGATTGCCGCAATCGTGTTGCCAAGTTCCTGTTGCAGGGAGGCCATAATGTCAGCCTGGGCCTTTAACAACAGTTCCTGGGCTTGAATGGTAATGGTGGAGCTCACGGCATGGAGCACCGCGCTGCGGTTAGGCAAAGTGTCATCCGCCATGGCATTACCGCTTACCACAGAGCCTGCCAACATCACGGTTGCCGCTAAGAAAGAAGTTACGCTTTTCATGGTTGTCATCCTTTTCCGGTTAAGCTGAATTGTTCAGCGTTCCCACAAGGTAATTCAAGCAGTGTGCCAACTTGAATAAAAAGCAATAACCAATTGATTAAGAATGACTAAATAAAAAACTACTGCAGAAAAAAAGTGTGGGACAGGAAAGATGGTGAAGGGAGTGGCGAAAATCGCCAGTTCTGTAGCAATTTTCGCCAATTATCAAATTCAGCGTTGATAAATGCTGTCTCTGGCGGCCAGCAGCACCTCAATGCCCGCATCCGGCTTATGGGCATTTTCACTAAGATACCGTCGCCAACTGCGGCCACCGGCCACCCCTTGGTACAAACCGGTCAAATGGCGGGTAATGTGATTGAGCCGGCCACCAGATTGCAGATGCTGCTCCACATACGGCACCATGGCATCCACTACCTCATCCCGGCTCATCAGCGGTTGGTTCATGCCAAATACACGGTTGTCCACTTCCGCCAAAAGGTAAGGATTCTGATAGGCCTCGCGCCCCACCATCACCCCATCCACATGTTGCAAGTGCTGCTCAATCTGCGCAAAGGTTTTGATGCCGCCATTAAGGCTGATGTTAAGCGCGGGGAAATCCTGCTTCAGCTGGTAAACCCGCGGATAATCCAGCGGCGGGATCTCGCGGTTCTCTTTGGGGCTAAGCCCTTGCAACCAGGCCTTGCGGGCATGAATGGTAAAATCACTACAGCCGGCGTCACTCACCTGCCCGATAAAATCACACAAAAAACCGTAGGAGTCCTGCTCATCAATGCCGATACGGGTTTTTACCGTGACCGGAATGCTCACCTGCTGCCTCATGGCATCCACGCAGTTTGCCACCAGCGCAGGCTCTGCCATCAGACACGCCCCGAAACGGCCATTTTGCACCCGGTCTGACGGACATCCCACATTGAGGTTTATCTCATCATAACCCCGCGCTTCAGCCAACTTGGCACATTGCGCCAATGCCTCCGGATCGCTGCCGCCAAGCTGTAGCACCAGCGGATGCTCCGCCGCGTGATAGCCCAGATAATCCCCCTTCCCAAATAAGATGGCACCGGTGGTGACCATTTCCGTATAAAGCAAAGCCCGGGAAGACAGCAACCGTGCAAAATAACGGTAATGCCTGTCAGTCCAATCGAGCATGGGGGCAACGGAGAAGCGGGAAGCTGGGTGCATGGCTAAAATCTCAGTAATTTTCATAATCTTAGCTACAAAATTCATGATAGCCAAGCACGGTGGGTCTTAAGTGTAACGCGTGTTTTGTCCCCCCAAAGCGCGCGCGTGCAGCAATTCACAAACACAAGCAAGGCGGTGCGAGCTCGGGGAGGCGGGATTATACCTACCGTCAGCACTTGCTTCAAATTTGGTCGAGGGCAATTCAGCCCCCGCATCAAAGCACTTCTTCGCTTTCATCCAAGATTAAGATATTTCGGGCGTTTTCGTTACGTTACAATGCGGAGTTAAAAGAACCACATTTTGAGGGTTATGCATGGCATTTTGTGAAATTGAGCAGGCGCGTTACAAAAAGGCGGTAATGCAATATGTGGAAAGCAAACGGCCCGCACCCCACATTCGCAAGGCGCTGGATATCGGGTTTCGCCTCCACGGGCAATCGATAGAGTTGTTTGAGGTGCGGCCGCGATGGGATGATCCTGCAGAAATACTGGAAATCCCCGTGGCAAAAGCCACTTATGTAAAAACGCGAAAACAGTGGAAAGTTTTCTGGATGCGGGCCGATCTGAAATGGCACGGTTATACACCGCACCTGATGGTGAATTCACTGCAAGGATTTTTCTCCGTGGTGGATGCCGATGAACATGGCTGCTTTTGGGGCTAGCTTACTGCATGTTTTTGTGTTGCTGGCGCTGCTGCAGCATTAACCCATCCACCTGGGCACAGATATGCATTATCACCTGTGCAACGGCGTGTTGCCCCATGTCTGACCGGTGCTGTTGCACCCAGATTTTAGCCAGGGAAAGCATCAACCTTTCGGCCTGACTCAATGCCTCCCCTTGAGTGGCCTTTACAAAAATCAGCCGACTGCTGACAAGCAAGCAATGCAGTACGGCGGTATTTTCCAAGGGGGTTTCCGGTTGTTTATGTGCCGTTAGCCAGTCTGGAGCCCCTTCACTATACACCAGTGCCGCCATCAGGTTGGTGACCGTACTTAAAGGGGTTGCGCCGCCCAACAGCAGCCGCACCTGTTCACAATTTTGCAAACTGAGATGCAGACTGTGACCCAGTTGGGCTTTGTTCCATTGCTGGATTAAGGCGCGCACAAATGCCATGTCCCCTCCTGTTAGCGGTAAAGCGTCAGGTTTTTGGGAAACGCGCCAAAATAGCGTGCCACATAGAAAAGATACTCCCGTCCCAACAAGGAAAATCCTTTGAAATACCCTGTATGGGCATGTTGCTGCGCCAATTCCAGACATCTGTCCGCCCAGGGCAACAGGTGTTCTGCCAACAGTATGGAAATGATGTTTTTAAGGTTGCGATTGGTTGGTTCATCACTGAGTTTGCCAAGCAAAAAGGCGAGGACGGCCATCAGCAATCCAATGTGATCCAACGGCTCATTACTGGTCATGTCCACTTGCAGGTGATAGCGGGTATAAAAGCTCTTCAGCGCCATGGTGCTGGCATCGTTAAGCAGCTGTGCCTGACTGAGGTAAACCGAACCCCATGGCGGGGCCACAGGCGTACCAGGACCATAGAAAAGCTGGCCGTAATCCAGTTTGAGTTGTACCAGTGCCTGTTCATCTTCTTGCCACTGTTCAAGATAGGTGGCCAAATGCTGTAACCCTATGGTTTCATTATCCGAATGAGACAGCAGCGGCCAATTGGCAGTCAGTTCGTTCGTTTTGAACGACTGGAGCAATGCGCTTGTCGGATACAACGTCAGTACTGAATGCAATAGATTGCCGATGGCTTGCAGATCTTGCAATTGTTCACGGGTCATACGTATGTTCACCTGTCAGATAAAACCCCATGGCGGGCAGCAATCCCTCACTTGCCCGCCATATTCGCTGTTTACACTTCGCGGATGTTCAGGATCCGGCCGCTGCCGGCACCAACGGGTTGCGCTTTTTTAGGCGCTTTTACAATCAGGTTGGGTGACGTGATTGAAGGGGATGGCAACGGGGCAAAATGCCCATCGCCATTACCATACTTCGCCCGCAGGTTATCCATGGTGTCAAAGTCCAGCGCCCGTAATGGACAGCCCTCCACACAAATGGGTTTTTTACCGTCTTTCAGGCGATCCAGACAACCATCGCACTTGGTCATGATTTTGCGCTGCACATCAATTTGCGGCGCATCATAAGGGCAGGCACGAGAACAGCTTTCGCAACCAATGCACAGCGATTCCTCCACCAGCACCAAGCCGTCTTCACTGCGTTTGTGCATTGCCCCTGTAGGGCAGGCTTTTACGCAAGCCGGTTCCGAGCAGTGGTTACACCCAATGGATGCGTAATAGGCAAACACATCCTGCTCATAACTGGCATCGCCATTTTCAGTCCAGTTTCCGCCGCAATATTCATACACCCGGCGCCATAACATCCCCGGCAAGGCTGCCACACCACTATTGGCAACATCATCCTTGTTGCGTGTTAATCCCACCATGCGGTCTTTACAGGCAACATGGCACGTTTTACAACCGGTACACTTGCTGCTGTCAAAATAAAATCCTAATTGAGTATCCTGTGTCATCTTTTGTTACCCCTTAAGCTTTAACTACCTGGACACGATTGGTGTGCTGTGGATTGCCCTTGGTGATGGGTGACGGGTGATAGCGGGTTAACGTGTTGATACAACCACCCACATCCACAATGTGGCCTGATGGCCCCACTTTGCCGTTGCTGTCTGGCTGGTACCAGGCACCCTGTCCCAGGGCGCAGACGCCAGGCGTGACCCTTGGGGTTAATTTCACGGGTAATTCAATGGTGCCCCGCTGGTTGTAGACATACACGCTATCGCCATCGGACAAATCCCGTGTTGCCGCATCTTTGGGGTTCATCCACACCGCATCTTCCACCGCTTCACGCAACCAGGGAACATTGTGATAGCTTGAATGGGTGCGCCCTTTGGTGTGATATCCACACAGTTGCAACGGGAAACCGGCATCAATGGCAGCTTGATCCTGATATCCATCCCAGGTCACTACGTACTGGGGTAACGGGGTAATCTTGTCGCCTGCAGGCAGGGTCCACGTGGCCGCTTTGCGTGCCAAGGACACCGAGAAGATTTCAAACTTGCCGGAAATGGTCGGGCGAGGATTGGCCTGCGGATCCTGAATGAATGACTGAAACGCCACCACGGGTGCCGGCAGATATTTGCGAAACACCCCGACTTTCTGGGCTTCGGCATAAGTGGCCGGCATATCTACATCCGGATTGCGCGCCTTGGTTTGCTCGTACAGCAATTCACACCACTGCTGACCGCTGCGACCTTCGGTATACTCCGCCTCTTTCCCCATGGCTCTGGCAATCCCGGTACAGATATCGTACATGGACTGCGCCTCACCCAAAGGCTTGAGGGACGTACTCATGAAAGTGGCATACGCCATCTGCCCGGAAGCATAGGAGTCGTTGGCATAGTCGACAGATTCCAGCCAGGTGCTGTCTGGCAGCAAATAATCGGCAAATCTGGCTGAGGCGGTCATCCAGCAATCACACACCACAATGAGTTCGCACAGGCTTTCATCTTCAAGAATGGCAGCGGTGCCGTTACTGTCGGAATGCTGGTTGACCAAGGCATTGCCAGAACAGTTGATAATGGCCTTGATATTGCTGTTAAGTCTGGCCGGATTGTTATCCACCCGCTCCTGGGTACCACTGGCGGTAAAACGCACGCCATCAGTGCTGCCGGTAAATTCACTGCCACGCACAATCGCATCTGACCAGGTAAATACCGGAATGGTCACATCCACCGGGTTCGTGCCCGTAGGCATGCCTGCCACGCTGAAGCTGTAACTGCTGGGCATGGCACCACTATTGACACCAGACTGACCGATTTTTCCGGTCATGATTGCCAAGGTGTATACGGCGCGGGTTGCCTGATCGCCATTGGCATGGCGGCTTATGCCAGCACCTGCCGAGATATAAGGGGCATCTGCCGCCATAATGGCATTGGCCAACTGTTTGATTTTACTTTCTGATACGCCACAAACTCCGGCTGCCCATGCAGGTGTTTTGGCACCTTCTGCAACAAACGCGCCCGCGCCCATAATGTAATCAAAATAGTTTTGTTCCGGGTCCACATACTGCGCATGGGAGGCAATGAACGGGTCAGCATCCAGCGCAATGGCGGCCTTGGCATTCACCAGGGACTGACGATCGTAACCCACCACATATTTGTCGAGAAAAGCCTTGGCATGTTGATCCACCCAACCACTGCTAATCATCTGGTAAATGACGGCTTCTATTAATGCGGCATCGGTACCGGGGCGAATGGCAAGCCATTCATCCTCATTACCACGCATGGAGTCGGTATAACGAGGCTCCACCATCCACACCTTGATGCCTTTGGTGTTCTGCTCCAGCGCCTTGACAAAATCAACCCCTTCACCGCTACCGCTCATGCGGATTTCATTAGGGTTAAAACCAAATCCCACAAACAGATCCGAGTTGGCGATTTCACTCAAAGAACTGCCGCCGATGCTGTCCCACTGGTTACCGTAAGTAGCCATGCAAGCGGCATAGACACCAGCCCAAGAGTAATCCCAGTGGTGATTCAAAAAGCCGCCGTTCAGATTAAGCAAGCGTCCCCAGGTGGCTTTATTGGAGGCAAAGCCATAATACGCGCCAGTGCCGTAGTGCATGTAAATGGCTTCCGGGCCATAACTTTGTTTAACTTCCTGCAGTTTGGCGGCAATTTCGCTATAAGCCTGTTCCCAACTGATGGGGACAAACTTGGCTTCCCCCCGCTTGCCTACCCGTTTCATGGGGGCACGAAGCCGGTCGGTGGCATAAGTACGCTGACGCAAAGCGCGACCTCTAGGGCAGGCTCTGGCCTGATGATTCACCCCATATTCATCAGTGGTTTCATGATCGGTTTCAATCCGGGTAATCACCCCATCCTTACTGAATACCTTGATGGGGCAATTGGAGCCACAGTTCACCAGGCAAGCAGACCAGTTAATGGTTTCGCCGCTGGTATCCGGGGTAACCGGGGGGATCACATCGATTTCCTTGGCACTGTTGTTACATCCACTGACTGTTGCCGCGGCGCCGATGGCTGCACTCATTTTTAGAAAGTTTCTACGTTCCATACCTCTATCCTCGTAGTTTACTGATTGCGTCTAGCGCAATTGGTAGCTAAACGACAACATCACTTGGTGTGCGTTATAGTTATGGTTGATGTCCCCCAAGCTCACGACGCCAGGGATACGGCCAACATCGGTTATGGCGTCATCCGTGTCGTAATAACGCTCATAGCGATAGCTCAGTTTTAATGACATCTGCGCGTTCAGGGCATAGTCCCCATACAGGCTGGCACTGTGGTTATAGCTGTAATAATCGCCATAGGAAGCGGAGCTGATGCCACTGAGGTAGGTATCGCTACTGGCGTTGCTGAACAGGTAATCCAGCCCCAGCGTCAGTTTGTTTTGCAGCAATCCGCCATAGCTCAAGCCGCTTCCAAGGTTGATGAATCTGTCTTCCGTGTCCGCAAACCAATCCGCTGATGCAACTGCCTGGCTGCCGGCCTGATTTGACATGATCCATTGTTGCCCGGCAAAACCGTAAGCATGGACACGATCCGTAAGTTGCAACCCCACGTTCAGGTCATAGCCATAATCCTTGACGTCGGTTAAGCCGATTTGCGTCTTACTGTATTCATCATTGGCATAACGGGTATTTACATCAACGCTGAGCCAATTGAACGGTGTGTGCATGATGCTCAGCGCCACGCCATTGCGGGTCCGGTCAGCAAGGTAATATTTGCGCAATAACGCGTTTTGTTGTGATGAAGTCAGGGCATTGGCTTCGTACCTGGAGCCTCCACGGTTGGCATGTTCGGCCTTGATACGGAACGACAATGTATCGAAAATCCGTGCATTTAATGCCAACCACAGATTGTCGTCGTGGGTGTCTTCCCGGTCACTGAAACTGCGTTGAACGGCATTGCGTTGGTAACCGGCCAGCAGGCGGTAACCACTGGCAATGCGGTAACGGGCATCAATGTTGTAACGGTTGCGCCGATAATCCCGTGGCACATTTTGCCGAAAGGCACCCGTCAGGCTATTGAAGTTATACTGGGCAAATTCCGCCACCGAGCTTTTGTTGTCTCGGTCGCTGTACTCCCAGCGAGCTCTCAGCCGCAATCGGGGGGTCAGCATGGTATTCATTGCCAAACGGCCATCCAGGGTATCAACCTGACCATCCCAGTTTTGCAACGGGTTACCGGTCATCTGGATGAGCGCATCATCCTGGATCATCCGCCCCGCCATGACACTGCCATTAAGGATGGTGTTATCCAGTCGATACAGGCCAGACCATGACAACTGATGTGCCTGATTATCCGGCGCGGCGGCATACACGTTTTCCAGATAGGGCAAGCTAAGATGCTGAATGTGGTTGTCATAACGGCTGCCAACATACTGCAAAGTGCTGTTCCAGCGGCGGCCATTCACATCCACCCCGGCATTCCAATACTGGGTGGTTGCATCCACAGGCAAGCCGATATTTATCGGACTTGGGGTCACAATGCTACCCGCCCGGTGACCGGTTTTGTCCTCTTGGGTATAGCGGGCAAAGGCCCGGTAATCATAACGGGTAAAATCCATGCTCAATGCCAGCTTTTCCCGCTCCTGGGACAAATCAAAACGGTTCACACTTGTAGCGGGCATAAGTGTGCCTTGGTTATGCCAAAGTGCGCTTGCCACATCGCCAGCCCGGTAGCGGGTAGCGTTTTGATACTCCAGCGCCAACTGGTACAAACCACTTTCCTTGGCAGCCACCCGCAAAAAAGCGTTATCCGTGCCGAGTTGATGTGCTTGCAAATATCCCCGATAACCGGCATCCCGGTATTGCAGCTGCGCATCAATCATACCGATGGCACCATTGCCTGCCTGCCCGAAACTGTTGGCTGCATGGATATCACTGGCATCCTGATAGCCCGCCGCCACACTGACCTGCCCCTGGTACCCCTTGGCATTGCCCAAACAGCGATTGCATTGATATTGCTGCAGATTGACGGACGAAGTATTGGCCTTCCCCACCGAAAAATCTGCCGACACCGCGGCGCCCGAGACCGTCAACAGTGCCAGAGTGATTAAATTCATCTTGAATGACATCATCGTGATCTCCATTAGCGTTGCAGCAAGCTGCCTGATGGATGATTGGAACCATGGATTTGGCTGTGGCAATTCAAGCAACTCTCGGCGCCACCAAACGCATCCACGCCCCCTTCGGCCACCACCCGGCTGGCATGACCATCATTGGCATGGCACTGCTGGCACAGTTGCGGTGCGCGCAGTTGCAACAAATCCTCGTTCATGCTTCCGTGAGGGTTGTGGCAAGTGATGCAGCTTTCTGTCACTGGCGCGTGCTCCCATAAAAAAGGCCCGCGTTTCTCTGCATGGCAGCCATAACAAGTGTCATTGACTGACGCCTCTTTCAGCGTTGCTTCATTTGGGGAACCATGAGGGGCATGGCAGTCAATACAGGTCATCTGTTGCCACTTGAGAGGGTGTGATGAACGCTTGTTCATGTCCGCTTTTTCCCGGCGGTGACAACTGCTGCAGGCATCGTTAACCGTCAGCTTATTCAGCATGGGATCGTTAGCGGTATGGATTTGGTGACAATCGACACAAGCCACTTCTTCAAGGTTATGCACACTGTTGTGCCAGTTCATCTGCTGCGCATCCTTGTGGCATCCTTGGCAAACGCTGTTTTGCGCAGCCGCCGGCAGTTTACTTTGGCGACCAAAACCTATCATCGGCTCCTTGCCTCCCTTGTTGTGCTTCCCTTGTGGGCCATGGCAAGCTTCGCACTGCAACCCCGCCATGGGCGAACGGGCGGTGGTGGCCTGTCCGTGAACCCCATCAAAAATAGCCATGACCTTGGCATTCTGGCGGTGACACATCAGGCAAGAATCAGCACCTTTAGCCGAGTATTGTCCCTCCTCAAATTTTTGGGCCAGAGTTGCCTCTAGCGACTCGCTATCGAGCTTATCCCACGGCGTGGCATGCAGAATTGGCAAAATACCCAACCCGATACCGATTACGACAAGTTGTAAGATACATCGCATGGTAAATACCTCTGTTTCTCATTTTTTCCGGTAAAACGGAGCAACAAGAAATCGTCTTTAGCTGCTATTATTGAAACGGCAACATCAATGGCAACAAGCAAAAACCTTGTCAAAACAGCTGATTACTTTTCACCCTGATAAAACTCAATCATTTCATGCATTGCAGCTGGAAATAATATAAAAATGATCAAGTCCACATCGATGATTATTAAAACAAAGGCAGGCAACAAAAACCTTCATACCAATATGTAAAACCATCAATAATTATGTGACCAACTTAATAAAACCAGACGTATGCATCATCAATCGAAATATAATAAATGGCATATGACATAATAAGATGACATCGAAACTTAATTCGTGACTGAATTCCCATTACATTTTTATATGTGATATGCGTCTAATTTTAAAATTATGCCGATGCAGGCATTTGTTTAAAATCATGCAAATTTGTAATATTAAACAAAGTCAAAAAAGGGAAATTACCTTAAATAAAAAAAGAAGGTGTAACCGATGATCTCAGCAATCTCATTAAGCCCTGAAATGAAAAGCAAATCCTCGATATTTTTCCCAGAAGAAGTCCATCAGGAAATCGTGGAGTTTCTGCGCCTACATGGAGAATGCAAAAACCTAAAAAAGGGAGATTCAATTTCAAAGCAGATATTACTTAATAATTTCATATACTTAAATGATGGCTTGTTATTTTATGTAAAACGTACCAATGACTATACCCGTCCCAAATTTGTCAATATTGTCATTCCAAATCGATTAACGGATTATCATCTGTTACTGGATAACAATTGTACTTGCTGCAAAGCAATTAAAGTCGCCAGAGACAGTGAAGTCATACTTATCAATAAAAACTTAATCAAAGAATTAATTCATAACAATATTGATCTTTTTACAAGGTTTATGTTTGATTCAAATTATTTTACAGAAAGACAGACTGCACTTGCCATTTTTTTACTTACATCTTCCCCAGAAGATAAATTAATAAAATTTTTATTCGATATGTTAGCTGCATTAAAGTGTGACTTTAGCGATGAATGGCTAAGCATTAATATAAGACTCACCAGAGAAGAAATCGCTAACATTTTACATATCAGTGTAATTAAATTGGATTTAATGCTGGGGAAATTAAAAAAACAACGCCTCATTAAAAAAGTGAACAATAAACTTTATGTACATACCAAGATATTTGCTGAACTTTCCCCCTGCCCTTTGGGAAGGGAAGATGCAAAGGGCTGCAAATCCAATAACATGGCCAAGTTTAGGGCAAAAAATATGATATTAATTAACAATTTATAATATATTTACCACTGATGGCCTTTAATTTTCGTGTGGTTTTCAGCATACAAACACCCACACGACATTACCGGTGTATGTCCAATCCCTTCATGCCCAATACCAGAACGCCATGTGACAGGGCATGTTGTCATGACCAATGCCCCGATAACTTGTTACTGTCTTGACAGCATTGTCGCGGCAATTTCCTATCACCCCAATCCTTCATGACAATTGATTGCAAAAGACCGCCACCCCAAATAATCCGCCAAAAAATAGCACAGGTGATCATCTGCCACTACTTGCCCATAAAAGATGCTTTTTAATTATTGCTTAATGCAGGATGAATAATGTGTGACGTTTTTTTAAACAATCGCTGCAACCCAAAAATCATCACTTTCAGATTGGGTTGTTTATTTATCAAGCACTGTCTTACCCCTGTTTTTATCCATCCGCATAATCGCATTCACAATATATTGGGTGACCGTTTACCTTGATTCAATGTGCCCAAGTTCGCGTGCTGCCCCACCCCACCGCACAGTACAAAACCGTGTGGCCAAGATAAAGCATTATGTTTTACATAGGGTTTTACAGTAATAAGCCATACAACGCACAACAAACGGGTTACACTGAACAGCAACAGCCACAAGGCGGCAGGTGAACAAACGCCGCCCCATCACAAAGGATGCGCCATGCAGGATAAACGGGCAATACAGGTTGGCATTATCATGCTCATCACCTTGGCAGTGGTGTTGGTGCTGTATTTCACATCCTCGCCCAGCAAAGACAACTTTCGTCCTGCGCCGCCTAAAACCAGCACGCCGCAGCCGGCCCCGTCGGTAGAACAGCGCCCGGCAGCCACGGCAATCAACCGCAGTTGGCCCGTTGCGGTTGCCGCGCTGGCACGGCGGGCCATGTCCTATGAGGTGTTAAGCTCCCGCCTTGTAACTGACAGCGGCCGGGAACAACTGAAGGTGGTGATAACGTCCAGCTACGCCAACCGTTATGAACAGTATCTGGGTACGGCCATCAAGGTGGCGCGCACCATGGCCATCAATCGTAATGCCATGGTGGTGCATGTGCTGCTGGAGCCTAACCGTTTTCTGGCCGGCAAGGGCTACCAATTGGCTGACGTGACTTATTACAGCGATGCCATGGGAGATGACGGCCAGCGATTTGACGGCATCTACTGGAAAGCGGAGGCAGTACAGGTGCCCTATTCCCCCCAACAGTTACAGGTGGCCAAGTTGTGGTATCAGCATCTGGCTGACCATCTGAGTCACGATGGCAAGCCGGATGAAGCCGCCTTAAAGCAGCTGATTGCCGAGCAACTGCATATTCCGTTGGTAGCGGTAAAGCTGCCCCAGCCCAAGCGGGAGCCCCTGTTTTTGGATAATCAGCCTTCGGCCTGAGACAGGGTGTCGCTAATGGCCGCAAAGGTCAGCATCAGTTCGGCCAGCGACTCGGCCTGCATGCGCCGCATCAAGTTGGCTCGGTGGGTTTCCACGGTACGCACGGCAATGCATAACTCTTCTGCAATTTGTTGGTTTTTATAACCTTTGGCGATTAATGCCAGAATTTCCCGCTCCCGCAGGGTGAGCTGCCTGTAAGTTTGCAACTGCTGTTGTCTCAGGGCGTTATGCTGTGAGCGTTGCAGGGCTTTAGCCACCGCAGCGGCCAGCTGGGCGCCGTCAGCAGGTTTCTGGAAAAAATCCACCGCGCCCTGTTTCAGGGCATCCACCGCCAACGGCACATCGCCATGCCCGGTAAGAAAGATGACAGCCAGCGGACTGTGTTGCCGTTTGAGCGCCTGATGCAGCTGCTGGCCACTGAGCCCGGGCATGCGCATGTCCAGAATCACGCATCCAGGCTGCTGCCAGACATCCGCCGCCATGAAGGCTTCCGCACTGGAAAACTCTTTAACTTGAAAATCATAGCTTTCCAACATGAAGCTCAGTGAGCGCAGCACCGAGGCATCATCATCCACCAGATAGACAAATTGTGTGGTATCAGTCATCTGTCAATTCCTTTAACGAAAGGGTTACCAGTACACAGCAGCCGCCCTCTTCATGGTTGCGAAGTTGCAATCTGCCGCCGTGGCTTTCTGCAATTTCACGGCAGATAACCAATCCCAACCCCAGCCCCTGGGTTTTGGTGCTGGCAAACGCTGGCATCAGTTCATGGGCCTCACGGCTCAGGCCGGGGCCATTGTCGCGCACCTGCAGTTGCACCGTTGTGGCGCCATAATACAGCAGTATGTCGATGGTTTTATCCGGATTTTCCGTTTCCGCCAGCGCTTCGATGGCATTTTTCAACAGGTTCACCAACAGTTGCTGCATGGCCACCGGCTCCAGCCACTGAGGGCGCTCGGCACCGCGAATTTGCCAATTCAGGGCAATATGCTGTTTATCCAGTTCAAACTGCAATAACGCCACCGTGTCCAGCAACAGCGGCCGCAGCAACTGTTGTTGCTTGGCGGCTGGCTGCTTTTTCAGCAACCCCCGCAGCCGCTGGATTATGGCCCGTGCCCGCGCCACTTCCGCATCTATTTGCTGTAACGCCTGGGGCAGTTTTTCCAGTTGTCCCTGCTGCAATCGCACCGTGGCACCATGGCAATAATTGCCGATGGCCGCCAGCGGCTGGTTCAGTTCATGGGCCAGGCTGGCCCCCAATTCACCTGCCACCGCCACGCGCTGGGCATGCTCCAGCAACACCAGGTTTTCGCTGAGTTTTTGCTGCACCTTGGCCAACTGATGCCCACGGCGGTTAAAGCGGTATTCCAGCCAGAAATGATAGGCGTTAAGGCTGATGAGCAGCAACAGGATGCTCCAACCCCATTGGCGGTGTTCCTTTAACCAAACCATGGCCCGCTGCCACCAGGGCGCTTGCAGTGGGTGCATGTCCAGATCCCGATACAGTTTATCGATGGACAGCTGGCTCACTGCCGTGGTCCAACCGAGGGAATCGGCCGCTTTGGCCGCCTCACTTTGCTCCGGCAATGCCAGTAATGCCAGTGTCAACTGTTTGGCCAGCAGTTGCCCGGCGCGGCTGGTTTTGGCCAGTGACCAGTTGGGATACAGCGCGGTAGAAACCTTGCAGCCAAATCCCGCAGGGGTTTTGTCTTCCACGACCCGGTAATCCGCCCCGTCAATCAGCCCTTCGGCGGCCATCTGCTCCAACTGGCACACCGGCACCACTGCGGCATCCGCCTTGTCATCTCGCAAGGCATACAGCAGGTTATCCAGCGGAAAACCGGTGGGCAGCAACGCCGCTACCTCCTGTGGCAAGTCCAGCTGTTGCTGCCAGGCGGCATAGACCAGGGTGAGATAGCCGCCAAAGGCATGGGGCGAGACAATCGCCAGCCGTTTGTCCCGTAAATCGGCAAACCCATTAATGGGAGAATCATGGCGCACCACCAGCGCCGAGCCCACCTGCATGGGTTGCCCGTGATTGAGCCGGCTTTTTAACGTGGCCAGCCAGCTCAGGGAATACTGCCGCGCCAGCAATACCGATTGTCCCGGGTTGGTGATCACAAAATCCAGATCCTGCGCTGCCACTGCCGCCGACAGCTCGTCAATCGTTAGCGGATGCAACCGGAAATAGGTACCGGGAATTTGCTGCTCCAGCCACTGCATGGTGGGTTGCCAGCGGTTGATGCTGTCGCGATACCCGCGAATGGCCAGCACCCCCACATCCACCAGCGCGTACTGGGTTTCATCCATGGCTTTTGGTGCTGCCATCAAGAAATGCCCTGGCAGCAGCCCTATCACCAGCAGCAAACCACATCCCCGCCATTTGATGTTACGCCTGACCCATTTGCTCATGCCAAGGTGCCTTTTTTGAAATTTTGACCCAGTTTGCCGGCCATTTTAACGGGATTTTATTGTTCTGGATCAAGTCTGCGACCGGTATGTGGAAAACCACGATGGAGCCATGACAGCGGCTCTGTTGAGATTACCCGCAATGGCTCCCGCCGAGGATGCCCTCCCCAAGCTGCAAGGAGTGTGTAATGGACAATTCAAAACGCCGGTTACTGGGGCAAATTGCCGCCATTACCGCCGGCGCCGTGTTTATCCCGCTGGCAGAGGCTGAAAACCTCAGCACGCCGGCCAGCGGCAAACGCTACGGCATGCTCATTGACCTGCGCTGCTGCGTGGGTTGCCAGGCTTGTACCGTGGCCTGCACCATCGAAAACCAGCCACCGTTAGGGCAGTTTCGCACCACGGTGAACCAGTATGAAGTCACTGAAGGCGGCAACAGCGCCTTCATGATGCTGCCGCGCCTTTGCAATCACTGCGAAAACCCGCCCTGCATTCCGGTATGTCCCACAGGTGCGACGTTTCAGCGCGAAGATGGCATTGTGGTGGTCAACAATAAATGGTGTGTGGGCTGCGGCTACTGCGTGCAGGCCTGCCCTTATGACGCCCGGTTTATCAACCACGACACCAATACCGCCGACAAATGCACCTTTTGTGCCCACCGCCTTGATGCCGGGCTATTGCCCGCCTGTGTGGAAACTTGCGTGGGAGAGGCCAGGATCATCGGCGATCTGAATGATCCTGACAGCAAAATCCGCCGCATGTTAAGCCAGCACAAGGACGAGATTAAGGTACTGCGCCCTTCCATGGGCACCGGGCCACGGGTGTTTTATCTGGGCATGGATCAGGCTTTTGAAGAGCGGATCCGTGGTGAAGCACCAGTAAGAACCCTGATTGATGACAGCGGCAAGGAGTTATCCCATGGACATTAAAGAACTGCTGACACCGGATTTTGCCATCACCTGGCTGCCTTGGGCGGTACAATATTTTTTCCTTATCGGCCTGGCCTATACCGCGGTATGGATTGGTGCCATTGCCGTGCTGACACCGGGCAAGCCCGAGCAGCGCCTGCTCACCTTGTGCGGCAGCCTGATTATCAGCGCCGCCATTGTGGCACCGGTGGCACTGCTGGCTGACCTGCACCAACCGCTGCGCGCCTGGCATTTTTACATGCAGATAAGGCCCCATTCCTGGATGTGGCTGGGCGCTTGGTTGCTGCCGCTGTTCATGGGGTCAGCCCTGCTGTTCGGTTACCTGTTGCTGCGCCCGTCACTGCCAAGCAAGGCTACCGGCCGCTGGAGCCGGCTGGGTTGCTGGTTGCGCCTTGGCAACTGGTCACACACACCCTTGCTCAAACCCGCGGCACTGATTGCCGCCCTGAGCGCCGCCAGCATTGCCCTTTATACCGGCATGGAAACCATGGCCGTTGAGGCGCGCCCATTGTGGCACAGTTACTGGCTGCCGCCGCTGTTTGCCGCCAGTGCCCTGCTGGCGGGCAGCGGCATGCTGGTATGGCTTAACTTTTTGTTTAAAGGCCATAAATCCCATACCGACCGTTACCTGCTGTTATGGCTAAGGGCCGCCTTTACCCTGTTCGGGCTACTGCTGATTGGCTGGGCGTTAATGGGCGGCAAAAGCGCGGCAGAAGCGCAGCAGTTACTCAATGACAGCCCTACCTGGCAGCTGGCAGCCATGTGGGTGTTAGCCACACTGGCCCTGTTGGCACTGTTACTGGCCATCAAGCGCCAGCCCCACAGCCTGCTGTTACTGGCAGGATTCGCCGCCATGCATCTGGCCTGGGGCTTTCGCTGGCTGGTGCTCATTCAGGCCCAGACCGACCCCAAATACGGTGCCGGCACCTACTTTTACCAACTGCCCTGGGGGCCGGAAGGACTGCTGGGCATTCTTGGCACCTTTGGCCTGTGGCTGGCCTTGATCACCCTGATATCTGAGCTGGTACGCCAGACAACCGTGCAGCAGGAAGGAGCAGCATGATGGATAAGAGCAAACGCAGATTCATTAAAGGCGCAGCCATCACCGGCGGTGCCGGGTTATTTGCTGCCGGTTACAGCCATACCTTGAGCCAACTTGGCAAAGGCGTGGTCAGCGGCAGCTCCGGTGCAATCACCGATTCGGCCATTCACGGCAACTCACTGGCCCCGGAGCTGAACGTCAACCTGGAAAACGGTGCCATCAGCGCCAATCCCCAGCAGCGGCTGGCCAACAGCATGTGCCTTGGTTGCTGGTCCCGCTGCGGCGTGCGCGCCAGGATTGATAATGCCAGCGACAAAATCCTGCGCATTACCGGCAACCCTTACCATCCGTTGTCCGCCCGGGAACACCTCCCCTTTAACACTCCCATAAAATCCGCCCTGCTGCATACCAGCGGCTATCAGGAGCAAGGACTTGATGGCCGCTCCACCGCCTGCGCCCGGGGTAACGCCATGCTGGAGCTGCTGGATAATCCCCATCGGGTCACCCATTGCCTCAAGCGCGTAGGACCCCGTGGCAGTGGCCAGTGGCAAACCATTCCCTTTGCCCAACTGTTGCAAGAAGTGGTAGAGGGAGGAGATTTATTCGGTGAAGGCCATGTGGACGGGTTACGCGCCATTCGCGACATCAGCACCCCGCTGGATGGGAATAACCCTGAGTACGGCCCCAAGGCCAATCAGCTGCTGGTCACCGATGCCTCCGATGAGGGGCGGGATGTGTTTATCAAGCGCTTTACCTTCAACAGTTTTGGCACCCGCAATTTTGCCAATCACGGCTCTTACTGCGGTTTTACCTACCGAGCCGGCGCCGGCGCCTTGCTGGATGACCTGAAAAAATATTCCCACCTGAAACCCGACTGGGATAAAGCGGAGTTTTTGCTGTTTATCGGCACCTCACCGGCCCAATCCGGCAACCCGTTCAAACGTCAGGCCCGGCAACTGGCCCAGCGGCGCACCGATGACAATTTCAGTTATGTGGTGGTATCGCCCATGCTGCCCAACAGCTCCAGCCTGGCAGCGGCACCGGATAACAGCTGGTTGCCCATTCGCCCGGCTACCGATGCGGCACTGGCCATGGCCATGCTGCGCTGGATTATCGATAACCGGCGCTATGCGGCCGCGTTTCTCAGCGCCCCCAACGCCAAGGCGGCAGCCGCTGCAGGTTACCGGGGCTTTAGCAATGGCAGCTTTTTAATTCACAGCCATCAGGATGACACCCGTTATGGCCAGTATCTCCATGCCAGCGAGCTGGGCTTGCCCTTTAGCGGCGATGCGCTGGGCAAGGATGACCCCATATTGGTACTGGATGAGGCAAGCGGCCAGCCCATGGCCGCAGCAAACTGCCCCCAGGCCCGCCTGCAAGTGGATGAAACCCTGACCCATAACGGCATCAGCATCCAGTGCAGCAGCAGTTTCAGCCTGCTGGCCGCCTCGGCCCGCAGCCAAACCTTGGCCCAGTACAGCGCCGAGTGCGATGTGCCGGTTGCTGACATCATCGCCCTGGCCGACAAGTTCACCAGCCACGGCACCAAAGCGGCGGTGATCACCCACGGCGGCACCATGAGCACCAACGGCTTTTACAGTGCCTGGGCGATTATGATGCTCAATGCCATGATAGGTAACATCAACCAGCCAGGTGGCGCATTGGCAAAAGGCGGCGCCTATCCTGCGTTTGGCAAAGGCCCGCGCTACAATCTCAAAACCTTTGACGGCATGGTGCAGCCCAAGGGGGTTTTCCTCTCCCGCTCCAAATTCCCCTATGAAAAAAGCACTGAATACAAAGAGAAAAAAGCGGCAGGTCAGTCACCCTATCCGGCAAAAGAACCCTGGTTTCCCATCTCATCGCCGTTGCTCAGCGAGCATCTCACCGCTGCGGTAGCCGGTTATCCTTACCGCCTCAAGGCCTGGATTAACCACATGGGCAATCCGCTCTATGGTCAGGCAGGGCTTGTGGCCGCCATTGGCGAACAGCTCAAGGACCCAGCCGTGCTGCCACTGATGGTGAGCATTGACAGCTTCATTAACGAAACCTCCGCCATGTCGGATTACATCGTGCCCGATACCCTTACCTATGAATCCTGGGGCTGGACATCCGCCTGGCATGGCACCATCACCAAAGCCTCCACCGGACGCTGGCCCGTGGTCAGCCCCCGGGTGGAACATACGGCTGATGGCGACCCGGTGTGCATGGAAAGTTTCCTGACGCAAGTGGCCATGAAACTCCAGCTGCCGGGCTTTGGTGACAAGGCGGTAACAGCCGCTGATGGCAGCTTGCATCCGCTGACACGGGCAGCCGATTATTCCCTTTATGGTGCGGCCAATGTGGCCTGGGTCGGTGCGCCTGTGCCGGATATCAATGAAGAGGATATGCGCTGGTCAGGCGTGGAGCGAATTATGCCGGTACTGAAAGCCCGCCTGCAGCCAGAAGAAGTGGCAAAAGCCGCCTATCTTTATGCCCGGGGCGGCCGTTTTGAGCCGCTGGCCAACGCCCGTGACGCCGAGGGCAATCCCCAGCATGTGTGGCCCAAACCGCTGATGCTGTGGAACCCGGAAGTGGGCAGTCGCCGCCACAGCCAAAGTGGCGATTATCTCAGTGGTTGCCCCCGCAGCTACGGGCCACAACTGGCCAATGGCCAACCGCTGCGACAAGCCTTTACCCAAAGCCAGTGGCCGTTGTTATTGTCCAGTTACAAATCCCATGTGCAAAGTGCCATGAGCATCGGCTCTGACCGCTTGCGGCAGGTGCATCCCAACAACCCGGTGCGCATGAACAAACTCACTGCCGAGCAGATGGGGATCCACACTGGCGATACCGTGCGCATCAGCACCCCCAATGGCAGTGTGGTGGCGTTGGTGGAGTGTGTCAGCGGTGTGCATCCGGAGTGCATCGCCATAGAGCACGGCTACGGGCACAAGGAGCTGGGCGCCCGGGACACCATCATTGACGGCCGGCGCATTGCGGCCAATCCGCTGACACAGGCGGGAATAAACCTTAATGATTTGGCCATCCTCGACCCCAGCCGGCATGGCCGCTATCCCCTGGTGGATTGGGCCAGCGGCGCCTCAGCCCGCCAAGGACTGCCCGCAAAAATCGAAAAGGTTGTCTAAGCGTTTCATAACACTAGCGGCAAACAGGCACTGCAAAATGAAAACCACCGCCATGGCGGTGGTTTTTTTACCCCATAAAAAACCCGGCAAAGATGCCGGGTTTTTTCAAGCGTCACTGATTCAGCTCACTGAATTAGAAAGTGTATTTAACACCCAGTTTCAGGTACCAAACAGACTGGTTATCATCAAATGAATTGTCTGGATTCCAGTTATCAATCGGACGATATACCAAAGTACCATCTGCGGTATAGTTGGCATTAATCAGAGTCTTGGAGTTATAGCTCACGTATTCCTGTCTGCCCCATTCGTTATTCAGCAAATTGAGGAAGTTTTGCACAGTAACGTAGAACACCCCTTTATGACCTTCAGCAAACCCGGGGATTTCCTGCTGGAACGAAACGTCCATAGTGGTAACCCAAGGCAGGTTGTCAGACATTTTCGGCACAAAACCACCAGCATATTTGTTGAGGCCGGCAGGTGTTACATACTCATCCATAAAGGTTTGATAATCCAAACCATCAGCATAAGTCACCTTAGCATCATCCGCACCGGTAGGAATGTACGGCGCGTAATAACCATAAACACCACTTTCATCGCCAATGGCGTAGAAGTTTTGTTCTGCATTATTGATGTAGCTGTCATCGGCATTCTTGTAAGCACCGCCCATCAACCAGCTATATGGCAGACCGGAGCGACGTTCAAAGAAGGCGTTGAACTTGGAAGCGTAACCGGGGAAGAACTCATGGGTGTAACCCAGTGTGATCTTGAAGCTATGTTTAACTTCGTAGTAACCGGTACCAATCTGATCATCGTTACGATTGATCACATGGTTATATTTCCAGTTGGATGCCGCTTGGGAGCTAGTGCCAAAGTTACCTTCATCAATATCCTGATGGGTATATGACATGGTCAAATCCAGACCGTTATCCCATGACTTATACAAGCTGGTAGTGAAGATCTTGGACTTGCCGTCTTCATCCGCATTGGTCAGCATAATGTCATAAGTATGACCATCAGCAACGTGATCATAAATGATACGGCCATCAGATGTGGTGTTGCCAGAATCCTTGCGGTTCAGATCGCGCCATGCCAGATCATCCTGTTTTTTAACATAAATGAACTCAGCTGACCAAGTGTAGTCATCACCCAGTGCTGGCAGATCAAACTTGTAGTCATACCCTACGCTGGCACGCCAGTCTGAAGGGATCTTGAAGTTAGGATCAACCACGTTGGTTTCACCATCACCAGCCGTAAGAGCATCCTGATATTCTTGGGCAACGGAGGTAATATCAGCATTGCTGACATACTTCCAGGTTTTATCGGCAACCGTTACACCATCCTTGCTGAAGGAGTTGGATACCCAAACGTTAGGTTTGCCACCGGCAAAGCGGCCAACACCACCACGCACGGTCAGTGCATCTGTGGCATACCAGGTTAACCCTACGCGAGGCAACCAGATATCCATGCCATCCATGTTTTCCTGGTTGGAGAATCCGTAACGATCCTGGAAATTCTGGTTAAAAGCTGGGGTATCCTTGTTGAAAACCCGCTCGTAACGCATGCCGTAACTCAAATCCAATGTGCTTGAAAGTGCCCATTCATCCTGAATGTAAGCAGCATAAGTGCCCATGGTGAAATTGGCCGCGCCATCTTCCACATTGTTGGTGGTCGCGTTGCGATACAGGTATTTATAAGCCTCGCCACTCTTGAATTTATCAAAGGTGTCGAACGTCCACACCCCAAGGGATGCATCCACAAACAGGTTGTAGATATCAATGCTTTCATACTGGGCACCAAAACCTATTTTATGCTCACCCAGCAGATAATCCGCATCAAAGTTTACTGTCAGGGTCTTGGTTTCCAGCTCATTGGCGTGACGGTACTGATCGGGGCCGAATTCAATGCCTTTCTCATCCCGACCTTCAAAATTGGAAATTTTAACGGTACCAATGTCTTTGGTGCCTGACACCTGACCGGTTTTCACGGTTTTGTGCGCTACGGCAAATGCAGTAGAGAAGTCCGGGGTCCAGTCAGAGAACAATTGCATAGAAAACGCTTCCATGTCCTGGGTATTGTTATACCAGTTGGAAGAAGGTTTCAGTGTCTTCGCTGCAGATGTCATGTTGCGGATCTGGTTGCCTTCCACCTTGTTATAGGTGAACGCGGCACGATGCAGATCGTTGATGTTCCAGTCCAGTTTCACCAGATATTTTTTATCTGTTTCATCAGGTGCAGACATGGTGTCACCGATATCGATACCATATGTGTCCTGCACATAAGTCTTAATCTCGGTGAATTGTTCCTGGCTCATATTTGTGGCATTGGCCGCACCTTCTGGCGCATAATCCGGCACAACCGGTTTTTTATAATCTTCGTAGTTAACAAAGAAAAACAGTTTGTCTTCGATTAACGGGCCACCTAAATGCACGCCCCAGGAGTCACTGTCAATGCCCTTAACTTCTGATTCTTTGTCTGTAAAAGGGTTTTTCGCTTTACCGGTCCAGGCATCATCGGTTTTTTCATAGAACATGCCACCGTGGAACTCATTGGTACCGGATTTGGTAACCGCGTTAACACGGGCGCCACTGAAACCACCCAATTTGGCCTGGTAGGGATTGGTATCAATGGACACCTGATCCAAAGCATCCACGGAAATCGGTGCACGCTGGGTAGGATAACCGTTGTTGTTCAGACCGAAGTCGTCATTAATGCCCACCCCATCCACACTGATACTGTTGAATCTTGGGTTCTGGCCAGCCACGGTCATGGCGTTGTCAGAACCACCCAATGTGGTTGCCAGTGGGTTCTGGCGGACAATGTCCTTGATATCGCGGTTGAATGACGGTGCGTTAGCAATGGCATCCGCACCAAAGGTACTGGAACTACCGGCGTTGGAGGTGTAGGCAATCTGGCTGCCGGTGACGGTGATGCGCTCTACACTCTGCTGATCAGTCAGCTGCTCGCTGAAACGATAGGTTTGCCCCAATTGCAGGAAGATGTCTTCCTTGATGGCATCCTGGTATACGTCAGAGTCCACAATCACTTCATAAGGACCGCCAACACGCAGACCAGAAGCGTTAAAAGCACCTGATGCATTGGTGGTCACTTCAGTCACGGTACCTGAAGGCTGGTGAATAAGTGTGATTTTGGTGTTGGGTGCAGGCTGGCCATCTGGGCCAGTGATGGTACCACGCATGGATGAGGTGGTATCAGCAGCATAGGCCATTGAAGATGCACCGAGAGCCAGTGCCATAGCGAGGGCCAGACGGCTTTTGGTAAATCCCTGAATCATCATTAGATCCCCTGAGTTTTATTATTTGATGTTCGTTGCCGAAACGGTTAATTTCGTAACTGAATCGTCGAGCATTTCCAAACTCGCTCAACGAGCGCGTTTTATAGCACAAAAACGTTACACTTTTGTTTAGCTACCTCTCACCAAACACACAATAGTTGGCTTTTTGACCGGCAAAATAACGTTACGCCTGTTTTCGGTGAAAATTTTTTATGAGGAATAAATGAATTATCATTATATTCAGACACTTAAATGCATTTGTCTGATTTGTGTCGTTTTTATGACAGGAACGGTAATGGCAACTGAAGCGACCCGGTTAACAATCGCGACTTTTAACGTGAGTATGGAAGGGGGAAATTATCTGTCAGGGGCGCAAAAGCAACCCCAGGCAGAGACGTTGCCAAGATTGTTAAAAACGGCTGACAATCCACAAATCCGCAATATTGCCGAAATTCTGCAGCGGGTACGGCCGGATATCGTGTTGCTTAATGAATTTGATTACATTGCCGACCCCAAACAGGGGGTTGAAGCATTCATCAAGCACTACCTTAACCAGCCACAACAGGGGGCCAAAGCCATTGATTACCCCTACTATTACCTTGCCCCGGTGAATACCGGCGAGCCATCCCCTTATGACTTTGACCATGATGGCGTGGCGTCCGGCAAGGGAGCCGATGCCTGGGGTTTTGGCTGGTATCCCGGACAGTACGGCATGGTGTTGCTGTCCCGTTATCCCATCGATACCGCCCATGTACGCACGTTTCAGATGCTGAAATGGTCATCCATGCCGGGAGCCCTGCGGCCAAAAGACCCGGCAACCGGTGCCTACTGGTATGATGATGAACAATGGCAGGCGCTGCGGTTGTCATCCAAGTCCCATTGGGACATTCCGGTCAACGTGAACGGACAATGGCTGCATGTGCTGGCCGCCCATCCCACCCCGCCGGTATTTGATGGCCCGGAAAACCGCAACGGCCTGCGCAACCACGATGAAATCCGCTTATGGGCGGATTACTTGAGCGATGCCAATCGCCATCACTACATTGTGGATGATGCCGGCCATCCGGGAGGTTTTGGCAAGCAGCAACGGTTTGTACTGCTGGGTGACATGAACTCCGGGCCAGAGCAAACCGCGGAGCAAAGCGGTGCCATTCGTCAATTGCTTACCCATCCCCGGGTTAACAACAGTTTCACGCCCAAGAGCGCAGGCGGCGCAGAAATGCGCCCCGATGACGCCAAAGCCGGAGCCTATACCGCGTCATGGCAGGAGCGGGCCGATTATGTGCTGCCATCCAACGCCGGTTTCAACATTATCGGCGGCGGCGTTTTCTGGCCCGGCAAGCAGGACCCGTTACACCGCCTGGTGGCCACCCGCAGCGCTTCATCGGATCACCGTCTGGTGTGGCTGACGCTAGAAATGACCGCTTTGGATAAATAGTGCCATGCCATTAAAAAACCCGGAAATTTCCGGGTTTTTTAATGGGGTCACAAGCGGTGACGATTACTGGCCATTCCAGGGCTTCAGGCTGTTGTTGCGCAGCTGCGCTTTTTGTTCATCAGACAGCTGGTAATAACCTTTGCCAAGGCCGGGTTCCCAATCACCGTATGATGGATTAGGCAACAGCACAAAGCGCTGCCCAAACGCTTGCTGATGGGCATCCACGGTGGCATTGCGCACTTCATTAAGCTGGTGATAGGTATTCAGCTCGGGAAAATCGTTAAGGTTATCCCCTAAAAACAACACCACTTTATAACCGTCAGCCTCAATGGACTGCAGCCGGGGGGCCTTATCGGACGTTTCCCGTTTGAGGCGCAGCGTCACATCGCTCACATTGGGGAAACCCGCCTGCAGCAGATTGGCCTTGGTGGCCTCAAAGGTACGCACGGAGCGGTTTGACACATAAAACATGGTGCCGCCCTGCTTGGTCACATAGTTGGCAAACGCCACCGCACCGGCCAGCGCCGGTGTTTGCACGGCATTGACCCATTTGTTCCAGCTGGCGCTTTCATAAGGCTTGTGCTGCTGGATTTGCCAGGCGGCATAAGGCGTGTTATCCAGCATGGTTTCATCCAAGTCCACCATGACCGCCAATTTGCCACTGTTGCGGGCTTTGGCCGCATCAAACGCCATCATGGCGGTGTTGTAAGCCTGGTAACACAATGCACGATATTCGCCTGCGTGCTGCATCCATAATACGGCCTGGGTATTTTGTTGCGCCAAGTCCGTTGTTACCGGCACGGTTTTGGCAGAAACGCCCGCTGCCACAAACAGCAACGGCAATACGGCAATCAATGGTTTCATGATGTCCTCAATATTATCCAATCAGTTTAAAGTTTCAGGGCTGGCAGTAATGGCGCAATGGTGCCGTCAATCGGGTGAGTGATGGGCAAGCGTAAAATGCGCGCCACCAGCGGATACACGTTGACGTTATCAAATGGTGGCAATACCACGCCGGTGTTAAATGCCGGGCCTTCTGCCACAAACAGCGCGCCCATGTCTTTGGTGTAGCTATAACCGTGGTTACCGCCGCTGTCACGCTCTGCCAATGGCTTGGCGGTAAAATAGCGGGGAGCATCCACTTCCAGAATAATGTCGGCAATGCGCGGGCTGTTGCTGTAATGCCGCGCCGCCAGATATGCCTCGGTCAACACCCGGTAACGCCCCGCTGCCAGTTGGGACAAGCGCTCGCGCAACGCGGTGACATCTTCGCTGGCGGTATCGGGCTTGGCATACACAAACAAGCGGGTTGAAGCGTTAACCACCTGGAATTTTGCTTCATCAACCGCCAGCTCCCGGTAATCAACCGCTTTTTCATTATCGGTGGCGGCCATGCCGTGATCGGCCAGCACTATCAGGTTGACGGGATAACCCAGCGCCTTGATACCCGCCCGCAGACGGCCAATCATGGCATCCACCTTGGCTACCGCATCCGCCACCTGGGGTGAATCCGGGCCAAAGTCATGACCCATGCTGTCTACCAGTGAAAAATACCCCGCCACAAAATGCGGTCGGGTGGCTTCAGGCATCTGCAACCAGGCGATGATTTGATCGATACGGGCTTTATAGTCGGCCTGTTTGGAATAGTGGTAGTAATAGGAGGGGGTCATGCCGTTGATGCGGGCATCCGACTCGGGCCAAAAATAGGTGGCCGATTTCATGCCGTTGATTTCGGCCAGATTCCACAACGGGATACCAGACAACCAGCTGGAATCATCCTGCCCCATGCCCATTTTATAGCACTGCTGGCGCTCTTTATCACAAAAGCGGTTGTCCACAATGCCATGGTGCACCGGGTACAGGCCGGTAATCAGTGTCAGGTGGTTGGGAAAGGTTTTGGTGGGATAAGCCGGGCGCAGCTGCTCGGCCCGCACACCGTTGGCGGCAATCGCCTGCAGATGGGGCGCATGGTATTTATCCATGTAATCCCAGCGAAAACCATCCAGGGACATCATCACCACGGTGGGTTGATTTTCCGGGGCGGAAGCTCCGGCGGGCAAGGTCAGCGCCAGTAGCACCAACGACAAAAAGCTCCGTAAGCAAAGCGTAAATATATTCATATGGGTTAGCTAATTAACTGATTATCAGAACGATAGGTCAATTTGGGCGAACAGTATAACTAAAAATCATGACAGAAATGAGCCTTTTATTTGTCATAAAAGATGTCTGAAGCCGGCGTTAACCTGCCCATAACAAAAAGTTTCCCCTGAGGAGACGCCATGAAAGCGGCATATAACGAGACAACATCCGGCGCCACAACCCGGTGTGCCATCTAGGGTTTAGCCCGGAGGCTTGGCTGACGGTTGCCATACGCGGCTTACGTGTCAGTTCTACCCGTTGCCGCGACATGCTATGTTAGGCCAACAACCCAACAGCCGCTCATGAGGAAGTAACCGATGCAATTTACCATTCAGGTAACATTCCGTATCGGCGAGCGTCACCGCAGCCGCCGCTATCAAACGGAAACCCGCGCCAAACGCGCCATTTACAAGTGGCTGTTGCAAAACCGGCAGTTAACGGACATCTGCGCCAGTTATTTTTCACCCCAAGCGGGGCATCAGTCGTTTCAACAGGCCGAGCAACTGTCGGCGTTTGCCCCAACACCCGTCGACAACTTTTACCTGTCCCGGGCCTGGCTGAATGTGCGTCATCAAATCTTGAGTACCCGGGAGCACCGTTGCAATTTGTGCCAGCGCACGGTGGCTGAGCACGGTATCGCCCTGGAGGTGGATCATATTCTGCCCCGCAGCCGCTATCCCTTATTGGCGCTGGAGCCCAATAACCTGCAAATCCTTTGCTACGAATGCAATCGGGGAAAACGGGACAAATAAGCCTGCTGGCACGCCATGCCGCGCCCCAACGTTTGTTTTCAGCCTGTATTCAGTTGCAGTGGCTATAACAGCCGTTTTTTTAGGCCAACAGCCACAATTGCTAAGGGTTATCGCGGGTTGTTACAAAAAGGTAGCTGCAAACATTGGCAATTTTCCTTAGCATAGGCCGCTGGTACAGTTAGGTATCGTCTGTTTCAGACAAACGCAGCGTCATCCGCTATCCATAAACCAATAACGACAAGGACCATCATGGCATCGACCTCCACCGGACGCTGGCCGCGCCAGATCCCCTTCATCATTGCCAGCGAAGCCTGTGAACGCTTCAGCTTTTACGGCATGCGCAATATTCTCACCCCGTTTTTAATGACCGCCCTGCTGTTATCGGTTCCTGAAGAACTGCGACAGGGGGAAGCAAAAGACGTTTTCCACTCTTTTGTGATTGGGGTGTATTTCTTTCCATTACTGGGCGGCTGGATTGCAGACCGCTTTTTTGGCAAATACCACACCATTTTGTGGCTGAGCATCGTGTATGTTATCGGCCACGCCTTTTTGGCCATTTTCGAAACCAGCAAAACCGGCTTCTATTCCGGTTTGTTCCTGATTGCCCTGGGGTCAGGCGGGATAAAACCGCTGGTGTCTTCCTTCATGGGAGATCAGTTTGATCAGAGCAATAAGTCACTGGCGCAAAAAGCCTTTGACATGTTCTATTTCACCATCAATTTCGGTTCCTTTTTTGCATCGCTCTCCATGCCGTTAATCCTCAAATTCTGGGGGCCGTCAGTGGCCTTCGGCATTCCGGGGCTATTGATGCTCATCGCCACGATATTTTTCTGGTATGGCCGTCATCGTTATACCCACATTGTGCCGGAAGCCCGCAATCCCCACGGCTTTTTGCCGGTGATTAAAAGCGCGGTGCTCACCCCTGAAGCGGGCCAAACCAATAAAGGCTTATGGCTGAGTGTTACCGGCATCGTACTGGCACTGTTTGCCCTGAGCCAGGCCGGTAGCCTAGGCCTGGTCACCAGTTTGTGCCTGGCACTGGTACTGCTGATGGGATTTGTGGGAATGGGGGCATCGTTGCAGTTGCAGCGGGCGCTTCACAGTCATCCGCAAGAAGCGGTGGATGGCGTGCGGGCGGTATTTCGCATTCTCATCCTGTTTGCCCTGGTGACCCCGTTCTGGTCGCTGTTTGATCAAAAAGCCTCCACCTGGATCCTGCAGGCCAATGACATGGCCAAACCGGAATGGTTTGAACCCGCCATGATGCAGGCCCTTAATCCGCTGCTGGTGATGCTGTTCATTCCTTTCAACAACTTTGTGTTGTATCCCATGCTGGAGCGGGCCGGACTCAGGCTGTCGGCGCTGCGAAAAATGGGCGCGGGTATCGCCTTTTCCGGTTTGTCATGGATTGTGATTGGCAGCATTCAGTTGATGATGGACGGCGGCAATACCATGTCCATCACCTGGCAGGTATTGCCTTATGCCCTGCTGACATTTGGCGAAGTGCTGGTATCCGCCACCGGGCTGGAATTTGCCTACAGTCAGGCCCCCAAATCCATGAAAGGCAGCATCATGAGTTTTTGGACCTTATCGGTTACCGTGGGTAACCTGTGGGTGTTGCTGGCCAATGCCAGTGTGAAACACGAGTCGGTGACTAGCCATATTGCGCAAACCGGCATTAGCGTAACGGCATTTCAGATGTTTTTCTTTGCCGGTTTCGCCCTGTTGGCCGCCCTGGTCTTTGCCTTGTATGCCCGCTCTTACACCATGCAGGATCATTACCGGCAAACCGCGGGGTAACCCCTCACAACATGCCGCTGTCTGGCATCAGGCAGTGGCACTATCTCCCCTTAAAAGCCCACCATTGTGTGGGCTTTTTTGTGCATCCGGAATGGGGTTAATCATTCATGGCCGCAAGCATCCGTGTTTCATTAAATAACGCGTTGTTCATGCCATGTGTATTTCATGACCATTATCGGCATGGCCATTTTTTATATCCATGTGCAAATTACCTGATATTACCCCATAGAGTTGTTTTATTATTGCGATATTAAAAACAGTCATCGCCTTTTATTTATTTATATATTTAAAAATCATCACCTTATAAAGAAACAGCAAATAATTTATTCATAACTAACTGACAATAAACAAAAAATAAAAATCAGGTAATGATTTATTAGCCAGCTAACGTTATAAAAAACGCCTCTTGAATATAAAAAAGACGATATTTTCGTCATTCAACATGTGAAAAAGATACAAAAGGGGTGAAAGTGTTTCAAACTGCAAATGATGTAATTTAATTGTATTAGTTATTGAGTAGACTCCCCGCGCTGAAATATTCCTGCAATTTCTGACAACTCACTAAAGCCGAATCATTTGGCATTTTTTCTGAGGATAGAATGAAAATAAAACTACTGGTACAGCTTGGCGCTGCACTTATCTCTACATCTGCCTACTCTGCGGATATGGTCATCACCGGCGTTATTGATGGCCCGTTAACCGGCGGTGTTCCCAAAGCCGTTGAAGTGTTTGTCACCCACGACATGAGTGACATCAGCACTTGCGCTATCGGTTTTGCCAAAAACGGCAAAGCCTCAGAAGGGGTCTACACGTTCGAGAAAAAAGCGGCTGCAGCTGGCAGCTACTTGTATATTGCCTCCGAAAGCGAAGGCTTTAGCAAGTTTTTCGGCTTTGCCCCGGATATGGTCACCGGCACCGCGGGCATTAACGGTGATGATGCCGTGGAGCTTTATTGCAATGACACCCTGGTTGACGTGTTTGGCGAGGTAGGGACAGACGGCTCGGGCACTGCTTGGGAATATCTGGATGGCTGGGCCTACCGCCAAACAGGTACCACGGCTGATGGCAACAGCTTTGCACTGGATCACTGGACATTCAGTGGCACGAATGCCCTGGACAATGCCAGTGACAACAGCAGTGCTGAAAAGCCCTTCCCGGCCAAAAGCTATAGCCAAAGTGGCAGCACAACGCCCGTTGATGGTGGCGGCGATACCGGTGGCGACACGGGCGGTGAAGGCGGTGGTGATACCGGTGGCACTGAAGGCGGTGGAGACACCGGCGGCACTGACTCAGGTAGCGCCCCCTGTTACAACTGTAGCGTCATCGCACCGGTAGCCGACCCTGCCACCTTTGACGATGAGGCATATTATGGTAACGCAACCACGGCCATCAACACCCAACAACCGGCTGAAAATATCAAGCAGACACTCAGCCTGATCATCAGCGAAGGCCAGAAAAAACTCTCTTATGCCGAGGTGTGGACCGCACTGACCCATACCGATGAAGACCCGGAAAACGCCAATAACGTCATTTTGCTCTATAGCGGCCGCTCCATGCCCAAGATGTCCAACGGATCCGGTACTCAGAGCAGTAATCCGGACAACTGGAACCGCGAGCACGTATGGGCCAAAAGTCATGGCTTCAAGAGCGAAGCCAATGAAGCCTATACCGATATCAACCACCTGCGCCCGGCAGACATCTCCATTAACGCCTCCCGCGGCAACCTGGACTTTGACAACAGCGATGCCGAGCTGGCAGAAGATCCCAAAAACCGCATTGACAGCGACTCCTTTGAGCCCCGTGATGCGGTAAAAGGCGATGTTGCCCGCATGTTGATGTACATGGATACCCGCTATCAGGGCAATGGTGACGTAACGCCGGATCTGGTATTGGTCAATACCACCACCAATAATGGCGAGCCGCAACTTGGCCGCTTGTGCCGCTTGCTGGAATGGGCCAAGCAGGATCCGGTAGACAGCTTTGAGCAAAAACGTAACAACGCCATCTATCAGTACCAGGGTAACCGTAACCCCTATATCGACCATCCGGAATGGATTGCCAAGGTTTATGGTGATGCCCAGTGTGACGATACCGCCAGCGATGGCAACGATGTGCCCGCCCCGGCTCCGGCGCTTGGGCAATGCGGCGATGAAGCCACACGTATCAGCGCAATTCAGGGCCAGGGTGCCAGCTCGCCCATGGTGGATAACACCGTGGTGATTGAGGGCGTGGTCACTGCCGTCAACAGTGCCAGCAATGCCTTTTTCGTGCAGGAAGAAACCCGCCATGAAGATGGTGATGCCAGCACGTCCGAAGGGATTTACGTCTACAACCGCGCCAAACTGCCCATGCCGGAAGTGGGTACGGTAGTACGCCTGATGGGAGCGGTATCCGAGTATCACGATAAAACCGAAATCACCCTAAGTGAGCAGTACAGCAGTTGTGGCACGGATCAAGTGCAACCTGTGGCCGTAACGCTGCCGGTCACCTCCATGGCGGCGCTGGAAAGCCTGGAAGGCATGCTGGTGAGCTTTAACCAGGAACTGCTTGTCACCGACAACAGCAAGCTGGGCAAATTCGGGGAGCTGACCCTGTCAAGCCAACGCCTGTTTGCCCCCACCAATCAGCATGCGCCCGGCTCTGATGCCGCCAAGGCACTGGCCGAGGCCAATGAGTTGAATCGCATCGTGCTGGACAATGCCGAAGATGTCCCCTATGGCTTGTCAGCCAGTAACAGCGTGCGTATCGGCGACCAGGTGTCCGCTGTTACCGGGGTGATGGATTACAGCTATAACGCCTATCACATCTCCCCCACCCAGGCGCCAAGCCTCATTGCCGCCAATGCCCGCACGGACGCGCCTTCACTGGCTGAAGGCGATATCACCGTGGCCAGCATGAACGTATTGAACCTGTTCAATGGCGATGGTAACGGCGAAGGTTTCCCCACCGCCCGCGGCGCCGACACCAAAGAAGAGTATGAGCGCCAGCTTGCCAAAACCGTCGCGGCCATCATTGCCAGCAATGCGGATGTTATCGGCTTGATGGAAATTGAAAATGACGGCTTTGGAGACACATCCGCCATTGCCGAACTGGTAAGCCATATCAATGCCCGTCTGGGTGATGGCACCTACGCCTTTGTCAGCGCCGGTGATAAAGTGGGTACGGATGCAGTCAGCGTGGGCATTATTTACCAGGTCGCCAAAGTGACGCCGGTAGGTGATGTGATGGTTAACAACGCGGACATTTTCAGCCGCGCGCCCATGGCCCAGCAATTCCAGCTGGCCGGCAGCGACAACCGTTTCACGTTGGTGGTCAATCACTTCCGCTCCAAAATCTGCAGCAGCAGTGCCAGTGATGACAACACGGATCAGCATGACGGACAGGGCTGCTACAACGCCAAACGCGTGGCCCAATCCCAAGAGCTGCTGCAATGGTTCAGTAACGATGCCATGCTCAGTGAGCAACCCAACAAGGTGCTAATTGGCGACTTGAACGCCTATGCCAAGGAAGATCCGGTGACCACCCTCACCAGTGCAGGGTTTGTGGATCTGCTGCAGAAATTCCGCGCGGATGAAGCTTACTCCTACGTTTATGGCGGCGAGTCCGGCTACATGGATCACATGCTGGTATCTGCCAACATGGCGTTAGCCGCCGTGGATGCCAACGACTGGCATATCAATGCCGATGAGCCATCGGTGCTGGATTACAACATGGAGTCGAAATCGGCGCAGCAGCTGACCGACTATTATGCAGCCGACCCATTCCGGGCGGCAGATCACGATCCGGTACTGGCAAGCTTCAGCTTCAAGGCTGATGAGAGTGCAGACAAGCCGCAAACGGACGACAAGGCTGACAATGCCAACAATGGCGGCAGCTTGTCCTTCCTGGCACTGTTGCTGTTGCCTCTGGCCTGGTTGCGCCGCACCCGCTAAAGCGCAGCGCTAACCGCCATGAAAAATGCCCACGTCAATGTGGGCATTTTTTTATGATCAGGTAACAGCTAATGCCGCTCAGGCAATTTCCAGCAACACTTCACCGGGGTTAATCCTGTCCCCTTTTTGCACGTGGATGGCCTTGACCTCTCCGGCGATGGGAGCGGTAAGTTCCGATTCCATCTTCATCGCTTCGGTTACCAGCACGGCCTGCCCGGCGCTGACGCTATCCCCGATATTGACCAACACGTCCACAATGTTACCGGGCATGGAAGTGCTCACATCCCCAGGGGCACTGGCCTGTTTGCGTTTGCGGTTATCCGCGCTCAGCTCTTTTAACGGCTCAAACACCACCTCTTCGGGGAAGCCGTCAATGGACATGTAAAAGTGGCGTTTGCTGGCACTCTTGATGCCCATGCCGGTAATGTCGATGTGATAGGTTTCACCATGCACATCAATGACAAACTCGGTCGGGCTGCCTTCACGCAGCGGGCTGCCATCGGCGCCGGTGCTGGCAATGGGCAGCAATGGCTCCGGCGCCAGCGTGCCTTCTGCCCGCTCATTGAGAAACTTGCGGCCGATTTCCGGGAACATGGCAAAGGTCAGCACATCTTCCTCGGAGGTTGCCAGCGCACCGATATCCGCCCGCAGTGCCTGCAGCTCGGGTTTGAGCAAATCGGCCGGACGCCCGTCCACCACCTCTTCCGAGCCGATGGCACGGCGCTGCAACTCAAGGTTCATCTGGCTTGGCGCCTTGCCGTAACGGCCCTGCAGATATAATTTCACTTCATTGGTAATGGTTTTGTAGCGCTCTCCGGCCAGTACGTTAAACACCGCCTGGGTGCCGACAATCTGCGAAGTGGGCGTTACCAGCGGCGGATAGCCCAGGTCTTGGCGCACTTTGGGAATTTCGGCAAACACTTCGTTAATCCGGTCCAGCGCCCCTTGGTCCTTGAGCTGATTTGCCAGGTTAGACATCATGCCCCCCGGCACCTGGTTGACCTGCACCCGGGTATCCACACCGGTATAGGCGCTTTCAAACTGATGATACTTCTTGCGCACTTCATAGAAATAGCTGCTGATCTCCTGCAAGGCGACCAGATCAAGCCCGGTGTCGTATTCGCTGCCACGCAGTGCCGCCACCATGGATTCGGTACCTGGATGGCTGGTGCCCCAGGCCATGCTGCCGATGGCAGTGTCAATGTTATCGGCGCCGTTTTCAATGGCCTTGAGCTGACACATGGCAGCCACCCCGGCGGTGTCGTGAGCGTGCAAAAATACCGGCAAGTCAAAATTGTCTTTCAGGGCTTTGACCAGCTCACCGGTGGCATAAGGCGTCAACAATCCCGCCATGTCCTTTACCGCAATGGAGTCGATGCCCAAGGCCACCATTTCCCGTGCCTGCTGCACGAATTTCTCGGTAGTGTGTACCGGGCTGGTGGTATAGCAAATGGTGCCCTGTGCGTGTTTGCCCGCCAGTTTTACCGCTTCGATGGCGGTTTCCAGATTACGCACGTCGTTCATGGCATCAAAGACCCGGAACACATCAATACCGTTGGCGGCGGCACGTGTCACGAATGCGGTGACCACATCATCACTGTAATGGCGATACCCCAGCAGGTTCTGCCCCCGCAGCAACATCTGCAGCCGGGTATTGGGCAGCGCGGCGCGCAACTGGCGCAAACGCTGCCACGGATCCTCTTTTAAAAAGCGCAAACAGGCATCGAAGGTCGCGCCGCCCCAGACTTCAAGCGACCAAAAGCCCACTTTGTCCAGTTTGGGACAGATGGGCAGCATGTCTTCAGTACGCATCCGCGTGGCCAGCAGCGATTGGTGGGCATCACGCAATGCGGTTTCGGTAACAGTGATTTTCTTGCTCATAGGTTCTTCTTCCTGAGCCGGCATTCAATGTGCCGACCATCATTAGTTATAACCCAGCATTTGCGGCAATTGCCGCCGCAATGGCCAGTGCCAGTTGTTCGGGACGACGTTTTTCCGAGTAATCCAACAACTCCGGATGGCTTTCCACAAAGCTGGTGTTGAACTGACCGGTACGAAACTCCTGATTTTGCAAAATCTGCTGATAATAGGGCGCAGTGGTTTTCACCCCCTGAACCCGCATGTCATCCAGTGCCCGCAGACTGCGATCCAGCGCATCTTCCCAATTGAGCGCCCAAACCACCAACTTGAGGCACATGGAATCATAGTGGGGCGGAATGACATAGCCGGTATAGATGGCGGTATCGGTACGCACCCCGGGGCCGCCGGGAGCGTAATAACGGGTAATGCGGCCAAATGACGGGAAAAAGTTGTTTTTCGGATCTTCGGCATTGATACGAAACTGCAGGGCATATCCCCGGTGATGGATATCCTGTTGCTTGATGGACAAAGGCAAACCGGAGGCGATGCGGATCTGTTCGCGCACAATATCAATGCCGGTGATCTGCTCGGTGATGGTGTGCTCCACCTGTACCCGGGTATTCATCTCCATGAAATAGATTTCATCGCCGGAGAGCAGAAACTCCACGGTGCCGGCATTTTCATAATTCACCGCCTGCGCCGCCCGCACGGCCATTTTGCCGATATAGGCCCGCTGTTCCGGCGTTAGCTGGGTACTGGGGGCAATTTCAATCAGTTTCTGGTTGCGCCGCTGGATGGAGCAGTCACGTTCAAACAGGTGAACCGTACTGCCAAAACTGTCGGCAAGGATCTGCGCTTCAATGTGTTTGGGGTTGATAATGCATTTTTCCAAAAACACTTCAGCGGAGCCAAAAGCCTTGGTGGCTTCGGAAATCACCCGGGGAAACTGCAGTATCAGCTCATCCCGGTTATTGCAACGGCGGATCCCCCGTCCACCGCCACCCGAAGTGGCTTTTAACATCACCGGATAGCCGATGCGCGCCGCTTCTTGCAGCGCTTCATCCAAATCCTGCAAATTACCTTCTGTACCCGGCGTGCAAGGCACACCGGCCGCCATCATGGTGCGGCGCGCTTCGGTTTTATCGCCCATGCGCCGGATGATGTCGGCACTCGGACCGATAAACTTGATGCCATGCGTGGCGCAAAGCTCCGCCAGCTCGGGGTTTTCAGACAAAAAGCCATAACCGGGATGCAGGGCATCACACCCGGTTTCCAGCGCCAAGCCCACCAACCGTTGCGGGCTCAGATACCCCGCCAGCGGGTCATCTCCCAGACTGTAAGCCTCATCTGCGCGCTTTACGTGCAAGGCATGGCGATCAGCATCTGCATATACGGCTACCGAACGGATCCCCATTTCCGCACAGGCACGAATAATGCGCACGGCTATTTCACCGCGGTTGGCGATGAGAATTTTTTTGATCACAGAAAGTAACCTCTTTGTTACAAGATTGGATAAACCTCAGGGGAATTAAGCTACTGCGATTTCAAAAATAATTAAAATTAATATTTATTTTGTCTATCATAAGGAATTATTTATAGATAAGGAGTCGCTCTGTGCAAAATTCATACATGCGCATCACCCTGCGGCAATTATTGGTGTTTCGCACCGTCTGCGAGCAACGCTCTTACAGTCGTGCCGCAGAGTTGCTGGCACTGACCCAACCGGCAGTGAGTTTGCAAGTCCGGCAGCTGGAAGAACTGCTGGAAGAACGGCTGCTTGATTATATCGGCAAAAAACTTTATCTCACGGAAGCGGCTGAATACCTGCTCACCACCGCCAATGACGTGTTCCAGCGCCTTGACGTGCTGGACATGCAGCTCTCGGAGCTGCGGGGCACCCTGAAAGGCACCTTGCGCATTGCGGCGGAATCCAGCGCCAAATACCTGTTGCCCCACCTGCTGGCAGCCTTTCAGCAGCGCCATCCGGATATTCACCCGGTACTCAATGTCTTCAACCGGGCCCAGTTAATCCGCAGGCTCAATGAAAACCGCGACGATTTGGTGATCATGACCGATGTGCCCGATGACATGGCACTGGATTTCATGCCGTTTCTCAACAATCCCATTGTGGCGGTGGCACCGGCCGGACACCCGCTCAGCCAATTGCCGGCGCCCGTACCGTTGAAAAACCTGCAGCAATATACCCTGGTGCGCCGCGAGCACGGCTCGGGCACCCGCCGCGCCTGTGAAACCTTTTTCAGCCAGAAACACATCAGCTTCAGCAATGTGGTGGAATTCAACTCCCATGAAGCCCAGCGTGAGGGGGTCAGTGCCGGGTTGGGCATTGCCTTTTTGCCCCGTTACTGCATTTACCGGGAATTGCGGGACGGCTCCTTGCAGGAGCTGCCCATCAAGGAGCTGCCCATTGTGCGCAGCTGGTGCCTGGTGCATCCCCGGGGGCGGCAGTTGTCGCCGGTGGCTCAGGCTTTTGAGAATTTCATTTTGCAGGAGCGGCAGGTGATTAACGCCATTGCCGCTAAATTTGAGGGAACCCTGAGCAGCACTTAGCCCCCGACAATGCCATGCCAGCCAACGGGGGCAGCTTATGGCTCGCCCCTTGGCGCCTTGCCTGATAAACTCGCTACTTTCATCATCACTAATTCACTTGTTACGGTTACAGGCAGGAGCTGCTATGCGCCCAATTATCCGAATGTTTTTCTTTGTGTTACGTCGACTGCTGATGCCATTCATGTGGCTGTATGCAGCCTTATCCAAACCCAAGCCCATCAGCCGCGAAACCGCCGCCCAGGCGCTAGTGGATGACGCTTGCCGGCAACTGACCCTGTATCAGTTCAACACCTGCCCGTTTTGCATCAAGGTGAAAAAAGAGGTTCACCGGCTGGCGCTGCCCATCACCATGGCCAATATTCAAAAAGATGCCGAAGCCCGGGACAAGCTCGTCCGCCATGGCGGTAAAAGCCAGGTGCCCTGCTTGCACATTGTCCATGAAGGTGGCGAGGAGCAGTGGCTTTATGAATCGGGGGACATTACCCGTTACCTGCAGCAACGCTTTGCCGCCTGAGCGGCTGTTGCCTTGTGTAAAAAATCGCGCGTCAGTTTTTTGCACACACCAATAAAACGGGGGCTGCCATTGGCAGCCCCCGTTTTATTGAAAATGCCCCAACATCCAGGTCACTCCAGACACACCGCCACTCGCGGGGTCAATTTGGTGACCAGTTCATAAGCAAACGTGCCGATTTTTTCCGCCACTTCCTCCACCGGTAACTCCGGCCCCCACAGGATCACGCTATCGCCCACCCGGTCGCTGGCATCCGCGCCCAAATCCACGGTGAGCATATCCATGGAGACACGGCCGACCACCGGCACCCGCCGTCCGTTAATCATCACCGGAGTGCCCGGCAAAGCATTGCGGGGATAGCCATCACCATAACCAATGGCAATCACCCCCAAGCGGGTATCGGTTGTGGCTTGCCAATGGCCGCCATAACCCACCGTATTACCGGCTTGGTGATCCCGCACTGCAATCAGTTGTGACACCAGTCGCATGGCCGGGATGAGTCCGTGCCGCGAGCCACGATCCCCATCAAGCGGCGACACGCCATAAAGCGCAATGCCGGGGCGGATCCAGTCAGCCTGGCTTTCGGGCCAAAACAGAGTGCCGGCAGAAGCGGCAATGGTGCGTTCACCGGGCAACTGAGCGGTGAGCCGGTTGAAAATGGCCAGTTGCTGGCGGGTGTATTCATTGTCCAGCTCATCGGCACAGGCAAAATGGGTGATAAAATTAATGGGTTTGGCCACCTGCGGACATGCCATGAGCCGCGTGTAAACATCATGAAACTGCGCTGGGGAAAACCCTAAGCGGTGCATGCCGGTATCCAATTTCATCCAGACGGTCACCGGCTCGGCCAGTTGGGCCTGCTCCAGCATCTGCAACTGGGATTCATGATGTACGGCGGTATCGATATGATGGGTAACCAGTTGGAGCAAATCTTCACGGCGGAAGAAACCTTCCAGCAACAGTAATTTGCCGTGAATGCCGCCGCGCCGCATCTCCAGCGCCTCTTCAAGCCGCGCCAGGCCAAAACCGTCGGCATCGCACACACTGTTGGCCACATTCAGCAAACCATGGCCATAGCCATTGGCTTTGACAACGGCAAGCACTTTGCTGTGGGGTGCCACTTCTTGAAGGCGTTTCAGGTTGTGTTTGAGCGCCCGACTGCTGATCTCAGCTCTGGGAAAAGGTTTCACTTCATACCTTCATTAACGTGTTGATAAGGCGCGATGAGCATCGCGCCGATAATGACCGGGCCTGGGTTAGTCATCGTCAAATTGCGGCCCGGCATAGTTGTCAAAGCGGGAAAATTGCCCCTGGAATGTCAGCCGCACTTTACCGATGGGGCCGTTACGCTGCTTACCGATGATGATCTCCGCCACCCCTTTGTCCTGCGAATCTTCATGATAAACCTCATCACGATAGATGAACATGATAAGGTCGGCATCCTGCTCAATGGAGCCGGATTCACGAAGATCCGAGTTCACCGGGCGTTTGTCTGAGCGCTGCTCCAATGAACGGTTGAGCTGGGACAGGGCGATCACCGGGATTTCCAGCTCTTTGGCCAGTGCTTTCAGGGAGCGGGAGATCTCGGCGATTTCCAGTGTACGGTTATCCGCCAGCGCCGGTACCTGCATCAGCTGCAGGTAATCGACCATGATCATCGACAATCCGCCGTGTTCCCGTGCCACCCGCCGTGCCCGGCTGCGCACTTCCGTAGGGGTCAGTCCGGAGCTGTCATCAATGAACATCTTGCCATTTTCCAGCATCAGCCCCATGGTGGAAGAGACTCGCGCCCAATCATCATCATCCAGTTTGCCGGTACGGATACGGGTCTGATCCACCCGCCCAAGAGAGGCCAGCATACGCATCATGATCTGCTCGGAGGGCATTTCCAGGCTGAAAATCAGCACGGGTTTCTCTTCATTGAGGGCGGCATATTCGCACAGGTTCATGGCGAAAGTGGTTTTCCCCATGGAGGGACGGGCCGCCACAATGATTAAATCCCCCGCCTGGAAACCGGCGGTTTTTTCATCCAGATCGGAAAAGCCGGAGGATACCCCGGTCACCCCATTGTGCGGGTTGTTGTAAAGCAGCTCGATTTTATCGACGGTTTTTTCCAGAATGGTTTTGATCCCTTCCGGCCCTTCATTGGCGTTGGCCCGCTGCTCGGCGATTTTGAACACTTTGGTTTCGGCCAAATCCAGCAGCGCCCCGGAGTCGCGCCCTTCCGGGTTGTAGCCCGCATCGGCGATTTCATGGGCCACACGGATCATCTCGCGCACCACGGCGCGCTCCCGCACAATTTCGGCGTAGGAGATGATGTTACCGGCACTGGGCGTGTTTTTGGCAATCTCCCCCAGATAGGCAAAATCCCCGGCATCCTGCAGCTCATTGGTTAATTCCAGCTGTTCGGAAACCGTAATCAAGTCCAGCGGCTGACCGTGATCCACCAGTGTTTGCATGGCGCTGAAAATCAGCTTGTGGGCCCGGGAGTAAAAGTCCTCTTTGACCAGCACTTCGGCCACCTTGTCCCAGGCTTCCGCTTCCAGCATCAACCCACCGAGCACGGACTGCTCGGCTTCAATGGAGTGAGGCGGCAGTTTCAGCGCATCAACCTGTGCACTCTTACGTTTATCCCCTTTGGCTTTAAACGCGCTTTGCTGTGGCATAAATCCGGAAGTCTCCAATCGAGGTATGGCTTACACACTAAAAATCACTGTCATTCCCGCCGCTGCCCACGGGCATGGCTGCCTGAAAACACAAGCGGTAGGCGCCTGGCGCAACATCACGGTGGGCATCAAGGTGGCAACATCTTGCATGCCTTGCCCATGCAGGCATCCGCATCAAGATAATGGCGCTTATTGTAACGTCTATCGCCATCCATCAAAAGCAGAGTATTGCGCCATCGGCCACAGTGGTCAGCCGGCCGAATTGCCCCGTCCAGCCCGCCCCAAAATGGACACAAAATAGACAGATTTTAACAAAACCTACAATTTGATGGAAAATACATAATTTATAAACAATATATTTACATTTATTTTAAATAATTGTATCAATTGTTAGTCATCTAACGACTGACAACTGCGTGTGAACGCATTTTGCCAAATACAAAAATAATACGAGGAAGGATTCCAATGGATTTGAAAAAGACGCTGATTGCCGCGTCAGTGGCAGCAACCCTGGGGCTGGGAATGTCCGGCCAGGCGATGGCGGACAATACCACCTCCACCATCAACGGGGTGCTGAGCGTTGTAGGCGCATCAGCAAATGAATACAGCGCAACGGCATACAATCCCAAAACCGGCCTGACAAGAACCGTGGATGTAGGGCCCCAGGGCAATTTCCGCTTTGCCAAATTGCCTTTTGGCGTTTACGAGGTCACGATTTTCAAGGGCGATACGGTCGTTGCCAAAGACAGTGTTGCCGTTTCCCTTGGGGTGAACGCCAATGCGCAGTTTGATATCCAGGCCGCACAAAATATTGAAGTGCTCTCCGTTGTGGGTGCCCGTATCAATCCGGTGGATCTCACCACGGCGGACTCCGGCCTGACCATTAACAAAGACAGCATTGACATGATGCCTGTTGCCCGTGATTTCACCTCCATTGCCCTGCTGGCGCCGGGGACCGTCTCCGGCGATGGAAAATTTGGCAGCGGCGCCTCATTTGGCGGTTCATCCGTAGCTGAAAACTCCTGTTACATCAATGGACTGGAGGTTACCAACACCAGCCGCGGATTAGGTTGCAGCAGTGTACCCTTTGAGTTTTACAAAGAATTCCAGGTAAAAACCGGCGGATATTCCGCCAAATTCGGCCGCACCACCGGCGGGGTGATGAACGCCGTGACCAAAAGCGGCAGCAACGACTGGGAATTTGGCGCCTCGGCGCATTGGCGCCCTGCGGCACTGGCCGCTGAAGGACAATACTCCCGGGGGAATGGCGGCATCGGCACCATTTTCCGTGATACGCGCAATGATGAATACGATTTAAAGGATTACACGGTTTCTGCCAGCGGCCCGCTTATTCAGGACACCCTGTTCATATACGCGCTGGTTAACCCGCGGGATTTGCAGGATAACTATACCGATTACAGTGGCAAGGCGGCATACAGTCCAGTCAACAGTTACGTTAAAAACAGCGCCACCGGCTCGGACAACCTGTTTTGGGGCGCCAAGCTGGACTGGAATATTACCGACAACCACGCACTGAGCCTGTTTGCCTATTCCGATCGCAGCGATACCACCTCCGAATCGTTCGAGTACAAACCCGAATCACAACAGATTGGCAAATCCATTGGCACCACCACCTTAAAAAGGGGCGGCGAAGCCAAAAGCATTACCTATAACGGCACCATTACCGAAGATCTGTCCATCACCGCCATGTATGGTGAGATCAAAGCCAATTACACCAATATTCCGGGCAATCTTGATTGCCCCACAGTGGCAGATTCACGCACCGACATACTGGAATCTGACATCATCAGCAGCTGCGGTCCCGGCGGAGCCTATGGCGACAATGTCGATACCAACAAACAAACCCGTGTCGATATTGAATACTACTTGGGCGACCACCTGTTAAAAGCCGGCTACGACAAGCAAAAACGCGACACCATGCACACCTCAGCGCCCATTACCGGCCATAGCTGGACTTACTCTACCCTGAAAGACAATGGTGCCATTCAGGGCAATGGCGGCCCTATCTACATGAATAACTCCGGGGCGCCAATGGATATTGTGCAAGACCGCATATTTGACGGTGGCGGGGCCTTTTCATCGGATTTGACTGCCTATTATCTGGAAGATAACTGGCAAGTCACGGATTCATTGATGCTGCAACTGGGGCTGCGCAAAGACAAGTTTGAAAATGCTGGCGTGACCGGCTTGGTGTTTTCCTCATTTGATACGGATATAGCCCCCCGCTTGGGCTTCACCTGGGATGTGATGGGTGATGGCGCCTCCAAACTCTTTGGTACCTACGGCCGCTATTATCTGCCGGTACCCAACAATACCAATTACCGCTCGGCTTCAGGGGTGAGCGACACCACCACCTATTACACCTTCACCGGCCATGATGAAACCGGGGCGCCCACAGGACTGACCCCCATCAATGGCGGTAACTCCACCGTGGTTAACAGCATTCCGAACCCCACCATCCAGGAAGCCTATCAGAGCGAGGAAGCCGAACCCTTCGCCAAAGATGAATACATTCTGGGTTATCAGCAACAACTGACCGAGAGCACTACCGCCTCCATCAAGGGGATTTACCGTGAAGTGGCCAGCGCGCTGGATGATTATTGCGGTGATTTGGCATCACAATCCACCTGCACCATCCTTAACCCTGGCAAATCCGCCACCTGGCAATTGGACAACGATGGGGATTCCATTCCCGATGCCGGCAGCCGCCGTACCTACAGCGCGGCAGAAATCGGCTTGCCCAAAGCGGAAAACACCTACAAGGCCATTGAAACCCAGCTGCAGTATAACCATGACGATCTGCACCTGACCTTTACCTATACCTGGAGTAAAAGTGAAGGCAACTTTGAAGGCGCGGTGAAATCGGATATCGGGCAGGCAGATCCCGGCGTGACCCAGGACTTTGACTTCCCGGCCCTGATGGATGGGGCTTACGGTTATCAGGCCAATGATCGGCGCCATGTGTTCAAACTGTTCGGCACTTATGATGTCACCGATGATTTAAGCCTGGGCTTCAATAGCGTACTGTCCAGCGGCCGGCCACTTAGCGCTTTCGGCCAAGGGTATCCGTCAAACGATCCCCATCTTTATGGCAGCTATGGTGACACCTTCTACCTGTATACCGGGCAGTGTCCTGACAGCAATGGCAGTGGCGATTGCCAGCAAGAGGAGAAGATTTACGATTATGTCAGCCGGGGAACCGTTGGCCGCACGCCGTGGAACTTCAGGGTGGACTTGTCTGCCAACTATCAATTCACCCTTAATGCCGTGGACATGATGGCTTCGGTCAAGGTGTACAACGTGCTGGATGTTCAGGAGATCACCTCCAAGAACGAACACTATGAAGGCTACCGGGCAGAAGGAACACAAAACCAGTACTATGGCGCGGCCTATGACTGGCAAACGCCGCGGTATGTGGAATTTTCCATTTCGGCCCGCTTCTAGGCAGAATCAAGGGGCTGACAACCTCGGTATCCCGGTGGTGGTGCCAGCCCCGAAATACTGTTGAGAACCGCTTTTAAAACGGTAACACACTCATAAAAACACCCGCTATAGCGGGTGTTTTTTTACGATATTCATATGGATAACTGATTGCCATGGTGAGGGCCATCAGTTCCCATCAGTTGCGTACCAACGTCAGCTCATCCAGCAGGTTGTCGGCATGATCCACTTTGTCCATCATCCACAGGATGTAGCGAATATCCACATGTACCGCACGGGTGATGGTGGGGTTGAAATACCAGTCCTTGGTAATGGCTTCATAAGTGGAGTCAAAGTTCAGTCCCACCAGTTCCCCTTTGCCGTTGAATACCGGTGAGCCGGAATTACCGCCGGTCGTATCCACACTGGAGAGGAAGTTCACTGGCACCGAGTCGAATTGGGCCGGTTTGTCCAGACAGGAAAACAGGCGGCACAGCCAGTTGCGGGGATCAGGATACAATTGCTGCACTTTATGGGTGCCCATATCGCCTTTCTCAATGGCGGCCAGCAATTTTTGCGGGGCATTGAAAGGGACCACACCGGTATGTTTGGCAACAATCCCTTCAAGACGCGTAAAGGGCTGTTTATACAAGGCATCCTGCGACTGATAACCATCTACCATGCCATAGCTGATCCTCAAGGTGCTGTTGGCATCAGGGTATACCGGCTTACCCAAGGACTTGTTGTAGGCAATAATCGCTTTCATGTAAGCGGGGCGGGCGATGGACAGCTCCCCGGCCAGTGCCTTATCGGCTTTTTCCTGCGCCATGTTGGTGGCATAAAGCGCCACGGCCATCTGGATGAAAGGATCGCTGCTGGCCTCAAAATCAGCGGCGCTGGCCTGCATCCACGCCAGCCGTTTTTGTTGCGAGGTCAGCTCGCTCTTGGCGTACATCGCTGTCAGCTTGTCTGCCAGCGAGATGCCAGCGTCTGTTGTCAGCCATTGGTCCATCACCCCAACCCGGTTATCCTGGGCCAGGTAAGCATCCACATCCATCTGCCACAAAGTGTTGTCCACGGCCACATCAAAACTGGTATCAATACGTTTAAGGCGGGCGGCAAACATTTTCATGTCACGCTGCTGATAACCGGCCTCACGCTCCGCATCGGGCTTTTCATTTTCTTTGGCCAACCGATACAGCTGCTTGGCCACGCTCAGCAACGTGCTGGACTGGGCATTGTCAAAATAATAGCTTTGCTGATGGCGCTGCTGCCGCTCAGCCAGCAAGGTTTCCAGTTGAGCAAGCTGTTGTGTCAGCGCATCAGCCTCCGGCTGCCGGGCAAGCCAGTCACGAAAAGCGTTTTCTTCCGTTTGTTTGATGGCGGCAATGTCCGTGGCCCGAAAACCATCCAGCAAACCATTGAGCTTTTTCATGCGGTTGGCCATGCTGGCCAAAGTGCCCGCGTACTTGATGGCCACATCCTTGTTGGCATCACCCATGCGCTCGATGGTATCGATACGGGCTTGATAGCGCGCCGCCTGGGTGGGATACAACCAATCACTGGCAAACCGAAGTTCCGAGGTCAGCCGGTAGCGGCTGGTGGAACCGGGATATCCCGCCAGAAAAACCCCGTCGCCGGCTTTCACGCCATCGGCATTAATCTTGAGATAGCTTTTGGGCTGATAAGGCACGTTATCGTCAGCATAAGCCGCCGGATTACCGTCTTTGCCCACATAAGCCCGCAGGAAAGTGAAATCGCCGCTGTGGCGGGGATACTCGTAGTTATCAATATCGCCGCCGTAACTGCCCACACTTTTGGGCGGCGCATAAACCAAGCGCACATCGCGGATAATCAGCTGCTTGATCAGGTAATATTCCAGCCCGCTATGGAAACTGCGCACTGAGCAGCGGTAGTTGTCATCGGCTTCACAGGCCTTGATCAACGCCTTGCGATTGGCCTGAATGGCTTCATAGCGAGCCAGCGGCTCAACGGGCAAGTCAACGGTTACCTGCTGGCTCACATCCGTGACCGCTTCGGTCACATAAAGCCGTTCATTGGGGCCTGCAGAGGGTTCCTGGGCAGGGCTTTTGGCCAAAAAGCCCTCTGCCAGGTAGTTATGCTCCGGAGTGCTGTTGTACTGGATCCCCCGGTAGGCGCAGTGATGATTGGTGACCACCAACCCCTTGGGTGATACAAAACTGGCAGTGCAATAGCCCAGGCTAACCACGGCATTCATGGGATATTGTGTCAGATCTGCCAATTGCTCTGCCGGGATGGCAATCCCGCGCTCACTGAGCTTATCGGCGATTGAAGGCATCTGGTAAGGTTGCCACTGTCCTTCATCGGCAACCACGAGGCCGGAGGTCAGCGCCAAGGCTGCAGCCAATACTTTGCGCATGTTCATTCCTTATTGCTTATGAGTATCCATGGGGATATGACCAGCAGGTTGTTGTAGGGCAAGTGCCTGCTTTTATTGAACCGGGGGTTATACCACATTTTGCCCGTTTATTGGAGGGCAAGAAAAAAGCGCAGCCACAGGGGGGATACACCTAAGAGGATGGGAAACCTCATGACACCCTGCTTGGTGAAAAGGTGGGGGAGTTTCGGCAATCACCTATCTTTGGCAAATTACCGCCCATTATCATCGGCCATAAAAAAACACCGCACAAAGGCGGTGTTTTTTTAGCAACTTAAAGCTTAAGCTTCGCCAACGATAGTCACGTTAACAATGGCTTTCACTTCAGAGTGCAGCTGAACTTCAACTTCGAAGTCGCCAGTAGTGCGCAGGGCACCCAGTGGCAGACGAACTTCAGCTTTGGCCAGTTCAACACCAGCGGCAGTCACGGCATCAGCGATGTCACGAGTACCAACAGAACCGAACAGTTTACCTTCATCACCGGCTTTAGAAGCGATAACCACAGCTTCCAGTGCAGCAATTTTTTCAGCGCGAGCAGTGGCAGTGGCCAGCTCAGCAGCAACTTTGGCTTCCAGTTCAGCGCGGCGTGCTTCGAAAACTTTTACGTTTTCGGCGTTAGCAACAACAGCCTTGCCCTGAGGCAGCAGGTAGTTGCGAGCATAACCGGCTTTTACAGAAACCTGGTCACCCAGATTGCCCAGGTTGGCAATTTTATCAAGCAGAATAACGTTCATTATCAATTCCTCTCAATTGGATTTGGATCTATGCCGGCTTACTGATGCAGATCAGTGTAAGGCAGCAGAGACAGATAACGAGCGCGCTTGATAGCACGAGCCAACTGGCGCTGATATTTAGCGCTAGTACCAGTAATACGGCTGGGAACAATCTTACCGCTTTCAGTGATGTAGTTTTTCAGCGTAGCGATATCTTTGTAATCGATCTCCGTAACACCTTCAGCAGTGAAACGGCAGAATTTGCGACGACGGAAATAACGTGCCATTTTGACAGTCTCCTAAATTTTCAATTCGACATTTTCGGCGTGTAACACCAGTCGGCTTTGGCCATTGCGACTCTGTTGTAGCGTCAAAAAGCCTTCGATCTGGACATCCACACCCGCTTTCAGCTTATCTGCAACGCTTTCAAAGCGTTCTCCACTCAATACCACCTGTAGCTGGCAATAAACGTTTCGAGGCAACTGGGCTTCAAAACGTTGCGATTTATGCTCCAGCTGAATGACCGTGTGCTTTATGCCTGCCGGACTTTGCAAGTGCCGACACCGTAAAATTCGCCCGGACAATGCCAGATGGTTAGTGGTCACAGAAAAACTTACTCGGCGCTCTCTTCAGCGTTTTCTTTAGTGGTTTCAGCAGACTCGCTTTCTACAGCACGTTCGCTGGTAGCGGCGCGACGTGAGTCACGTTCGTCTTTGGCTTTGGCCATTGGAGAAGCTTCAGTGATGGCAGCTTTAGTGCGCATAACCAGGCTACGCAGAACAGCGTCGTTGAAACGGAAAGCAGTTTCCAGTTCTTCAATAGACTCTGCAGTGGTTTCCACGTTCAGCAGAACGTAGTGGGCTTTGTGCAGGTCCTGAATAGGATATGCCAGTTGGCGACGACCCCAGTCTTCCAGGCGATGGATTTTGCCGCCTACAGCAGTGATGGCACCGCTATAACGCTCAATCATGCCAGGAACCTGTTCACTCTGATCAGGGTGAACCAAAAATACGATTTCGTAATGACGCATTTAGTGCTCCTTACGGTTATTTAGCCTCGTTGTGGCTCAGTCAGACCCCTGTAAGGCAAGGAACGAAAGTAAAGTAACTGATTTAGGCGCGAGATAGTACATAAATGGGGCGGCAAACTCAAGCAATAACTTTGCCTGCACGGCGTCTGCAGTTATCATGGGGCGCCTGATTGCAGCCGTAACAGCATAAAGACCGAAGACCATGACCAGATTTTTTGTATTGGCAGTAGCCAGTGTATTGTCATCCCCGGCCTGGGCGCTGGTGCCACCGGATTATCGGGAGCCACCCAGCGACTTTACCGCCGAGGTAGAAGCGGGATTTCAGCTCAATACTGGGAACACGGACTCCACCAGTTTCAACGGTCGTACCAAGATGGTGTACGATACCCACAAAGCCACTCAGGAAGGCACGTTCAAAGCGTATTACGCGGCGGACGCCAAAAACACCACCGCAGAAAAATATGATCTGCAGTTACAGTCCAACTACAAACTGACCCAAGGCTACATTTTTGGGCGGGGAGAGTTTGTCTGGGACAAGTTCGGCAGTTATACCGATATCTATACCATTTCCAGCGGTTATGGTTTTGATGCCATCAGTAATGGCCGCACCAAACTCAGTTTGGAAATCGGCCCCGGTTATCGGTACAACCTGCCGTTTGCCACCGAGGAAGAGCCGGATCCGGCATCAGAAACCGATGTCATCCTGCGCACCGCAGCGCGCTTTGAACAAAAAATTCACGAGTACACCACCTTTAACGCGGACTTGACTGCAGAAGTGGGTGAAAACAACAACACGGTCACCCTGGATATGGGTTATAAAAACACCCTGTTCCAGGATTGGGCGTTCAAGGTGGGGTTTTACGTCAAATATACTGAAATCGTGCCGGAAGGCAGCCATCAAACCGATACCATTACCACCTTCAACCTGCTGTACACCTTCCAGTAATCTTGCCGGGTCAAACACGATGAAAAAAGGGATGACATTGTCATCCCTTTTCGCTCACTGATGGTGCATCACCTATTGGTCACGGCGCTGGCGCACCACTTCAAACAAACAGATGCCGGTTGCCACCGAGACATTAAGGCTGGAAACACTGCCTGCCATGGGAATGGAAATCAGCGTGTCACAGGTTTCCCGGGTCAAACGGCGCAGCCCCTTGCCTTCTGCACCCATGGCAATTGCCAGCGGGCCGGTCAACTTGGCCTGATAAAGCGTGCTGTCCGCCTCCCCTGCCGTACCGGCAATCCAAATGCCCGCATCCTGCAGTTGTTTCATGGTGCGCGCCAGGTTGGTCACCTGGAACAAAGGCACGGTTTCTGCCGCACCACAGGCCACTTTACTCACGGTAGCGGTCAAGCCTACGGAATTGTCTTTGGGTACAATCACCCCGTGCACACCGGCAGCATCCGCATTACGCAGGCAAGCTCCCAGATTATGGGGATCGGTGACCCCATCAAGAATAAGCAAAAACGGCATGGGCTGAACATCTAGCAATGCCGCCAGATCGTTTTCCGTCAGCACTTTGGCAGGACGCACCCGCACCACCACCCCCTGATGCTGGGTACTTTCCGCTTTGTCATCCAGCGTCTTGCGGGCCGCCAGCTGGGGTTTAACGCCAGCGGCATCGGCCAGGGCCAATAGCGGACGCAGCCGCTCGTCCTGACGGCCACTGAGCAACCACATCTCCAGTACCCGCTCCGGGGCCTTGTTCAACAGTGAGGTAACGGCATGGATACCAAACACCAGTTCCGGTTTTTTCATGATCTATTTCTTTCTCTTTGGCCGTTTTACAGCCTTTTGCTTATTGTTTTCAGATGGGGTTTTAGGTTGTTTATCCGCAGTTTTTACCGCCTTTTTAGCGCGTTTTTCTTTGTGGCCACCGCTGCGCCGCCCTTTATTGGCCGCCAGTTTGGCACCTTCCTTATTCACCCGTTCCCGGGCGGTCAACCCGCGTTTGCGGCTGCGCCCACGGGAGCCCATGTCATCGGCCATGAGCAATTCAATCTGGCGATCATCCAGATTCACCGCGGCGACTTTCACCGTAACAGGATCGCCAATCTGGTAGCTTTTACCGGTATGCTCGCCCAACAGGCGCTGACGCATGGGATCATACTGGTAGTAATCACTGCCCAAGGTGGAGATATGCACCAAGCCGTCAATGAACAGATTATTCAGGCGCACAAACAGGCCAAAGCTGGTCACTGATGCCACCACTGCATCAAAGACATCGCCCACATGATCCTGCATGAATTCGCATTTCAGCCAGTCAGACACATCACGGGTGGCCTCATCGGCACGGCGTTCGGTATTGGAGCATTCCTCACCCAGTAAATCCAGCTCTTCAGGCTGATAATGATAACCGCCATCAGCAGTCCATTTATCCTGCACCTCCCCTTGTTGCTGGGCGAGCAAAAAGCGGATGACCCGGTGCAAAATCAAGTCGGGATAGCGCCGGATGGGGGATGTGAAATGCGCATATTCCCCCAACGCCAGCCCAAAGTGGCCGTCGTTGTCCGGGGTGTAGATGGCCTGACGCATGGAGCGCAGCAACATCACCTGAATGAGCTGTGCATCCGGTCGCTCACGCACCTGTTCCATCAGCGTCTGATAATCCGCCGGTTGCGGATCCAGGCCGCCATTCAGTTTCAAGCCGCGCTCTGCCAGAAACTCTTTGAACTGAGTGAGTTTTTGTTCTGACGGTGCCTCATGCACCCGATACAAGATATGCCCTTTGTGTTTTTTCACAAACTTGGCAGCGGCCACGTTAGCCATGATCATGCATTCTTCAATGATCTTGTGGGCCTCGTTGCGTAGCCTAGGCACAATGCGTTCGATTTTGCGCTGCTCGTTGAAAACAAACTGGGTTTCTTCCGTTTCAAAACCGATGGCGCCCCGCGCTTCGCGCTGCTGTTCCAGCGTGCGATACAGCGCCTGCAACACTTGCAAGTGTGGATAGACTGCCTGGTAGGCCTCTGGCACTTCGCCGGTTTCCAGCATGCCGGCCACTTGGGTATAGGTCAGGCGGGCATGAGAGTGCATCACGGCAGGATAAAACTTGTAGCCGGACAGGCGACCGGAGGCGGCAATGGTCATCTCTGCCACCATGCAGAGTCTGTCCACGCCGGGGTTCAGTGAACACAGGCCATTGGACAGTTTTTCCGGCAGCATGGGGATCACTTGGGAGGGGAAATACACCGAGTTGCCACGGGCCCGAGCTTCCACGTCCAGCGCCGAGCCGGTGCGCACATAGTAGCTCACATCCGCAATGGCAACCCACAGGCGCCAGCCACCACTGCGTTTGCGTTCGGCATATACCGCATCGTCAAAATCCCGGGCATCCTCGCCGTCAATGGTCACCAGCGGCAATTGGCGCAAGTCCACCCGCCCCTGCTTGTCTCCCTCTTGTACCTCATCGGGAATTTTCCGCAGTTTTTTCTCAATGGCCACTGACCAGCTGTGGGGCAGATCATAATTGCGCAGCGCAATTTCAATCTCCATGCCGGGCGCCATGTCCTTGCCCAGCACTTCGGTCACCTTGCCGGCCGCTTTCACGTAACGTCCAGGTCTGCGAGTGAGTTCCACCACCACCACGTCCCCTTGGCGGGCACCATTGCGGTCCGCATTATCAATCAGGATTTCCTGGGGAACACGCTTGTCATCGGCAATCACAAAGCCCATGCCGCAATCGATATGAAAACGCCCGACTAACGGCGCGCTTCGCTCTTCAAGCAGCCGCACAATCCGCGCCTCGCTACGGCCTCGCCCACCCACTTTTTGGGCCAGCACCCTGTCGCCATGGAAGAATCTGAGCATGTCGCCATGATGAATGTACAGATCGTCCCCGCCTTCTTCCGGATGAAAAAAGCCATAGCCATCTTTGTGGCCGATAATCGTGCCGGCAATCAAGTCCATGCGCTCAGGCAAACCGTAACAATGGCCGCGGGTAAACACCAGTTGCCCGTCACGCTCCATGGCCCGCAAACGGCGCCGCAGCGCTTCCAGCTGCTCTTCATCGTGGATATTCAGGGCATTGGCAATGTGTTCGCGATTTAGGGGGGAGGTCTGGCGTTTTAGGTAATCCAGAATGAATTCCCGGCTGGGAATGGGGTTGTCGTATTTCTGTTGTTCTCGCTCAAAATGAGGATCTTTAATCATTCAAATTCCATCTATTGGGTTAACCATGGCGTTATCTGTGCACCACGGCTTTTTGGGCTTGTTCCAATTGGCTGGCGGGTAATTTCAGCGCCAATTTAGCCAATAATTCACGTGCCCGTTTTTGGGTTTTGGCGTCATTAAACGTTTGGTTGTACAACCAATGGTAAGCCATCATGTAGTCCCTTGGGCTACCATAACCTTCACCGAATAATTGCACCAACATCATTTGTGCAGGCAAATCGCCATTGGCCGCGGCGGAATAGAGATACTGCACCGCCCGCTGTTTATCCTGCATCAGAAACTGGCCTTCTGAATAATATTGAGCCAGTCTGACCATGGCTTCGGCACTGCCCTGATTGGCGGCGGCGCGCAGCTGCTGCATGCCGCTGGCAGGGTCTGCCTTGACACACACGCCATGATTGAGCATTTCGCCCCACAAGTATTGATACATGGGTTCTTTAAGCACATCGGCGTGGGCTTCAATGTCTTGTACTATCTGGCAATTATCCGCTTTTATCCGTTGCAGGTAAGTATGGTTACGGATCATCTGTAACAATTGTGCTTGGGAATAAACATCCACTGCGCGAGTTTGTGCCACCACGGCGTGACTCATCAATAGTAATAGCACCAAGGTCAATCGCAACATACATCCATTCCAAAGCTAAGGGGCAGATAACTGGATCATCGACAGTATAATGCAATTCTGAAGGGATATTTGAAAGAGAGCCCCCTATAAAAAAGGCCGCTTACGCGGCCCTTTAACAGTTACTCGTTGAACGGATTAACTAAAATCATCGTTTCATTACGATCCGGACCGGTGGAGATGATATCCACAGGTGTTTCCAGCAGCGCCTCAATACGTTTAATGTAATTGATGGCAGCTTGTGGTAACTGTTCCAGTGACGTTGCACCAAATGTGTTTTCGCTCCAGCCTGGCAGGGTTTCATAAACCGGTTTTACCTGTTCATAACCTTCTGCAGCCAGTGGGGTTACCTTGCTCACGCTACCATCGGGCAATTCGTAACCCACACAAATCTTAACTTCTTTCAGACCATCCAGCACATCCAGCTTGGTCAGGCACAAACCGCTGAGGCTGTTGATTTGGATGGCGCGGCGCATGGCCACTGCATCCAACCAGCCTGGACGACGTCGGCGACCGGTGGTTGCCCCGAACTCATGCCCCTTGGTAGATAAATGATCACCAATTTCACAGTTCAGTTCGGTAGGGAATGGACCACCGCCAACACGGGTAGAGTATGCCTTGATAATCCCCAGGACATAATCAATATAACGGGGACCCAAACCACTGCCAGTAGCAACACCGCCTGCGGTGGTGTTGGAGGAAGTGACAAACGGATAAGTGCCGTGGTCAATGTCCAGCATGGTGCCCTGGGCGCCTTCAAACAGGATGGGTTCACCGTTCTTGCGGGCAGTATCCAGCAATTCGGTCACATCCACACACATGCTCTTCAGGTAATCAGCCAGCGCCAATGCATCTTCCAGGGTTTTTTCATAATCCACTGGCTCACATTTGTAGTATTCAGTGAGGGTGAAATTATGGTACTCCATAACATCTTTCAGTTTGGAGGCGAACTGCTCTGGATTGAACAAATCCCCCAACCGTAAACCACGGCGGGAAATTTTATCTTCATATGCGGGGCCAATGCCTCTGCCGGTAGTCCCAATAGCCTTGTTGCCACGGGCTTTTTCACGCGCGGCATCCAAAGCGCAATGGAATGGCAGGATCAGCGGACAGGCTTCAGACAACAGCAGTCGTTCCTCAACGGGAACACCCTTGTCTTTCAGCATGTTGATTTCGGTCATCAACGCATCCGGCGCCAAAACAACACCATTGGCAATAACGCATTTCACGTTATCGCGAAGAATACCGGATGGAATCAAATGAAGGACGGTTTTTTCACCATCGATAACCAGTGTATGGCCAGCGTTATGACCACCCTGATACCGAACCACGTATTTTGCCTGTTCTGTAAGAAGGTCGACAATCTTACCTTTTCCCTCGTCACCCCATTGGGTACCGAGAACGACTACGTTTTTGCCCATTGTTTGCTGCAAGGTTGCGGTTAAAACAGGATTCTAACAGATTTTGAGCTGAAATGGCCAAGTGTTTATGAAAAAATAATCAGCACCATGGCGCCAAGCAGCACCAGTGCGGCACCGATTCGTTGCAGTGTGGCCGCAGGCATGGACGCGATTTGTTGTAAATATTGCCGCCAACGGTTGGGAAACAACAAAGGCCCCAACCCTTCCAGTAACAGCACCATTCCTAGCGCCGTCAATCCCACATGCCAGCTCATCGATTTACGCCTCCAATTTTTGTTTACAGCCGTCATTGTGGCATAAAAAAACCCGGCATAGCCGGGTTTTTGACAAACACATGAAGCGATATTAACGCTTGGAGAACTGTGGTTTACGACGTGCTTTACGCAGACCCACTTTCTTACGTTCAACCTGACGGGCATCGCGGGTAACGAAGCCTGCAGCACGCAAGGTAGGACGCAGAGTTTCGTCCAGTTCCATCAGTGCACGGGTAATACCGTGACGGATAGCGCCAGCCTGACCGGTAATGCCACCGCCTTTAACGGTTACATACAGGTCCAGTTTATCAGTCATCTCAACCAGTTCGAGTGGTTGGCAAACTACCATGCGAGCAGTTTCACGACCAAAATAAACATCCAGAGGACGCTTGTTAACAACGATATTACCACTGCCTGCTTTGGCAAATACGCGGGCAGTTGAAGTTTTGCGACGGCCAGTGCCGTAGTACTGAGTTGCAGCCATTTGCTTAATCCCGTTTAGATATCAAGAACTTGAGGTTGTTGTGCAGCGTGGTTATGCTCTGCGCCAGCGTAAACTTTCAGTTTACGGAACATGGCACGACCCAGAGGGCCTTTTGGCAGCATACCTTTAACAGCTTTCTCGATGATCATTTCTGGCTTGTGAGCTTGCAGCTTTTCAAAGCTGATCTGCTTGATGCCGCCGGGGAAGCCTGAATGGGAATAGTATGTTTTGCCCAAAGCTTTGTTACCGGTAACGGTCACTTTGTCAGCATTGATCACGATGATGTAATCACCGGTGTCAACGTGAGGAGTATATTCAGGCTTGTGCTTACCACGGAGGCGCATAGCGATTTCAGTGGCAATACGGCCCAAAGTCTTACCTTCGGCATCAACAACATACCAGTCGCGAGCTACAGTTTCTGGCTTGGCAGTAAAAGTCTTCATTATTACAAAAACCCAAAGTTAAATTCTGTCACATGTTACTGCGGATGCGAGTAACACTATATGCCGTTCCATACCCCTTCGAGCATGTAGTGAGCTTTAAATCCGCCCAACAAAAGGACGGAGTAACGTGGGCAGGCGCAAGATTATAGACAAGGCTGGACTAAAAATCACCTACTTTTTAGTGCCAACCGCGTATTTTTCCATTAAAAACTTATGGTAGATGGGGCAGCGCCAAATACTCTTTGGACTGCATTTCCACTAACCGGGAGCGGCAACGGCGAAATTCGAATGTCAGCTGCCCTTGGGTGTAAATCTGTGATAACGGTACGGCCGCCGACACGATAAGTTTAACGTGCCGCTCGTAAAACTCGTCCACCAGCGCCAGAAAACGCCTGGCAATATCATCACCGGTTTGCTGGGCTCCCATCTGCTCGACACCGCGCACCAGAACGGTATGAAACTGATGGGCCAGCGCCATATAATCCCGCTGGCTCCTGGGACCGTCGCACAATGCCCGGAAATCCACCAGCAGCACACTTTTGCTGCGTTGCGCCACGGCAATCTGCCGCCCATCAACCGCTACCGGCTCGGCAGAAATCTCGGCCCCTTCGGTCAATTGGGCAAAATAGGACTGCAGATTGCTTTCCGCTTTGTCATCCAGCGGAAAATGGTAAATCTCCGCCTGCTCCAGGGTACGCAGGCGGTAATCAATGCCGGAGTCCACATTCAGCACCTGACAATGGGCTTTAATCTGTGCAATCGCCGGCATGAAGCGCGCCCGCTGCAAACCGTTTTTGTAAAGATCATCCGGAATGATGTTTGAGGTTGCCACCAGCACCACCCCCTTATCAAACAGTGCGGTAAACAGTGTGCCCAGCAGCATGGCATCGGTAATGTCCGACACGAAAAACTCGTCAAAACAGATAACCCGGTACTGTTTTGCCATGCGCGAGGCGATGACCAACAACGGATCCCTGATGCCTTTCAGGCCGGTGAGCTCCTGATGCAACCGGGCCATGAAATGATGAAAATGAGCGCGGAGCTTGCGATCGTCCGGGAGCGCCTCGAAGAAAATATCCATCAGGTAGGTTTTGCCGCGCCCCACGCCGCCCCATAAATACAAGCCTTGTACCGGCTGCGGTTTGCCCCGGCCAAGCAAGCGGCGCCAGCCGCCCTTGGCAGGTTTTTGCAATGAGTCATACACGCGTTGCAAGGCGCTTACAGCACGCTCCTGGGCAGCATCGTAACTGAAGTCTTCACGTTCCAGATCCTGCTGATAATGTTCCCACGGGGTTAATTGTGACACTTGAAATCTTCTCGTTATGCCCTATGTAAAATACACAGCTATCAAAATGGGCTGAATGTTAACACGTTGTCGTGAACCCGGTATAGCCACATGCCGGGCACTAAATTACAACATATTGTTTTAAATTGGTTTATTAAATTAGTTTTCAATTAAGCATGGTGACAAGAATTAATCTTTGTTAATGACCAGAACTTTTCAAAACCTTGGTCAGTCGGATTAAGTACCCATCGCTGATAGCGTAGAAAACACATTCGCCGCCTAATGGCAGAGCAAAACATCTGAATGATTCCGGATGAGGAGCAATACATAGATGAAGACCAAATTATCACTGATTTCCGCCGCCCTGTTGGGGGCGAGCCTGATGTTGACCCCGGCCATTTCCCAGGCATCCATTCCCCAAGCGGTTGACGGACAGAACATTCCCAGCCTGGCGCCCATGCTGCAAAGAGCCACGCCCGCGGTGGTATCGGTAGCCGTATCAGGCACTCATGTGTCACGCCAGCGCGTACCGGACATTTTCCGTTACTTTTTCGGACCCAACGCCCCACAGGAGCAAGTGCAGGAAAGACCTTTCAGGGGCCTTGGCTCCGGGGTGATTATTGATGCGGACAAAGGCTATATCGTCACCAACAACCATGTGATTGACGGCGCTGACGAGATTAAAGTGGGCCTGCACGATGGCCGGGAAGTCACCGCCAAACTGCTGGGGAGCGACAAGGAATCTGACGTGGCCCTGTTGCAGATTAAGGCCGATAACCTGACCGCCATCAAAGCGGCTGACTCCGATGCCCTGCGGGTAGGGGATTTTGCCGTGGCCATTGGCAACCCCTTTGGCCTGGGACAAACCGTTACCTCCGGGATTGTCAGCGCCTTGGGCCGCAGTGGCTTGGGGATTGAAATGCTGGAAAACTTCATTCAGACCGATGCTGCCATTAACAGCGGCAACTCCGGCGGCGCCTTGGTTAACCTCAAAGGGGAACTCATTGGCATTAACACCGCGATTGTTGGCCCAAGCGGCGGCAATGTGGGCATAGGCTTTGCCATTCCGGCCAACATGGTACACAACCTGGTGAACCAGATTATCGAGCACGGTGAAGTGCGTCGTGGCGTGCTTGGCGTCATGGGCCGGGATCTGGATGGCAAGCTGGCCGAAGGCTTCGGACTGGATTCTCAACACGGCGGTTTTGTCAATGAGGTGATTGCCGACAGCCCGGCAGCCAAAGCCGGACTCAAAGCCGGCGATGTCATCATCAGCCTCAATGACCGTCCGGTAAAAAGCTTCCAGGAGCTGCGGGCCAAAATTGGCACCATGGGCGCCGGGACTGAAGTCAAATTGGGGATCATCCGTGACGGCGATAAAAAGGCCATCAAGGTGACGTTGGGTGATGCCGGTGAAATGAAAGAGGCATCAGCCGGAGATGTACACCCCATGCTGGCAGGGGCCACACTGGAAAACAGTGATAACGGCGTAAAAATCACTGCCATCATGCAAGGCTCCCCAGCGGCCATGAGCGGATTGCAAAAAGATGACCTGATTGTGGGCGTCAACCGCTCACGCATTGACAGCCTTAAAGCGCTCAAAGCGGCACTGAAAGACCGGGAAGGCGGCGTTGCATTGAAAATCCGCCGGGGTAACAGCCTGTTGTATTTGGTGTTAAGAGGTTAAGCGTTATTTCAGCAGGCGGCGCCGTATTCTGCGGCCCGCCTTTGCTTTTTGCCTTATCCACGAAGGGCTGCAGCCATCCTCGGCAGCAATGACGTAATCCCCCATAAAACGTGTTAGTCTAAGCCAGAATTTTCCTGTTATTGCAGCACGGACTGTTAATTATCATGCTCAAATCCTCGCTGATTTATCTCGCTAAAGCCGTCTCTTTCGGGTTGGTGATGGCAGCCGTGTTTATCCTGTTTACCCGCCTGACCAATACCCCCAATGGCACCTCTTTGTCATTTTCGCAAAATCCCCGCGAGCTATCGTTCGCCTCGGCGGTGCGCAAAGCCGCACCTGCGGTGGTCAATATTTACAGCCTCAGCATCAACCAGGCCCAGCCCCTTAACTCCAGCAAATTGCAGGGGTTGGGTTCCGGCGTCATCATGAGTAAAGAAGGCTATATCATTACCAATTACCATGTGATTAACAAAGCCGATGAGATTGTGGCCGCATTACAGGATGGGCGCAAATTCAGTGCGGATGTGGTGGGGCTCGACCCGGAAACCGACTTGGCCGTGCTCAAGGTTGAAGGAGACAACCTGCCGGTGGTGCCGGTCAACCTGAAACATTCACCGCGGGTGGGCGATGTGGTACTGGCCATTGGCAACCCCTACAACCTGGGGCAAACCATTACCCAGGGGATTATCAGTGCCACTGGGCGCAGCGGGCTTAGCAGCCATTATCTGGACTTTTTGCAAACGGATGCGGCCATTAATGCCGGCAACTCTGGCGGTGCCTTAATCGATACCACCGGCAGCCTTATCGGCATCAACACGGCGGCGTACCAGTTGACCAATGACGATAAAGCGGGCCACGGGATTAATTTCGCCATTCCCATTGAGCTGGCCTATAAAGTGATGGGCAAACTTGTCAAAGATGGCCGGGTCATTCGCGGAGCGCTGGGCATTTCCGGCGAACCGGTTAACCAGGTGATTGCACAAATTCTTAACCTGCCGGATCTTAAAGGCATTTTCATTACCAGCCTGGACGCAGGCGGCCCGGCATCACGCGCCGGATTACGACCAAGGGATGTGATTGTCAAATATCAACATGAGGATGTCACTGGTGTTGAAATGCTGATGGACCGGATTGCAGAAACCCTGCCAGGCACCCAGGTGGAAGTAGAGATTATCCGCGATGGCAAAACCCTGGTGCTGCCGGTGATTATGGGAGAAAAACCGGTGCACTACAATTAAGGCCCCCGTGAACGCGCCTTGGCACAAAACCCGGCGCGTGCATTGTTTGGCAATTCAGCCAGCCGCGAATAAAAACGCAGCGAAAATACAAAAAACACCGGGATAACCCGGTGTTTTTTCAATGACACATGCTCGCCGGCTAAGGCTTACCAGCACCTAGCGCCCGCAAGGATTAATGATGCCAGTCATCAGAGGCATCTTCAGCGTCGTCATCAGCCATTTCGTCATCGTCACCCATAAAATAGGTGCCCCAGCCGTCATAATCTATCTGGTGCTTACCCGCCAACTGCAACAGTTGTTCACAGGCTTTATCCAGCAGCGCCACCTCCAGCGGATGGTAGGCGATGGCGTCAAAACAAAACAGCACACTGCCATCTTCCAGCTCGACCTCTTCAGCATCATTCACTTCAAAGCCCAGCTTAAAGGCATCCACGGCCGCTTTTTCCAACCGGTCAAAATCCGTTGAGGAAAAATGGTGCTCAATGGTGTACTCCCCATCAGCATCCGAACCATCATTCAGCAACGACTCGACAATATCGCGGTTTTCCTGCATCTGAGCCTGCAGTTGTTGTTGAACACTCATGTAGTCATCTCCCATCAGCGTTTGTAACGCCGTTTATTGTGCCTGGTGTTGAGACTGTGCCGCCATCATCTGCGCAGCCTCAGCATTTAATTGGGCCAGTTTATCCGCCATCCGTTGATGTACCTCGGCGGCAAACTCGCGAATTTGTCCCGGTGCCACATTGTCGGTGGCAATGGGCTCTAGCAATTCAATGATAACCACCCCATTGTTACGCCGGTTCAAACGAATGTGATTTTGGCATGATGCCACAATGGGCACCACGGGCACGCCGGTGGTCACCGCCGTATGAAAAGCCCCCATTTTAAATGGCAGCAACCCGCGGCCACGACTGCGTGTTCCTTCCGGGAAAACCCACAATGACAGTTTGTGCTGTTTGATTTTCCGGGCGGCTTTATTAAGGGTGGCAATGGCCCGGGTACGATTGGTGCGATCAATGAGCAAATTGCCTGACAACCAGTAAATAATGCCGAATAGCGGGATCCACAGCAGGCTTTTTTTGCCCAGGGACACCGTCCCCCGGGGCACGACCTTGGACAAGGTGAACAGATCAAAATTATTCTGGTGATTGGCGAGGAAAATAGACGGCTGGCAACGATTGCGCTCCAGATGGCGAATAATCACTTTCAGCCCCAATAACGGGGAAACCGCCGCAAAACAGCGGGCCAGCACGTGCACGTTGTCCCTGTGCATCGGGCGCAGCAGGCATAATACAATGCTAAAACAAAACAGTAATATCAGCAGCAATGCCAGCAGCAAACTTCTTAACACTAACAGCACGATAGGGCTCCTCACAGGAAGGGGCGCCAGTATACCATCTTGAGGTCAACTCACAACGCGGCCAAATAACATAAATGGCCTAAAAACAGGATGACAAAAAGCCCTCAAAATCCTTGATGAAACACCACCCAAAACTTGCAGCAGCAAGACTTGGCATCCCGCAAGACACCCGCCACGCACCAAGGGCTGATTAAACAGGGCAAAAAGCCCTTCAGTGGAGATTAAGTTGCGATTAAGCTATGACTAATAAACTCTGCAAGATGCACAGTAAATCTGTATTGGGGGATTGATATGCTTGCTTTTATTCGCAACAACCTGGGGCTTATCCTGTTCGCCATCCTGTTTTTCGGGATTGTATTTGGCGGGATCTATTATGTTGAACACTCACTGGAGTCTCAGGTACAGGTCATCAACTAATCGCTTTCCCTAGCGATATTTTTGGCGCTGTTGGCTATCGTCGGGCACCGGCGGTTTTTCCGTCACTTTGAGCTGATCCATCAAGTGCGACATCAACAGCGCAATCAATGCCAAAATCCCGAGGGGAATGCCAAAGTGACGACTGGCAGGCCACCACCACACCACGACCACCGCCAACAACATCAGGTAAAAGCTCACCATTTTGAGTTGCAGCAACCAAGGCGTGCGTCCCAGCCATACCTGACAATGGGGGCACTGGATCTGCGCGGCAAACCCCTTGCCCCGCTGATGTTCAATCATGTCTACTTTTATGGCCTTGCCGCAGTGGGGACAAATCATTGGCCGTTCTCCGTTGCTACAAACGTTAAAAACCGCCGCATTCTAGCAGAAATCCGCCCACACAGGGGAATGGCCGGTAAAGCCTGCGGCCTTGAACACGGACAAGCCCAACCCCCGATGACAGGCACCCCCTGACTGACACGTCTCCAACAATGACAGCGCTGGCCTAAAGCCCGCAGACATTGCCGTCTGCATCAATATCAATATGCAGATAACCGGGTTTCAAGCCCAGCCCCGGCATGGTCATCACATTACCGGCCAAGGCGGTGACAAATCCTGCCCCGGCGTTTAATTTCAGTTCGTTAATGGGCACCACAAACTGTTTGGGCACACCTTTAAGTGCCGGGTCATGACTGATGGACATGGGTGTTTTGGCCATGCATACCGGCAGCGTGTCGGCGCCAAGCGCTTTTATCTCCTGCAACTGCTGCTGCGCAGTCTCTGACAGAGAAAAACCCGCAGCGCCATATCCCAACTCCACCAAAGAGGCCAGACTGGCCTCCAGCCCGGCTTGCGGATCATAAAGGGGCCGGAAGGCTGCTGGCTGAGCCAATGCCCGGGTTACCGCCTGAGCCAATGCCAACGCGCCTTCAGCACCTTTGGCAAAAGCGTCGCTCACCACGCAATCTGCGGCGCCCGCCTCAATGGCAGCCTGGCGCAACCAAGCCAGCTCCTGCTCGCAATCCTGGGGGAAGCGGTTAATGGCCACCACCACCGGCACCCCGTAACGGCGCACATTGGCCACATGCCACGCCAGATTGGCAAAGCCTTGCTGCAAGGCATCCATGTCGCTGGCATTGATATCCGCAGGCGGTGTGGCCGCATGGCTTTTCAATGCCTTAAGCGTTGCCACCAGTACCGCACAATCCGGCTGATGTCCCGAGGCGCGGGTTTTAATGTTGCAGAATTTTTCAAACCCCATGTCGGAGCCAAAGCCGCCTTCGGTCACCACGTAATCCGCCAGTTTTAATGCCACTTCATCGGCAATAATGGAGGAGTTGCCATGGGCAATATTGGCAAAGGGGCCGGCATGGATTAAACAAGGCGCACCGTTCAACGTTTGCATCAGGGTGGGTTCAATGGCCTGGCGCATCACCGCGGTCATGGCACCGGCAACCCCGAGTTTTTCCGCTGTCACCGCTTGTCCGTCTTTGTCAAAGGCCAACAAGAGCTGGCCTATGCGCCGGCGCATATCATGCACATCCCGGCTAAGGGCCAACACCGCCATGAGTTCTGAAGCGGCGGTGATCATGAAGGCATTGCCGTGTTCCGGGCCGTTGTTACGCCCCTGCCCCACGGTTATCTGCCGCAACGCCCGATCGTTGTGATCGGTCACCCGTGGCCATAACAAGCGCTCAGGGTCTATGTTCAGTGCCGGCAAGCCGCTTTGGCGCTCAAATTCCTGCGCCCCCAAACGCTGCTCATGGTGCAAACGGGCATCCAGTGCGGCGGAGGCCAGATTATGGGCACTGCTGACGGCGTGAATATCACCGGTAAGGTGCAAATTGAGCTCTTCCATGGGCACCACCTGGGCATAGCCGCCACCGGCTGCCCCACCCTTCACCCCGAATACCGGCCCCATACTGGGCTGGCGCAAGCACACACACACTTTTTTACCCAGCGCATGCAATGCCTGGGTCAGGCCAATACTGGTCACCGTTTTGCCTTCACCGTAAGGCGTGGGGTTGACGGCAGTCACCACGATGAATTTGCCACAGGGATTGTCTGCCAAGCGTGGTAGCACATTTAACTGCACTTTGGCTTTGTCATCGCCAAGGGTGTGGTATTCGTGGGAAGCCAATCCCAGGGATTGGGCTACATCAGCAATGGGACGGCGCAAAGTTTGACGGGAGATCTCAATATCTGACAGCATGTAAGGCTTCTGCTCGTTGGGCGGTTTTATGGTGAAGCGCGCATACTAGAACAATCATCGCGCAGGCAAAAGCCGCCAGCCGTTTCGAGGGGTAAATACTGAATCCGTCTCACCGAAATCTAGGTTCAGGAGGGTCATTCCAGAAACGTGATGTTACCGGTCAGGTGAGGACGACGCCCTTTTTGATCCCGCAGTTCAAAACAGATCCCTTGCGCCATGCTTTGTGCATTGAAGCTCACATTGGCTGGCATGAAGAGTGGCAGTTTGAATGTGACATCTATGGCAAAGGGGCGCTGTGCAATCTGGGGCATCAGTTCGGCAAGACAACGGGCCTTGGACCACATGCCGTGCACCAGAATGCGATCGAATCCAAACCGTTTGGAAAGCAAAGGGTGTAAATGGATAAGGTTGTAATCTCCGGAGGCGCGGGCGTAACGGCGACCCAAATCTTCCCCAAGCGACCAAAACACCGGCGCCTGCCAGTCCATCTCTGAGGCCTTGGGCGGTCGGGTTCGGCGACCGGGTTTGTCAATGCGGTACAGATAGGTGGACACCGCTTCCCACACCAGCTCATCGCCATTGTAGACTTTGGATACCAGCTCGAATTCCAGCCCGGAGTCGGTTTCCCGGCTGTCGGTAATGGCGCAATCGATATCCAGCCATTCATACAAGGCTACCGCCCGGTAACAGCGAATTTGGTTACGCAGGTGGATAAGCCCGATAAGCGGGAAGGTAATGGCTTCGTGGGTAAAGATGGTGGCATGTAGCCGAAATGCCGCCACATACAAATAGGTAGGCGGCAGCATGCGGCCGTCAAAGGCAAAACCACACACCTCGGCATATTCCGCCACCTTAAGCGGCGACAGCTGTATCTGCCGGGCACTCACCTGCAGCCGGGGCAGGGGTTGCTGATCCCAGCCGGGTTTGCGCCCAAAGAAAATTTTGCGATATAGAGAAAACAACGAGGGCATAGCCCGCAATTCTACACAGGGTTCCGTGACCAACGATGACGACTCCTATTCATTCAGGCGCACATTATAACCATACTTTGCCCTAACGCTTAATCGGATAATGCGGCAGCTGCCTGCAGATACTGTGCGAAGGTGGTCGAGTGTGAGACACTATGCGTTTTTCACACCCTAAGTGATCCCGCCGTGCAGGACAAGAATTTCGACAAGCTGGCGCAAAAATTTGCCCACAATATTTATGGCACCACCAAAGGCGACATCCGCATGGCGGTACTGTGGAGAGACTTGCAAGAGCAGTTGCCGCTATTGGGCAACAAGCCGTTACGGATACTGGATGCCGGTGGCGGCTTTGGTTATTTCAGCCTGAAACTTGCCAGGCTCGGCCACCAGGTGGTGTTATGCGACCTGTCCCAGGAGATGCTGAAACAGGCGCAGCAATTGATTGATGAAGAGCCACATGAGGTGGATGTCACCTTGCACCATTGTGCCATCCAGCAACTGGACGCCTCGGCGCTGGGCCAGTTTGATCTCATTTTGTGTCACGCCGTGGCCGAGTGGTTGGCCGATGCCCAGCAAACGCTGGCGCATTTACTGACCCTGTTACGCTCTGGCGGCCTGTTCTCCTTGATGTTTTACAACAAAGAGGCCATGCGTTTTCATGCCCTCACTGCCGGTAATTTTGATTATGTGCGCAACGGTTTGAAGTCAAAAAAGAAAAACCGTCTTAGCCCCGAGCACCCACTGGACATCGCCACGGTAAGACAATGGTTCACCCAATGGGAGTTGAGGTTGTGCTGCGCATCCGGCGTGCGGGTCATCCACGATTACATGAACAAACGCCTGCCGGACAACTATGATGAACGCCAGTTAATCGAGATGGAGCTGGAATATTCCCGCCGAGAGCCCTACTTGTCATTAGGGCGTTATGTGCACTTTATCGGCCACAAACCCTGAGTTTTCCGGCAACTTGCCCGTATTGCTGGCCTTTGCAAATGCCGCCGTGTAAGGGGTTCTCGTGAATACTGGGTCACTTTTCTAACCGGCATGTTTCCTGCCAGCAGTCGCGCACGTTTGCTCCTGCCTGCTGCAAATACCGCAGCAGGCTGTCTGTGCCCGCCAAATGAGCACTGCCCACGGCCACAAATAATGGCGAGTCGTGTTGTTGCAGCAGTTGTTGCAGGCGCTGCGCCATCTGGCGGTTGCGTTGCCATAACATCTTTTCCAGCAACACATCGCCGCCCTGGTGTTGTAACTGGCTGCTGGTCAGTTGGGCAATGGCCGCGGCATTGCCCTGTTGCCAGGCATCCACCAGGGCTTGCATCTCTTCATCAGGCGCCGCGATGCTCTCGCGGACCATGCGCCATTGGGTGGGCAAATCAACGCCTGCCAGCAATTGCAATTGACTCTCGACAGTTTCCAGAGTCAACAAGGGTTTTCCATAATGCAGCAAGTGCTGCTCCACGCCATAGTCGGCCGTCAATCCCATTTCGGCGAAACGCAACATGCTTATCTGTATGGCTTGCAACCAGGGAGACAAGCGGGCCAGTTGCTGGCAGTTGCCCATGGGCCGGCAAAAATCATCCACACGTTGCTGGGTGTCGCGGTCAGCAACCACCTTTTGCAATCCGTAACGCTGCATCAGCGTCGCCACGGCAGGTGCCTGAACATCCGCTTCCAATACCAAGGCACTGGATTGTGACAATGCCTTGGTAATCCTGGCGGGCAACGGATAAAAGTCGGCTTTGCCCACATGCAGTGTGCCCAACAGCCAGGCGCTTTTCCCTTGCCAGGTCACCTGATAGAACAAAGGGGTCACGGAGGGTGCAGCCAGCGCCAGGTTGCTCACAAACAGGGCAATTGCACACAGTAATCGCCAGCGATGCCTTGTTGATGCCATTAGGCTTCCTTATAATTTCATAAACTCTTTAAAAGGAATGGTTATGACATACGCTAAGGTCATAGCGCAACTGAAAACCAATCTGCAAACCGCCTACCGGCAAGCGGTTGATGCCGACAACAGCCTGGATCAGCTGCAACAGCAAGGCCACGCCAAATTTGCCAAAATCTTTACCGATGAGCAGGGTTTTACCACATCAAGCACCCGATTTTTGCCCTATGTTCAAGAGCTGGCAGACATTGTGGCCCGTCTGGAAGAAGAAACCTCTCCGTCACAGGAACAACTGGAACATCTGGTAAAACAGCTGGCCATTTTGTTGCAAACCTTGGCCCGCTTCAAAGTACAAAACAAGGCGTAATGGTTGCGGCTCACAAAACCCGCACCGGGCATAGAGTTGTCATATTGATGTCATTCTGGCTTCATATGCTGCGGCGACGGCCCGGATAATGCGGTAAGTAGATGAGCACCGATCAAAAAGCCCTGTTGCTGCAACAGCTTCTCCAAGACGCAAACATTGCCATACACTTTCAGCCGATTATTCACATTGAAACCAATCGCATGTATGGCTACGAAGCCTTAAGCCGTGGCCCGGAGCACAGCCTTTTATATTCGCCCATCGAATTATTCAGTACCGCCGAGCGACTGGGGCGGCTCTCAGAGCTGGAAACCCTCTGTCGCGCCCAGGCACTGCAACAGTTTCAAAAACAGCAGTTACCGGGGAAGTTGTTTATCAATATCAGCCCCATGGCGTTGCTGGACCCCCGCCATCCCAAGGGCCATACCCTGCGCCTGGCGCAGCAATTGGGGTTGTCCCCCTCCTCCATTGTGATTGAGCTGTCGGAGCAATATCCTGCAGAAGACATTGATCTGCTCAAAAGCTGTCTTGATTACTACCGTCACCAAGGCTTTCAAATTGCACTGGATGATTTGGGTGCCGGCTATTCCGGATTACGGTTATGGTCGGAGCTGGCGCCGGACTATGTGAAAATCGACCGGCACTTTATTGAGCGCATTCATGAGTTTCCGGTTAAACAGGAGTTTGTGCGCTCCATCGTGACATTATGCCAGAGCCTCACTTGCCAGGTGATTGCCGAGGGGATTGAAACCGAAGCCGAGCTGGCGGTGCTGCAAAGGTTCGGCATTCAGCTTTATCAGGGATTCTTGTTAGGAAAACCACAGCCCAATCCCCCATTAACGCCCCTTGCCCATTTTCCCAGTTACCGCGCACGACCCCAGCCACGCTATAACGAAACCGCCCATTGCCTGTGTCAAAAAGCCCTGTCCCTGCCACCGGACACCCGCTTGAAAACCCTCAGTCAATTGCCCATCTCCCGGCCGGACTTGCAAGCCGTGGTGGTGATTGAGGAAGACGAGGCACTGGGGCTGGTTTATCGTCAAAGCCTTTTGGAGCTGTTTTCCACCCCCTATGGCCGAGCGCTGCACGAAAATCATCCCCTGACGGAAATCATGGATAACAAGGTACTGATGGTGGAAGGCAATGAGCCGTTATCAGCCGTGAGCCAACAGCTTACCGCTGACTGCCATCAGCAAATTGCGCAGCAGTTCATCATTCTGCAACAAGGGAAATTTTGCGGATTGGGGCATACCCGTGACTTGCTACAACGGATTACCGAGCAGCGCATACAAACCGCCCGCCACGCCAACCCGCTCACCGGATTGCCCGGCAACGTGCCTATCCAGCAGGAGCTGCAGCGGCTGGTACAGCAACAGCAGCCCTTTTACCTGGCTTATCTGGACTTGAATAACTTCAAGCCTTACAACGATGTCTACGGCTTTTCCAAGGGAGATGAAGTGATCCGTTGCGTGGCCGATTTACTGCAACTTTACAGCAAACAGCACTTTATCGGCCATGTGGGCGGCGATGACTTTGTCATCATAGGGGAAGACGGCTCCATCAAGCGTCAATGCCAGCAAATACTGGCGGAATTCGACATCATCAAGCAGCACTTCTTTACACCGCAGCATTGGGCGGAACAATCCTTTTTAGCCCGCAACCGCCAACAGCAATTATGCCAGCAACCCCTGATGAGCCTGAGTGCGGGGGTGATCCCGCCCTATCTGACACAAGGCGGCAATGAAGCCAGGCTGTCGCACTTGTGCGCGCTGGCAAAAAAACAGGCAAAACTCAGCCATGGTGGATTTTGCCTGTTACAAATGCCGCTCCCCCAGCCCGGTTAAATCACATCCTTGGGGCAATGGTTTTGGCAAACCACTCTTTGAGCAGGGCGTGCTCATACTTGAAGCTGGAGTTATCGATTTTGCTGATCCGGTCCATGAAACTCATGTCTCGCAGCTTTTCCGACCCCACCATAATCACCTGCTCGCCATCCAGTAACCGGTAGGAAAAGTTAATTCTGGGAGGATAAATATCTTTCACAATGCGGATATCGGAGGCGGGGCCCTTGCCAAAAGTGGGCCGTAAGTCTCCGGCCAAATCCACATCCGTGACCACCAGCTCCAATGTTTCATTGCCCTTCAACACCTTGGCAGCGGCCTTATCGAGGGTTTTGGTCAGGCTGTCAAACAAGCGCTGCTCAAAACGCTGCTGCAACTCGGTGGCGCTACGGATATCGGTGTACTGATGCGGCTGTTGCCATTCGATTTTCACCTTCCCAGACACCGTGACGGGATTGGACATCTCTACCACCGCGCTGTTATCCGTTGCCAGCACACAACCGGCACTGAGTACGCTGAGCATCCCCGCAAACAGCAGATAGCCTATTCTCATTTCAACCTCCTTGGCGGTAACCGGAGCGTTCCTGTGACGGCAACGCACTGCCGATTACCGCATTAACTTGACATGTAATACCCAATAGTTGGATGCCGGCGATAACACCTAGTTCCGGTTTCGGGTTAACTTTATTATTACCAATCACTTCCCCGTCAGCAGGAGCTTTCTGTGAAATTGTCAATGCCGGTTATCTTCACCCTTTGTCTGTTCGGCGCCGCACTCGTTGCGGTGCTATGGATTAATGATAGTTCGCCGAAAAACGTGACCAGCAATTGGACGGCATTTATTTATCATCACGGTTTTGGCTCAGCCAACTATTTAAAGCAGGAAGACTTTAGCGATTATGCCTCCTGCCGCCAATACGCCATGGCCCAATCGCAACAGTACGACAATGCCCCCTGGGAATGCGGTAAGGGTTGCCGCTTTGATAGCCGCCGCCAAGGGTATATGTGTGATGAAATGCGCAATCATTAAATGTCCTGGCCAGCGCTTAAACGCCACCATGGTCTACCATGGTCAACGGGGGCAAAAATTCACTTTCATTACACTACCCCTTATGGCAACTTAACAAGGCAGTAACAATATCCACATCAAGACAGAGAGTATAACAATGAATAAAACGGAACTGATTGCCAGCATGGCAGAAAAATCTGAGTTGACCAAAGCTGAAACCGCCTTGGCGCTGAAAGCTTTTGAAGCCGCGGTTACCGAAGCCCTTCAGGCCGGGGATAAAGTCTCCATCGTGGGCTTTGGTTCATTTGAAACCGCCGCAAGGGCTGCCAGAACCGGCCGCAATCCATTGACCGGGGCAGAAATACAGATTGCCCAATCCATTGTCCCCAAATTCAAGGCGGGAAAACTCCTTAAAGACAGTGTTAACTGAATCCGTCCCCTCCCGCTTATTGCCGGTACAGCACCCCGTTTCAGCAACGGGGTGTTTTTATTTCCCCCAACCATAACCCGTAACGCACCATATTTGTGCAGATAGCCCCATCATAATGCATCATTTTGTTAATATATAAGCAACGTATTAGTTAAGTTTTTGTAAAATATCACTATTCAATTTTGGCACAGCTTTAGCTCATCTTTTTACCGAATTTCACTAGCACAATAAAAAAAGAGCCGACGTTCCGGTGTCAATGCCGGATCTCTGGCAACGGTAAGAAGGGAAAGGAGATAGGTATGAAACAGAAACTACTGTCACTGAGCGCGCTTGCTGGCCTGATGATGCTGGCTCCCATGAGTCAGGCAAGTGTCACTGGCAATATTGGTGCAACTTCCAACTATTTATGGCGCGGCGTGACACAAACCGCCAACGGTGCAGCAGTGCAAGGCGGCATTGATTACAGCCATGACTCCGGGTTTTATCTGGGCACCTGGGGCTCCAATGTGGATTTTGGGGACAACACCAGTTATGAAATCGATTTTTACGGCGGTTTTTCCAACGCCATCAATGACGATTTCAGTTACGACGTAGGTTATCTGTATTACGGCTATCCCGATGCCGACGGCTCGATTGATTTCAGTGAGTTATATGCCAGCCTGACCTGGAAATGGCTGGAGTTCGGCGTGGCCAAATTCGTCACCGCCGGTGATGACGTGGCAGGCCCTGGCCTGGATGATAAAGACTACACCTACTACCATGTTGCCGCCAGCTATCCATTGGCCGATAGCATCTCTCTGGGGGCTTACTATGCCTATTCCACCGGGGATGTGGTCAGCAGCTGGTACGGGGTGGATAACTACTCGGAATACAATGTGTCGGTTACCAAAGACACATCACTGGGCGCTGTGTCATTCAAGGTGGCAGACACCAACCTGCCGAATGATGACGTGAAGTTCCTGCTCGGTTACACCTACGAATTTGAGTTCTGATTGTCAGCACCACATTACAACAATAAATAACAATAAAATCGTCAGGATCTGACATGTGCCAAACCCGCTAATGTCATGATCCGTCACAGACAGGCACCCAACGGATGTCGCCACAGTTAGCCTGCCATGGCCTTGGCAGGCTTTATTTTTCCGCTAGCCTTTATCGCATGTGCAATGTTGAGGCAGTAACGGCGCTATGTAATCCCGAGTGAAGTCAGCTGCTGGCACCGGGCGGCCATACAAATACCCCTGCAGTAACTGGCAACCATGGTCACGGCAAAACTGCGCCTGCAGGTCTGTCTCAACCCCTTCGGCCACGGATAACACATCAAAGCCATGGGCAAAATTGATTAATGCCACCAGCAATCGGCGAGCTTTTTCATCCTCTTCAATACCGGCAGTGAAACTCTTGTCAATTTTCAGCACGCTGATGGGAAAATCCTTGATGTGTTCCAGTGAAGAAAAACCGGTGCCAAAATCATCCAATGACAAAGTGATGCCCAATGCCACCACCTCTTCCAGTACTTCAGCCAATTGCTCCGGTTGCTCAATCAGGGCATTTTCGGTAATTTCCAGCTCCAGCAGTTCAGGCGGCAACCCGCTCTCACGGGTGGCCGTTTGTACCTGGGACAGCAGTTTTTCCCGGAGATCCTGGGAGGGTGAAAGATTTACCGCAATGCTCAGGCGCTTGCCCGTGGGGGCCAACATCCTAAGCCACTGCTGCATCTGCCGGCAGGCACTTAGCAGCACCCACTCGCAAATGGCATCCATCATGCCCAAATCTTCCGCTACGGGTAAAAACACATCCGGTGTAATCACGCCTTCCCGTGGATGCTGCCAACGCAACAGGGCCTCTACCCCTTCCAGTTCGCCGCTATAGGCATCGAATTTGCCTTGATAGCACAAAAAGAACTGCTGTTGTGGTAATGCCTGGCGCAAGCCGGTGGCGATGTAATGACGCTGCTGCACCGCCAAATCCAGTGCTTCGGAATAAAACTGTAACTGGCTGCGGCCACACTGCTTGGCCCGGTACAGGGCAATATCGGCGCACTTCAGTAATCCTGAGCTGTCGGAAGCCAGCTCGCCGTAGCCAGCGATGCCGGCACAAGCCCCAATGAACAGTGGCAGTTCGTCAATCACAAACACCGGCTCCAGGGCACGTAGCAATGCCGTGGCCATCTCCTGGGCATGTTGCAGCGCATCAGGGCCCCGCAGCACCACACCAAACTCATCCCCGCCGATTCTGGCAAGTAAGCCGTTGGCGGGCACGATATTGCGCAGGCGCTCAGCTATCGCCACCAGCAGCCGATCCCCCAAATGGTGGCCATGGGTATCGTTAATCACTTTAAAATCATCAAGATCCAGCAGGATGAGTGCCAGTTCCAAGTGTTCGACCCTAGCGGTGTTTAAGGCCTGATCCAGGCTGATTTCAAAACCGTAGCGGTTCAGGAGTGCGGTCAGGGAGTCATGTTCGGCCAGTTCACGCAAGCGTTCATGGGTTTTTTGTAATGCCCGGCTCAGGCTCGCCCGTTGTCTGGCATGGCGGATGGCACGGGTAAGGCTGCGAGTATTCACTTCATCTTTGAGCAAAAAATCCTGTGCGCCCATCTGGATGCAGCGATCCGCCAAAGTCTCGTCCTCATAGCGGGAGATCATCACAATGGCCGTGCCATCTTCCAGTAATGCATTCAGCGACTTTAGCAGCTCAAGACCATCAGCGTCAGGCAAGCGGTAATCCAGCAAAATGCCATCAAACGCTTGTTTGCGGATATGCTCCATTGCCCGTTTGGCGCAGTTTGCCTCTATCACCGTAAAGCCAATATCCGACTTCGACAGCGCCCGGATAATGGCAGTTCTGTCGATTTCATCGTCGTCAATCAGCAATAAATCCATACCCGCTCACTCTCCGTCCGATGGCAAAACCACCACTTGCCAATAACTTCCCAGCATATTGAATATGCTGACAAATTCATCCTTAATGTGGTGTTTTACCATATAGCCTGCAACATGATGCCGATAGGCAGCAACCTTATCCTCATCAGCAGCGGAAGTCGTCAACACAAATACCACCGATGAAGTGAAGGTTTCTTCATGGCGCAACTGTTCCAGAAATTCTAGTCCATTCATCCGCGGCATGTTGAGATCCAACAAAATCACATAGGGATGGCAGACCCGTTTTTCCCGCAGCATCTGCAAAGCTTCCAGGCCATCCCGGGCGCGCACCAGCGGGTTCAGCAGCTTTAATTTGTTCATCGCCCGCGCAACAGCCATGTGATCAATATCATCATCGTCTACCAACAGTATGGTTACTTCCTTGTAAGACTGTGCTTTCATTCGGGGTTATCCTCTAAATTTTTAGGCCAGGTAAAGCAAAAACGGCAGCCTCTCCCTTCTGATTCAAGCCAGATGCGCCCGCCAAAATTTTCCACGCACTTTTTCACCAGCGATAGGCCAAGGCCGCTGCCTTCGACTTCATCCCGTGGACGCAATGTCTGGAAAATGGCAAACACCTTTTCATGAAACTGCGCGGGGATCCCCGGGCCGTCATCCTCCACGCAAAAACAGTATTGCGCTTTGAGTTCACAACAACTGACCGAAATCACGCCCTTATCCCGATCGTGATGCTTAAGGGCATTGCTGAACAAATTGCGAAATACCAGCTCCAAAGGCACTCTTGCCGTGACAAACTCCGGCAATGCCGACTGGATTTGCAATTGGTACTCAGGTTGCAAATTCACCAGCGCAAACACTTCCTGCACCAATTGGGCGCTGTCGGTTTTCACCAGTTGGGCATCAATGCGCCCGATGCGGGAATAGGTCAGCAGGCCTTCGAGCAACCGTTCCATACGTTGCACCCGGCTGCGGATCAAGCGCAAATACTGCTGCACCTTGGGGCTGGCATTCTCGGCCAAATCTTCATGCAGCCAGTCGGATAACTGCTCAATGCCCCGCAACGGGGATTTAAGATCATGGGAAGCGATATAGGCAAAGCTGTCCAGCTCACTGTTAATCCGTTCCAGCTCTGCGGTATGACGGGCTTTTTCCTGCTCAATCTGTTTGCGTGAAGAGATGTCATTGATGGTCACCAACACCGCCGGCCCGTTGCTGAACATGACTGGCGTCAGCCCCACTTCCAAGGCAATCAGTTGGCCATCACTGCACTGCCCGTATAAATCATCACGGCTGGACATGGTTCTGGCGGTAGGATGCTGGAAATATTTCGCCATGTGGCCACTGTGGCGCCTGCGTACCACTTCCGGTAACAGCATGTTAATTTCATGCCCCAACATCTCTTCCCGGGTATATTTGAACATCTGCTCCGTATGGGCATTCACCAGTGTCATCATGCCCTGGGCATTTACAATCACCATGGCGGTGGGCGAGGCTTCTATCACCAGCCTGAAACGTTCTTCATTGGCCAGCAATGCCTGGGATAACTGGGTTTCTTTGAACCTGGCCTTGGCATTGGTATAAAGAAAATAAAACAGCAGCAACCAGAACAATCCGCCAAATGCCAGCAGCAAAGCACGCTGTATGGACTCCGTGGTGGAAACAAAACTGGCATTACTGCGAGTGACCAGCAACCACTGGTGTCCGCCAATATCCAGCCTGACATTATGATGATAATAGCTGCTGGGCGGACGAGGGCGGCTGCGATACATTAACGTCTCGGGATTGCTGGCGGCATTGAGGCTCCCATCATAAATCTCCAGTTGCAAGCTGGAGAAATGATCGCCGGTAATGCCTTCCATCAGGTTATTCATTCGAAATGGCGCATACACCATGCCTTGTGGCCGGCGCTGGCCATTGGCCTGTTCAGCAAACAACGGCAGGTACATTAAAAAGCCGGCCTGCTGATCCTGCCCGGTTTCCTGCACCAAGGTGATTTTGCCCGAGATGGCAGCTTCACCGGTTGCCAAAGCCCGGTCAATGGCTTTGCGCCGCACCGGCTCCGAGTACATGTCATAGCCAAAAGCCCGCCGGTTGCGCCAATCGAAAGGCTCCAGGTAAATAATGGCCAAATAACGCTGCCGCCGCCCCTCGGGATGGACGCGATATTCAGGAAAGCCTTCGGCCTGAATCTGGGCTTCCTGCCCGGCTATCTGCTCCGCACTCAAAAACTGGCTGTAGCCCATGCCCTGAATGCCCGGATAAAACTCGTTGAGGCGGGCATTGCTTACATAGTCATGCCATTCCTCACGGGTAACCCCGTTTGAGGCCCGAAATAATCCCAGCCCGCCCCGCAGCACCTGTTCATAAGTGCGCATCCGGTCACTGATGGCATTTTTCAGTAAGCGGGTTTGAAATTCGAACCGTTCCAGCCCCCGTTGTTCAATGTAAAAATTAAACAGGTAGCCCCCCACCAACACAAAAACCAGGGCAAACGTCATCACCGTCCACAGCGATAACGGTATGGAAAACTCGGGGAACTCTTGGTTCGTTTTTAATGATGTAATACCGCTGGTTTCCTTTACCATCTTAGGCAATTCACCCCTAAAGGATTAACAGATGAAGTCTGGTAGTTAATTGAAAAAAATCAAGATATGTCATTTGCATCAACACTTGGCTTCTGGTTTTCACCATACGGCGGCATTACGGCGCAAACGATACGCAACATGAAATGGGTCTACATAAAGTACTCCTGAATATAGCAAGGTTATTCGGAGCCGCACGGAAAACAGCAGGCCGCGAGGCACATTGCCCACTACAAGAAAGCAACAAGCGCGATAAGGAAAAAGATTAGGAAGGGGAAAAATGTTGGCTTGGCAACATCTGGGTGCCTTTAAAAAAGGACCCGGTTTTAGGGAAAGCCGGTAAGCGGCAGCAAACCGCTTACCGGCCATCAGGCAAGGTTATTTGCGCTGCGCCGCAAAATAATCCTTCGTGAGCCTGAATACCACCGGGCTTAACAGTAATAAGGCGATTAAATTGGGCAGGGCCATCATGGCATTCAGAGTGTCGGCCAATAACCAGATGAACTCCAGTTTGGCTACCGCCCCAATGGGCACCACCAATGTGAATATCACCCTGAAGGGTTTAATGGCTTTTACCCCAAATAAGAATTGCACACATTTTTCGCTGTAAAAGCTCCAGCCAAGAATGGTGGTAAAGGCAAAAATGCTCAAGGCGATGGCCACCACATAACTGCCGATGGGAAAGGCATGACCAAAGGCATAAGAGGTAAGCGCCGCACCGTTTTCGCCGGAATCCCAGGCTCCTGACACCACAATGGCCAAACCGGTAATGGAGCAGACCACAATGGTATCGATAAAGGTGCCAAGCATTGCCACCAACCCCTGGGTGACCGGGTTATTGGTCTGTGCCGCAGCATGGGCAATGGGCGCGCTGCCCAAACCCGCTTCATTGGAAAAAATGCCACGAGCCACCCCAAAGCGGATAGCCGCCCACACCGCCGCACCGGCAAAACCACCCTGAGCGGCCACGGGGGTAAAAGCACTTTCAATTACCAGCATGAAAGCTTCGGGAATTTGATCCATATAGACCACCAATACCGCCAAACCGCAAGCGATATAAAACACGGTCATCAACGGCACCAATTTCCCGGCCACATCGGCAATGCGCTTGATGCCGCCCATCAGCACCGCGCCCACCAGACACATCATTATCAGCCCGGTCAGCCACGGCGCCACATTAAAATTGGACGACAGTGCATCGGCCACCGAGTTGGCTTGTACCGTATTGCCGATGCCAAAACCGGCAAATGCGCCAAAAAAGGCAAACAGTGAACCCAACCAGGCCCATTTGCTGCCCAAACCGTTTTTGATGTAATACATGGGGCCGCCAATATGGTTGCCCTGTTCATCCACCTCGCGGTATCGCACCGCCAGCACCGCTTCCGAGAATTTGGTGGCCATGCCCACCAGTGCGGTGCACCACATCCAGAACAGCGCCCCCGGGCCACCCAGCGCAATCGCGGTAGCCACCCCGGCAATATTACCGGTACCTATGGTGGCCGACAGTGATGTCATCAGCGCATTGAACGGGCTGATTTGCCCTTTTACGTCAGCATCTTTTTCCGGAATGCGACCAGACCAGAGCAACTTGAAGCCCGTACCCAGTTTGAGTACCGGCATTAACTTCAAGCCAACCGAAAGAAATAAACCCACACCCAGGATCATCACCAGCATGGGGACACCCCATACCAACGAGTTGAGTTGATTGACCAGTGAGACGATAACCTCCATCCGAACCTCATATCATTGTTATTGTTATAGACAGCGTGCCAGCCAAGCCCGTTTTGAAGCGTTAACCCACACAGCGGGGATTCAGATTACAACGAATGGTTAACAATTGGAAATCGCCGTCAACATCCCGAGGGGGATACCCGAACCATATTTTGGCCGGACTATCGCGATTGCCGCTGATGCCAGTAGGGCAACAACTGCACCAGCATGACCGACAACACTATCAGCACCACCCCGATTTGCGACAGCCCGTTAAGATGAACCGCGCGGAAACTGCCGGGCCACCACGCCAGCTGCACCACCAAATCGGTAACGGCAAAACTGAGCAAGGGAATGAGTGCCATCAACACCCCCACCTGCGCGGCCGACCAGTATTTGAGGGCCTGACCAAAACAGCCATAAGCCACTAGCGTGCTAACGGCACAAAAAATGGCGATGCCCCACTGGGCTGAATCCAGCATGGTAAAGGTGCCGATGTTGCTAAAGGGCCAGAGCAGCATTAACGACAACCCGTAAATGAACAGCAGCACATTGGCAGGCGACAAACGCCGCCCCAGGGATTTTTGTAACAGCGCGTAGCCTACCCAGCTCAGCACCGACAACTGCACAATGGCAATGCCGGTGAGCATCAGCAGATGATTGCCATTCCCCGTCAGCACCGGATTGAAAAACAGCAACATGCCCATGGCCAACAGCAACAGGCAACCTAACTGACTACGGGAAAAACGCTCGCCAAAAAACAGAACGCCGCCCAAGGCCAGAAAAAACGAGGAGGTCTGAAAATTCAGCTGTACCGTTCCCGGTGACAGGTACTGCAGCGCCAGCACAAAACTCACATAGTTACCAATCAGCAGCAGTGTGGCCATCATCAGCTTTAGCCAGTCCCGTGGCCGTAACTGACGAAACTGCCCCAAGCCGCCCAAGAACCACTGTTGCCCCAGCGTCACCACAAACGCCACCCCGAAACGAAACCAGGTCAGGGTCACAGGGTCAATGAACTCCGCCGACAATTTCAGGGCAACGGGCATAACGCCCCAGAAGATCACTGTGGTGGACATGAATATCAGCCCCAAACGGGCAGCACTGGCAGACAAGGCATTCTCCGGGAAACAATCACAAAAAAACGCAGAGTTGCTCTGCGTCATATCGCAAGGCGGCATTGAGCCGGTATCAGCAGCGGCACATCTTACGCCGCTGAGCCGTACAACCAAGCAAATTTTGGCAATTGTCCCAAATCCAGCTTGTCGCCCATTTCGGCTATCACCACATCAGTCGCTGGCGACTGCTGCTGTACAACCTTTGCCAGCACGGTTTGCGCGTCCGGCTCACCATGAACCAATAACAGTGGCGGCGCATTTTTAAAGTGTTGATACCAGCACAACAACTCCTGCTGATCCCCATGGGCCGACAACCCGCCTACCGTGTGTATTACCGCATTAACCGGCACACTCTCACCGTGCACCGTCAATTCCGTCGCCCCGTCCACCAGTAATCGCCCGGGCGTGCCCAGTGCCTGATAGCCACAAATAATGATGTCGCATTCGGGGCGGAACAGGTTGTGTGCCAGATGACTGCGGATCCTGCCGCCATTGCACATGCCGCTGCCGGCGATAATGATCAGCCCTTGGTGGATATCATTGAGCGCCATGGACTCTTCCGTGCTCTGGATAAATTCCACATTGCCCAGCAACGGATGATTGCCGGGATTCAGGCGTAACAGGCACCGGAAATCCTCATCCATCAGCGGGTAATTGCGTACATAAACCTTGGTGGCTTCAATGGCCATGGGGCTGTCAAGACAGATTTTCCAGCGTCCCAACTCCCAATCCTTGGCATACAGATGGAACAGATACAATAACTCCTGGGCGCGCCCCACCGAAAATGCCGGGATCAGGATATTGCCGCGGCTTTCACTGATGGCCTTGGCAAAAATGGCCTTCAGCTCCTCCAGCGTGGCCTCCCAGGTACGGTGGCAACGATCGCCATAAGTGCTTTCCATCAATACCAAATCCGCATCATCAATCATGGTGGGATCTTGCAAGATGGGCATCCCCGCCCGCCCCAAGTCACCGCTGAACACCAGTTTTTTCTGCTGCGTGCCGTCATTCAGCCACAGCTCCAACATGGCGGAGCCCAGAATGTGGCCAGCATCGCTGAAACAAACCGTTATCCCCGGTACCGGCTCAAAGCGCACACCGTATTCCAGCGGAATGAAATGTTGCAGCACCGCTTCCACATCGTTTTCATCAAACAGGGGGGCTAACGGCGCCAAATCCTGTTTGGCGCGTTTTTCGTTTTCCCGCTCCATGCGCCGTTGCTGCAATGATGCGGCATCGCGCAGCATGAAAGCACAAAGCTCGGCAGTGGCCTTATGGGTATAGATGGGGCCGTCGTAGCCACGCTTCATCAGCAGGGGTAAACGGCCAGAGTGATCAATGTGCGCGTGGCTCAGCACCACCGCATCAATGGCATGGGGGTCAAATGAAAATGGCTCCTGATTACGCAGTTCATCCTTTTTGCTTCCCTGAACCAGCCCGCAGTCCAGCAGTAATTGGCCGCCATTGATCTCCAGCAGGTGACAGGAACCGGTCACCTCGCCTGTGGCGCCAAGGCATTGCAGCGTCATGGTCATAACACATCTCCGCCAGTCGTCCTTACTGTTAATGTACCCCTTATGGCAAGAAAAAGCCTGTTTTATATTGGGCTGTCATTGCCTTGGCAGGGCCCATGAGATGGCAAACGTCAGCAGCAGCAACCCGCTGCTAAACAGCAAACAGGCATTGAGGCCGTAATGCTGATACAACACGCCAGACAACACGGTGCCCAGTAGACGGCCCGCGGCATTGGCCATGTAATAAAACCCCACATCCAGCGACACGCCGTCTTCACTGGCATAATGCACAATCAAGAAGCTGTGCAGCGACGAGTTCACCGCAAACACCGCCCCGAATAGCCACAAGCCGCCGAGCAGCCACAGTTGTGGCGAGCCACCTTGATACAGCATCAGGGCCATCAATGCCGGCAGCAGCATCAGCAGGCCTGCCCAACTGACAGCCGCCGTGCGCCCGGGAATCCCAGCAGCGTTTTTGCCACGGCCGGTCAGCCATGGTGCCACGGCCTGCACCACGCCATAGGCAATCACCCAACTGGCAAGAAAAGCCCCCACCAGCCAGTTATCCCAACCCAGATGGCTACTCAGGTATACCGGCAAAGCCACCACAAACCACACGTCCCGGGAGGCAAACAAGCACAAGCGGGCGGCAGACAGGATGTTCACCCCGCGGCTTTTGGAAAAAATGTCGCGAAACTTGGGCTTGTTTTTGGCTTTTCCCAACGCCTGTTGCAGCAGCACTAGCGACAATAACCACACCAGCGCCAGCCCCGAGGCCATCAGCATTACCGCCCCTGAAAATCCCAGCCAGCTGAGCAAGGCGCCACCCAGAAAAAATCCCACCCCTTTGAGGGTGTTTTTGGAACCGGTCAAAAGCGCCACATAACGGTACAGTCGCCCTTGGGCAGCATCACCACTGACCAGGGTCTTCACCGCGCTTTTGGCGCTCATTTTATTGAGATCCTTGGCTATTCCCGATAATGCCTGGGCCAACATCACCCAAGGCACGGTGAGCCAGGCAGCAGGCACCAGCAACATGGCCAAGGAGACAATCTGTACCCCGAGGCCAATGTTCATGGTACGGTTAAGGCCGATGCGAGCCCCAAGCCACCCCCCCAACAGATTGGTCACCACCCCGAAAAACTCGTAAAACACAAACAGCATGGCAATGGCCAGCGCGCCGTACCCCTGCTGGTAGAAATACAGCACCACCAGCATGCGCAGCGCGCCGTCTGTCAGGGTAAAGGCCCAATAGTTACCGGTAATAATCAGATACTGCCTAAGCGCCGGGCTCATTGACGTCATTACCGGGAAACTCCGGCATCGGCCTGCCCTACCAGCAATGCCAGCTCGGCGGTGCGGTTGGCATACCCCCATTCATTGTCATACCAGCAATAGAGTTTCAGTTGGGTGCCGTTAATCACCATGGTGGACGGCGCATCAATAATGCTGGAGCGAGGGTCGGTGCGATAATCCACCGACACCAGCGGCCGTTCCTCGTATCCCAGTATTCCTTGCAACTCGCCATTGGCGGCATCCTGCAGCAGTTGGTTGACTTCCGCTACCGTGGTGGCCCGTTGCAGCTCAAACACGCAATCGGTAAGGGAGGCATTGGCTAGGGGAACTCGCACGGCATGGCCGTTAAGCTTGCCCTGCAGCTCAGGAAATATATGGGTAATGGCGGTGGCGCTGCCCGTAGTGGTGGGAATGAGGCTCTCGCCACAGGCACGGGCACGGCGCAGATCTTTATGGGGGGCATCGAGGATGGTCTGGGTATTGGTCAAATCGTGGATGGTGGTCATGGAGCCGTGACGGATCCCCAGTTGCTCATGGATGACTTTCACCACCGGCGCCAGACAGTTGGTGGTACAGGAGGCGGCGGTGACGATTTTGTGCAGCGCCGGGTCAAACAGCTGCTGGTTCACCCCCATGACCACATTGAGCACCCCGTCCTCTTTTACCGGTGCGGTCACCACCACCCGTTTCACCCCTTGCTGCAAATAAACCTCAAGCAATGCCTTGCTGCGCATCTTGCCGGAGGCTTCAATGACCACATCACAGTTTGACCAGTCGCTGTCAGCAATCGCCTTGTTGGCACTGATGGCAACGGCTTGCCCATCAATCAGCAATTGCTGGCCACTGGTTGCTATTTGCCGGCGCCAACGGCCGTGTATGGAATCGAACTCCAGCAGATGAGCCAACGTGGCCGGGGTACCGGCAGGGTCGTTAATCTGTACAAATTCCAGCTCCGGCCAATCCCAGGCTGCACGCAACACCAGACGCCCGATACGGCCAAAGCCGTTAATTCCCACACGGATTGTCATTCGCCTAACCTCTTTTTTGTTTGGGTGGATTACTGGGCCAGCCAAGCGGCTATCTGCTCTTTCTGCGGCATGGAGCCGCTGTGCACCACCTGCTCGTCAATCACCACTGCCGGCGTGCTCATGACGCCGTAGCCCATAATCACTTCCGGATTGGTTTCCTTGGTCACACGGGCATCAACGCCTGCCTCTTCCACCATCTGGGCAATCAGCTCGGCGGTTTTCACGCATTTTGTACAACCACTTCCCAACACAATGATATTTTTCATGTTAATTCCTTAAAGTACGGGACCAATCAGATTAAACAACCAACCAATAAGGGTGAATGCCAGCAGCAAAATGCCAAACACACTGGCAAGCAAGCGCCACTGCATCACCTGTTTCAATAAAATGAATTCCGGAAAACTGGCCGCCACGGTCGCCATGCAAAACGCCAGCGTGGTGCCTACCGGCAAGCCGTGAAGCAACAAGCTCTCCATCACCGGCACAATGCCGGTCACATTGGAATACAGCGGCACCCCTATCAGTACCGCCAGAGGGACAGACCACCATTGCCCCTGCCCCAAATGGGCCTCGACCCAGCCATCAGGCACAAAGCCATGGAGCGCCGCGCCCAAACCCACGCCAATGAACACCCATTTCCATACTCGCCCTACAATCTCTTTGGTTTCTGCCGTGGCAAAGTGGTGGCGCTGCTGCCAGTTCAGCTTAACGGAGGCCGGGGTATAGGCACCGCCGGCGCCGTTTTGCTGCCCCCGCTGCAACGCCTTGGCGGCAAACGATTGCAGCCAGCGCTCTGCATGAATGGCATCCAGCAACGCCCCGGACACCATGCCCACCAGCATGCCCACCAACACATACATCACGGTGAACTGCCAGCCCAGCAGCCCCAGCAACAGCAAAACAGCCACCTCGTTAATCAAGGGCGAAGTAATGAGAAATGCCATGGTGATCCCCACCGGAATGCCGGCAGAGGTAAACCCCAAAAACGCCGGAATACTGGAACAGGAACAAAATGGCGTGATGGCACCGAAAGCGGAACCCAGAAAATAGCCGGTCAGGCGGTTTTTGCCGGCCAGATAATCCCGCACCTTTTCCACATTCAGCGAGGCCCGCAGCAGTGCAATGACATAAATCATGACGATCAGCAGCACAAAAATCTTGGCGGTGTCTTCCACGAAAAAGTGCAGTGCCGCACCAAAACGGCTGGCAGGGGTCAGTGCCAATACGTCATATACCAGCCAATCCGCCAATAGGGTAAAAATTGCCAACATAGTGATACCTCAACCGTTATTTAGCATCACAGGAAGCCCTGACACCGGCATCGCAACAACGGGCCGGGCGCCATTGCATGGCATGCAAGCGCGCCACCGCGGCGGCCAACTGCCCGTGATTTTCCGCCAGGGTGGCGGCCAGCACCTGGCGGCACCATTGGGGCAAGGCATCATCAAACCGGTAAAAAACCCATTGCCCCTGGCGCCTGTCCTGCAAAATGCCCTGGGTCCGCAACTGGGCCAAATGCCGGGACACTTTGGGCTGACTCTCGGCCAGCGCTGCCGTGAGTTCACACACGCACAATTCGCCCTGCTGCTGGATTAACAACAGGCAGCAAAGACGGGTGTCATCCGCCAATGCTTTAAAAAAAACGCTAGGTTCCATGGGCATACTCCATCCAGCGGGAGGCCTTCATCTGCCTTTATGGGCATTACGGCCTAAACATATGGATATCAATATATACGCAATAACATATGTGTTGATGAATTTTTAATGACAAATGTGATCCATTGCAGGATATTAGGGGAATAATTAAGCAATTAATTATTTTTAACTCTAATTATTTTATGAGATTTTTAACACTGTCTACGGTGATTACCCCTGGTTTGAACCGCCGTAGCCAGTAAGGTAAAACCGTTGCTGCAGGTAATGAAAACCTGAGAAAATTAACGATTTTTCCGCTGTTTTTTGATGATAAATTTAATTTACAGACTAAATCAATCCTATGTTTCAAGGTGATTGTCACCCGGCTGATTTGATTCCTTTGGTCAGATATTGAATAATATTGCCTCGCATAAAATAATTTGAACACTAACTATTAAATGAGTATTAGCTCATTTACGTTGCACTTTTTTTATCGCAACCCTTTTGCGAGCCATTGATGAGGAGCTATGCCAATGCCTGCCAATAACACTCAGGAGGCTGACTGTTACCATTATCACTACCACTTCAGTGTCAGGGCACGCGCCGCCTGGTTACCGCTGCGCAGTTGCCAGTGGCGCCCATTGGCAACGTCTCGCTTCTCATGTCACAAACACTCATTCAATCAAGCCTCTGGCAAATAAATACAGGCATTCACTACATGGACTATTCAACTTACATCGCGTTGGCCATCTATTTTCTGGTCATGCTAGCGATAGGCCTGTTTGCCTATCGCCATTCTACGGATGATATTTCCGGATACATTCTGGGGGGGCGCAAGGTAAGCCCTCAAGTAACAGCGCTGTCCGCCGGGGCATCCGACATGAGCGGCTGGATGCTGATGGGGCTGCCGGGCGCCATGTTCCTGCAAGGCTTCAATACCCTCTGGATTGCCTTGGGGTTGTTAATCGGGGCCTTGTTCAATTATCTGTTGGTGGCACCGCGGCTGCGGGTTTACACCGTGGAAGCCGATGATGCGCTGACCCTCCCGGACTTTTTCAGCAAACGCTTTGGCCTTAGCAACGGCCCGGTGCGGATGATTTCCGCCATTGTCATCATTTTGTTCTTCACCCTGTATACCTCGTCAGGACTGGTGGCGGGCGGCAAACTGTTTGAAACCGCGTTTCATCTGGATTATCAGCTGGGCTTGCTGATCACCGTGGGCGTGGTGGTGGCCTATACCCTGCTGGGGGGATTTTTGGCCGTAAGCCTGACCGATTTTGTGCAGGGCTGCATCATGTTTGTGGCGTTGATTCTGGTGCCTTATGTGGCCTACAGCCAATTTGACGGTGCCAGCGACATGATGTTCAACGCCCGCAGCAGCATAGATTCGCTATCGGAGTCCATGAGCCAAATCAGTGTGCTGACCATCATTTCCAGCCTGGCATGGGGGCTGGGATATTTTGGTCAGCCCCATATCATTGTCCGCTTCATGGCAATCCGTTCCGTCAAAGACATAAAACTGGCCCGCAATATCGGCATGAGCTGGATGCTGGTGACCATTCTCGGCGCGCTGGCGACAGGTCTTGTCGGGGTGGCCTACGTGCATAAATTCGACCTGGTCCTTAAAGATCCTGAAACCATCTTTATCGTGTTCTCACAAATCCTGTTTCATCCGCTGATCACCGGCTTTTTGCTGGCGGCCATTCTGGCGGCGGTCATGAGCACCATCTCCAGTCAGCTGCTGGTCTCTTCCAGCTCGTTGACCGAAGACGTGTACCGGGCCCTGTTCCATCAGCACATCGACGAGAAAAAGCTGGTGAACATCGGGCGACTCGGCGTATTGCTTGTGGCGGCAGTGGCCACATGGCTGGCACTGGATCGATCCAGCAGCATTCTGGACTTGGTCAGTAACGCCTGGGCAGGGTTTGGCGCCGCCTTTGGGCCACTCGTTTTATTCAGCCTGTTCTGGCATAAGATGAATCACGGCGCCGCCGTGGCCGGTATTGTCTCCGGCGCAGCCACTGTATTGTTCTGGATTTACGCACCGGTATTGGCCGATGGCAAAACCCTCTCCAGCGTGGTGTATGAAATCATTCCCGGCTTTCTGGTCAGCTCCGTCAGCATCATTCTGGTCAGCCATTTCGGCAAAGACCCTTCCCAAGAAGTGCAGCAAACCTTTGTCAGCACCCACGAAAAACTGCAAGCGCTGCGCTAGTGTTGCCACCCCATTCATCAGGGCAGTCAATCACTGCCCTCTTTTTTAACCTGACAACGTCAAGGACGCCATGAACACTCATCGCAAACAACGCATTGTGCTCAAAGTGGGCAGTGCCCTGATTGCACCACAACGTCAGGGTTGCAGTTCCCGTTACCTGCTGGCCATCGCCCAGTTTATTGTGCGCTGCCGCGCCAAGGGGCTGCAGGTCATTTTGGTTTCATCCGGCTCCATTGCCGCCGGGACTCACCGCTTTCCCCAAAATGCCCATGACGAACAGCTGTCGGAACCGGCGCAACTGGCACTGAAAAAGGCCATGGCCGCCGCAGGACAAACGGAAATGATGGCCACCTGGGACAAATTTTTTGATTTTCCCACCGCGCAAATATTACTGACCCACGCAGACCTGCGGGATCGAGAGCGCTACCTCAGCATTCGCGACACCATCAGCACCTTATTGACACACGGCATTTTGCCCATCGTGAATGAAAATGACACGGTGACCACCGATGCCCTGAAAGTGGGGGATAACGATAACCTTTCTGCCATGGTGGCAGCTGCCGCCGATGCCAGAAGTCTGGTGATCTGTTCCGATATTGACGGGTTGTACAACAAAAACCCCCACCTGCATGCGGATGCCAGACTGCTCCCGGAAGTCACTCATATTGATGCCGGGATTTATGCCATGGCCGGTGGCAGCCACAGCGCTGTGGGTACCGGTGGCATGCGGACCAAAATCCAGGCGGCGGAAAAAGCCGTGTCCCACGGCATCGACACTTACATTGTCAACGGCTTTAAAGAGTCCAGTTTCAATGAGCTGCTGGCAGGGCGCAATCCCGGTACCCTGTTTCGCGGCTCAGACACGCCCATGCTGGAGCGCCTGCATTGGTTTACCCATACGGTTCGCGCTCAGGGCGAAGTGATTGTGGCGCCCCAGGATGAAGTGCACAGTGCTGCCGACTGCGCCAGGATCTCCAGTGACGAAGTGCTCGATGTGAGTGGCACTTTTGCCGAAGGCGATACCATCGTCTTGCGCAATCACGACGGCACCGAGCTTGCCAAAGCCCGCAGCAATTACAGTAGCCGCTTATTAAAATTCATCGCCAAGCAGGACAATTCCGAACTGGTGGACAGCTTTACCCACCAGCGGCGGTTGATTGCCACACAGGATATTGCCCTGCTGTCCCCAAAGGCCACCCCGATGGAGGAGAAATCATGAGTCAAATCATACAACTTGCCCAAGCCGCCAAAGCCGCTTCCCGCCAATTGGCCTGTCTGGACAGCACCCGCAAAAACCAGGTGCTAAACGCCATGAGCACCGCGCTGATGGCAGAACAGCAAGCCATACTCAGTGCCAACCGGCAGGACTTGCAAGCAGCCGATCAAAACGGTGTTTCTGCCGCCATGCGTGACCGTCTGGCACTGACGCCCGCACGCATTGAAGCCATGGCCACAGGCATTGACACCATTGCCGCCTTGGCCGACCCGGTAGGTGAAAAACGCGCCTTGGGCGTACCCCCAAGCGGTATTAGTGTGCGTAAATTACGGGTGCCCCTTGGGGTGATTTGCATGATTTATGAAGCCCGTCCCAATGTGACCGCCGATGCCAGTGCCCTGTGTTTCAAGGCCGGTAATGCGGTGATCCTGCGCGGTGGCAAAGAAGCGCTGCACAGCAGTCTGGCCATTGCTGCCGTATTGCAACGAGTCTTGCGCCAGTTTGACTTGCCCGAAGCCTTAATCAGTGTCATTCCCCATCCGCAACGCAGCCTGATGCTGCAACTGTTGCAACAACGGGACAGCATCGACCTGGTGATCCCCCGGGGCGGGGAAGGCTTGATAAATTTTGTCACTGACAACAGTAAAATTCCGGTCATTCAGCACTTTAAAGGGGTTTGCCATTTGTATGTGGACAGCTCGGCTGATGTGGAAAAGGCGCTGGATTTACTGCTGAACGGCAAAACCCAGCGTCCCGGCGTGTGCAATGCACTGGAAGGGCTGCTGGTGCATCAAGATATTGCACCGGTGTGGTTACCCATTGCCGCACAGGCCATGGCCGACAGCGGTGTCAAAATCCACTGCGATGCCGCCTCTGCCGGCTATTTCAAGACGCCGCATCTACTCCAGGATGAAGACTTCGGCCAGGAATACCTGGGGCTGGAAATTGCCGTGAAACAGGTGGACTCCCTGAATGCCGCCATGGCGCACATTGACCGTTTTGGCAGCCACCATACGGAAGTTATCTGCACCGAAGATGCCCAGGCCGCCCGGCAATTTCAGCAACGCGTGGATGCCGGTGTGGTCATGGTGAATGCCTCATCCCGCTTCAGTGACGGCGCCGAGCTGGGACTGGGCGCGGAAATCGGGATTGCCACCAGCAAGTTACATGCTTACGGCCCCATGGGGCTGGAAGCCCTCACCACCGAAAAATACCTGGTGAACGGTAATGGCCAAATTCGCGCTTAACCGCGATTCCTGGCGGCGGATGTTCCATTAAGCGAACGCTGTGTTGCCAGCAACAGCAAATGTGGTCAGTGGCAAATCATGGCAGCTGGGGTAGAATAAACCATCTTTTGTCACGGGCCGGTTTGCCAGTGGAACAACGCCAATTGCCTTGTCACTGCCTATTGTTAATGCCGTATCGGCTGCCTGCCTGTGCCTGTCCGGCAATAATTATCACCCAAGACGCCGGACATCCCCTCAATCCCTATCATCAAAGGAACGCCAGCCATGGGTCTTGCTGATTCTGTTTTAGCCGTTAATAACAACTTACCTATCCGTACCGACAAACCGGTACACAGCGGAAAAGTGCGCAGCGTTTACTGGTTGACTGAAGCAGACAGCGCCCGGCTTATCCGCGAAAAAGGCTATGATGTTCCCGCTGACACGCCGCTGGCCATCATGGTGATAAGCGATCGCATTTCGGCCTTTGACTGCATTTTCCACGGCGAAGGCGGCTTGCAGGGCATACCTGGCAAGGGCGCTGCACTCAACGCCATCTCCAACCACTGGTTTGGCTTGTTCAAAGACAACGGATTGGCCGACAGCCACATTCTGGACATTCCCCATCCACTGGTATGGATTGTACAAAAAGCCCGTCCAGTAAAAGTGGAAGCCATTATTCGCCAGTACCTCACCGGCTCCATGTGGCGCGCCTATGAACAGGGCGAGCGGGTATTTTGCGGTATCACCCTGCCAGAAGGGCTGCAGAAAAACCAGAAACTGCCGGAATTGCTGCTTACCCCGTCTACCAAGGGCATCCTCAAGGGGATCCCCGGTGTGCCGGAGCAGGATGACGTGAACATCAGCCGCGGCATTCTGGAAGCCAACTGGCAAGCCTTCGGCTTTGAAAAGCCTGAAGATATAGATCTCTATGAAAAACTGTTAAAACAAGGGTTTGCCGTGATTTCCCAGGCACTGGCCAAGATTGATCAAATCTTTGTGGATACCAAGTTTGAATTTGGCTACGTGACTGACAAGCAGGGACAATCCCAGCTTATCTACATGGACGAAGTGGGCACGCCCGACTCCTCCCGCATCTGGGATGGCGCCGCCTACCGGCAAGGCAACATTGTGGAAAACTCCAAAGAAGGCTTCCGCCAGTTCTTGCTGCAGCACTTCCCAGACCCGGACATTCTGCTGAACAAACAGCGCATGCCAGAGCGGGAAGCCCTGGCCCGGGATAACGCCCTGCCGCTGGCAACCATGATGGCGGTATCCGACACCTACACCGGCATTGCGGAAAAAGTGATTGGCGGCAAACTCACCTTGTCAGACAACCCCAAGGCTGAAATTGTGGAAATCCTGAAAAACGAATACCAGTTGGTGGACTAGAGGCCTATTGCTGCCGACTAACCGCTGGCAAAAACGCCATGGGGCCAAAGCGGGCCCCTACAAGGCACGGAAACAACAAAGGCGCTTTAGGGCGCCTTTGACCTGTTGCGTCTCTGTTGCGGCACAGAGTGGTAAAAAGATACTGCGCAAACGGGTAGCCCCTTATGGTGGCGGCCATGTTGTCGTAAAATCGCTCACGTCGGCATCAATGCCCGCACTGACCGTTATCCAGCGCAATGGCATTGTTTTGCAGTAACAGCCGCACCTGCGGGGCTTCACTGATTTGGTAACGAGGAGCCGTATCCGTGGCTTCCGTCAGCCCGGGCGTTGCCGGCAAATACACCATCTGCGGGAAAATCCCCCGCGCCTGGGCAGCCTGGCTTTTCACATCGCATTGCTCATCACCGGCCACGGTTGCCAAACCGATAATCCGGCGCTGCCCATCCAGCATCAGCAGTATGGTGCCATCATCCTGCACCAACCGTGCCTGATAAGCGCCGCAACCCGCTGCCGCCTGACTGTAAAGCAACTGCCCGCTTTGCTCAGCTTCGGCAACTGGCATGCCCAAATACAACGGGCCGATACCCACCTTGCCCTGCTGTTGCCATAACTGGTCGATACGGGCGCAGCCACCCTCCTCCATCGGCAATTCATCCTGAGGCATCTCCGTTGCCATCACCCAAGGGCTCAACAAAAGCCAGGGTGCCATAATCAAAGCAAACTTCATGATAACCCCCGTTAATTTCACCGATTTATCCGTCTGGCGCCCCTGTTGGCCTTGGGGAATAAAGCCCCGGGACGGTAGGCTATCAGTTTGGCAAAACTGTCATGTAAGTGTCACGCACTTTTACATCGCCAGGCAGGTTATGTCACATCGCAAGAGGCTGGCCAGCGCCAGTTCATGTGAGATGACGCATCGGCAATTTTGCATCCGCCAGGATGATTTTCTAAGATGGGCCATTACCCAATCATCATGTTTACAGGCAGCAGCATGCAGCTTTCTTTATTGACCCCGGCACTTTACCGCAAGCTTTATCACGACATCCGGGAGTTTCGCCTCACCTTTGACTTGCCCGTCGAGCAGCCCCAATCCCTGGATACTCAACAAGACAGGCTGCATACCTCGCTTATCATAGAAGAGCTCACTGAGTTGGCCCAGGCCGGCAACAAGGTGGAACAGGCAGATGCCATTGTGGACAGCGTGTACGTGCTGATGGGAAGGTTGGTGCATCTTGGGGCGCTGACCCCGGCACAGCATCCGGAGATAAGCTATTTGGTGGAGTTGCTGCTGCAAGTGGCCCAGCAGCGCCATATTGAGTTTGTGCCCTGCTGGGATGAAGTCCACCGCAGTAACATGAGCAAGGTGTGCCGCAATGAACAGGAACTGACACAAACCATCGCCCATTATGCCAAGCAAGGCATTGAAATCCGGGGCAGCCGCAACGGTGACTACCTGATAGCCAAATGCGCCAAGGATGTAGTACTGGCAGACAAAACCATCCGCCGCGGCAAAGTGTTAAAGTCCATCCATTATCATCCAGCCCAGCTGCAGCCCTTGTTGGTGCAGGCAACAGGCCATGACGACCCGGAGCAAAACGCCGTTACGGCACAAAACCCCGACATAAACTGCGGGTAAGTTCAGCCGCCGGAATTTGCCGACAACCACTGGGGTTTTGTCCGCACCACAAGGGGCTGAAATCAGCATTGCCCTGCTGCTCGGCCGCACTGCGCAATGGCCCAATGGCCGCGGCTGCCAACGGAAAATCCGGAATGTCTGCATCTGCCAGCTCCCGCATCAGCCGGTTCACCAAGCCCCGGGCCGGGCGGCCACTGTAAACCCGGGTCAGCGCAGTGTGACCATTGCGGGCAGGGTCCGTTAAGGCCTGGCGATGCAACGCACTGATGGTGCTTTCCGGACATAACAGATAAGCCGTGCCCACCTGCACCCCCGCTGCCCCCAAGGCCATGGCCGCCGCTACCGTGCTGGCATCCACAATGCCACCAGCGGCGATTACCGGAATATCCAGCGCCGCCACCAATTGGGGCAATAAGGCAAACGTCCCCTGTTGCAAGCTCACATCATCACTGAGGAAATGCCCACGATGACCACCAGCTTCCAGCCCTTGGGCGATGACCCCATCCACACCCTGCGCCTGCAACCATAACCCCTCGGCAACCGTGGTGGCACTGGCCAGAATGCGGCTGCCCCAGGATTTCACCTGTTGCAGTAAAGGCGTGGCGGGCAAGCCAAAATGAAAGCTCACCACTTCCGGTTGCAGCGGCGCTATGGCATCCGCGATGCCCTTGTCAAACGGTCGTCGCGGCACCGCTTTGCCCGGCGCTGGCGGCCAGTTCCTGATAATAAGGCTGCAACTGTTGCCGCCAGGCCTGCAAGCGTGACGCTTGGGCTGGCGGCGGGGTATGACAGAAGAAATTGAGATTAAGGGGTGCCTTGCTGTGTTGCCGAAACCGGTGCACGGCCTGCTGGATTTGTCCGGCATCCAGCATGGCACAGGGAATGGAGCCAAGCGCGCCTGCCGACGCCACTGCCAATGCCAGGGATACATCCTGAGCACCCGCCATAGGTGCCTGAATAAGTGGCCACTGAGTGGCCAGCAATGCTTGCGAAGACATCCTTATCTCCTGTTGTGAAGGGGATATGGCAGGCGCGACCCGTTATTGGCCGTTTTGCTGTCAGACGGCAACGCCCAGCAGGTAATCCATGCCCAGCGCCACAAACAGTGCCATGCCCGCCCAGTTGTTATTCAAAAAGGCTTTCAGGCAAGGTGCCCGCTCTCGGTCAAAAATCAGCCGCTGCTGATACAAGCCAAAGCCGATGAAAGCCAGCAGCCCCACCAGATACATCGCGCCCCGCTCGCCCACAAAGCCGGCAATCATGAAACAGGCAAGTGCCGACAACTGGAACAGACCGATGAGCTGCCGGTCGTATTTGCCAAACAAAATGGCGGTGGATTTAATCCCCACTTTCAAATCGTCATCCCGGTCCACCATGGCATACATGGTGTCGTAAGCGATGGTCCAGCACCAGTTGGCGGCAAACAGCCACCAGGCTTCGGCAGGTACCTCACCGATTTGCGCGGCATAAGCCATGGGGATGGACCAGCTCCATACCACCCCAAGAAACATCTGGGGCATGTTGGTGAAGCGCTTGGTAAAAGGATAAATGACCGTCAGCACCATGCCCACATAAGACAGCTTCACCACCAGCGGGTTAAGCATCAGCACCAGTCCGAAAGCAACAAGCCCCAGCACGATAAACAGCAGCAAGGCTTCTTTTACGGTCACTTCACCACTGGCCAGCGGCCTTAATTTGGTACGCGCCACGTGGGTGTCCAGATGGCGATCAGCGTAATCGTTGATGATGCAACCGCAGGCGCGCATGATGAAGACGCCGATAACAAAAATCACCAGCACCTTGAGATCCGGCAAGCCGCCGGCCGCCAGCCACAATGCCATCAAACACGGCCACAGCAACAAAAACGTCCCGATGGGGCGATCGATGCGGGCAAGACGTGCATATGCGTTGAATTTTTCCCTAATATTCATGAAGCTGCACTCTCCAACTACCTCTGCTTTCTAGCTTTGCCAAATGCATTATGACGCACTCGTAATGTGATTTACACCACAAAATAATTTTTCCCTTGGGGAAGATCACAGCGTTTGCAACTTGGCGTAAGTGACCACTAACCATTTGCTGCCAAAATCATCAAAATTCACCTGCACCCGCGCCTGAGCGCCACTGCCTTCGCTGTTGGTCACCGTGCCTTCACCAAACTTGAAGTGCATTACCCGCTGGCCGCGATGAAAACCGCTGTCGTCAAACGATTGCTGGCTGCGGCTGAAACGGCTGCTGGACACCGGGTTGGATACCTGTGCCTTGAGGCGCACCTCTTTCATGCACTGCGGTGGGATTTCCTTGATAAAGCGTGACGCCCGGGCATAGTTCTCCCGGCCGTAAATCCGCCGGGATTCCGCATACGTGATATACAGCTGCGACATGGCGCGGGTCATGCCCACGTAACACAAACGCCGCTCCTCCTCGAGCCGGTCGCCCTCTTCCAGCGTCAGCTGGCTGGGGAAAATGCCCTCTTCCACCCCGGCCATGAACACCACAGGAAACTCCAGCCCTTTGGCGGAGTGCAGCGTCATCAACTGCACCGCATCGCTGTAATCGTCCGCCTGTCCTTCGCCGGCTTCCAGTGCGGCATGGGATAAAAAGGCATTCAGTTCACCCATGTCCAGCAGTTCTTCCGGCACTTCAAAGGTACGGGCCGCCGTCACCAGTTCTTCCAGGTTTTCGACCCGGCTCTGGGCCTTCTCGCCCTTTTCCTGCTCATACATCTGCTTCAGGCCAGAGGCCTGGATCACCTGATCGGCTTTGCGATACAACGCCAATTCGTCGGTATCATGCTCCAGCATCACAATCAGATCGAGAAAACCGCGCACCGCATTGGCGGCCCGGCCTCCCAGCATTTTTTGCTCCAGCAGCTGGCCGGCCGCTTGCCACAAAGTAAGCTGGTGCTGGCGCGCCGTGCTGCGCAAAATCTCCAGCGTGCGCTCACCAATGCCACGAGGCGGTGTATTCACCACCCGTTCAAAAGCGGCATCATCATCGTGATTGGCCATCAAGCGCAAATATCCCATGGCATCCTTGATTTCCTGCCGCTCGAAAAAGCGCAGGCCGCCGTAAATGCGATAGGCCACCCCTTTTTGCAGCAGGGCTTCTTCCAGCACCCGCGACTGGGCATTCGAGCGGTACAAAATGGCGCAATCGGCCAGATTGCCCCCCAAATCCTGCCAGTCGCAAATGCGGCCGACGATATAGCGCGCTTCGTCCAGCTCGTTAAAAGCGCAATACACAGAAATGGGCTCGCCTTCGGGATCTTCGGTCCACAAATCCTTGCCAAGCCGCCCGGGATTGTTGGCTATCAGTTCATTGGCCGCTTTGAGAATATTGCCGGTGGAACGGTAATTCTGCTCCAGACGGATGGTTTTGGCCTGGGGAAAATCCTGCAAGAAACGGTGCAGGTTTTCCACTTGGGCACCGCGCCAGCCGTAAATCGACTGGTCATCATCCCCCACTATCATCACTTGGGCACTGTTGCCTGCCAGCAGGCGGATCCAGGCGTACTGAATGGCGTTGGTATCCTGAAACTCATCCACCAGAATGTTATGAAAACGCTCTTGGTAATGAGCCAGCAGATGCTCCTTGTTGAGAAACAGCTCATGGGCCCTGAGCAGGATTTCGGCAAAATCCACCAGTCCTGCCCGGTCGCAGGATTCCTGATAGATGCGGTACAGCTCCAGCAGTTTCTGCTCCAGCGGAAACGGCCCGGCGTCAATGGCATTCGGGCGCAGCCCTTCATCTTTTTTGCCATTGATATAGCCCTGCACCATTCGCGGCGGATACTGCTTGTCGTCCAGATTGAGGCTTTTGATAATGCGTTTTATCAAGCGGTGCTGATCTTCACCGTCAAGGATCTGGAAATTCTGTGGCAAGTTGGCTTCCTGCCAGTGGGTACGCAGCAAGCGGTGGGCCAGCCCGTGAAACGTGCCAATCCACATGCGATTCATGTTGTGGCCAATGAGCCGCTCCACCCGCTCCCGCATTTCGGCAGCCGCCTTGTTGGTGAAGGTCACCGCCATGATGGAGTAGGGGCTTTGATTTTCTACCTGCATCAGCCAGGCAATGCGGTGGGTCAACACCCGCGTTTTGCCACTGCCGGCCCCTGCCAGTACCAGCATGCTTGACTGCGGTGCGGCCACCGCCTCACGCTGCCTGTCATTCAGGCCATCCAACAGGTATGACACATCCATTAACTGCTCTCCCCCTCAAAACGAGGGCGCATTATAGCAGCAATGGCCTGCTGCCCGCATGGCTTATGCGCGGTTTTAGGCGCCTGCGACTCGCCGCAACTGTGCCATGTCAGGGGCGTTCCACAACAAAAAAGCCGGGGAGTGCCCGGCGTTACAACGGCAATGGCAATGTTTGCCCGATTACACTTTGCTGCGGGCAATAAGCGTGCCGGCCATTTTGCGGCGCAGGTAGGCTATCTGCTGCATATGAGGCAAATCCTTGGGGCAGTTGTCTTGGCATCCCAGCAAGGTCATGCAGCCAAACACACCATCTTGCGTGCCAATCACATGATAAAAATCATCGGCGCTGCGGGCATCACGGCTGTCCATTTCAAAGCGGGCGATTTTCATCATGCCCACCGCGCCCACAAAGGTGTCGCGCATCTGGGCGGTGGCGCAGGCTGACACACACACGCCGCATTCCACGCAGCGCTCCAGCTCATACAGTTTGGCTGCCTCATCCGGTGCCATGGGATCTTCCAGGTGGTGGATATCCGCCTGCTGCGCTTTGGGATGCAACCACAGTTTGAGCCTTTCGGCCAGCTCCCGCATGAATTTGCCGGTGTTCACCGACAGATCGCCAATCAGCTCGAATCCGGGTAACGGCATCAGGGTAATCACCCCGTCGCCGTATTTGGCGGTCAAGGTGCGGCACGCCAGAGTAGGAAAGCCGTTAATCACCATGGCGCAGCTGCCGCAAATGCCGGCGCGGCAGACAAAGTCAAACTGCAATGACGGGTCCTGCTCCGCCCGCAGGCGGTTAAGGGCAATGAATACGGTCATCCCCGGCGTTTCATCCAGCTGGTAATCCACCATTTTCGGGGTGTCACCCGGCAGTTGCGGGTCATAACGAAAGATTCTGAAGGTCAGACTACGGCCCTGGCTCATGATTTGTCTCCGCTGGCGATGGGGTCACTTAAACGCTGGTTTTCCGGTTGCAGATGGGGCGGCAGGCTAAAGGGCATTAACGCCTGCTGGCATTGCTGGCGCGAAGCATCAGCCCCCAGCTGCTCAAGGATGTCACTGATCTGTTGCTGGCGCTTGGCGGTATCGGGATGGGCAATGGCATTGTCAGCCCCGTAACCCCGGTAGCCGGGGGGCAACTCCATCTGCATCACATCCAGTGTTTCGTAGTGCAACTGCGGGGCCAGCGCCTTTGCATCCGGCCAGCTGGCCAGGGTACGGTTCAACCATTCCTTGTCATTACGCTGCGGATAATCTTCCCGGGCATGGGCACCGCGGCTTTCAGTCCGCGCCAGGGCGCCGCAAGCCACCGTTAATGCCACTTTGAGCATGCGCCGCACCCGCAGCGCCTCCACCAGCTCAGGGTTGGCATGGCGTTTTTTGCATTTAAGGCGGATATGGCGCGAACGGGCCAACAGGGATTTAAGCTCATCCACCGCTTTTTGCAGCTCAGGGCCGTTACGGAAAATGCCCACGTAATCCATCATGATGCGCTGCATGTGCAGTTTCAGATCAAAGGCATCTTCGCCGTCGCTGGTGCTGAGCAGGGTGTCAATCTCTTGCTGTAGCTCGGTGGCAAACCGCTCTACCAGGCGGGTATCCAGTTGCAGGGTTTCCTGCTCGCAAAAATCCGCCACATAGCTGCCAATGATCATGCCGCCCACCACGGTTTCGGCCAGTGAGTTCCCACCCAGCCGGTTAAAGCCGTGCATGTCCCAGCAGGCGGCTTCGCCCACACTGAACAAGCCTTTAAGCTGGGGGCTTTCGCCACTGGGCTTGGTACGAATGCCCCCCATGGAGTAATGCTGGGTGGGACGCACGGGGATCCACTCCGTGGCCGGGTCAATCCCCAGAAAGTTCTCGCAAATCTCTTTCACTTCCCGCAGGTTGGTTTCCACATGCTTGCGCCCCAGCAGGGTGATATCCAGCCATAAATGGGGGCCATAGGGACTTTCCACCCCAAAGCCCTTGCGCATGTGTTCGGTCATGCGGCGGGAGACCACATCCCGGGATGCCAGCTCTTTTTTCTCCGGTTCATAATCCGGCATGAAGCGGTGTCCGTTTTTATCCCGCAGCAGGCCGCCGTCGCCCCGGCAGCCTTCGGTGGTCAAAATGCCCACCGGCACAATGGCCGTGGGGTGAAACTGCACCGCTTCCATGTTACCCAGTGTGGCCACGCCGGTTTCCAGCGCCAGGGCCTGCCCAATGCCTTCGCAAATCACCGCATTGGTGGATATTTCATAAATGCGGCCATAGCCGCCGGTGGCAATGGTGGTGCATTTGGCAATATAGGCCCGCAGCTCGCCGGTAATGAGGCAGCGGGCAATCACCCCCTGGCAACGCTTGCCGTCATGGATGATTTTCAGCGCTTCCACCCGCTCATGCACCGGCACGCCCAGGGCAATGGCCTGGTTATCCACCGCATACAGCAAGGAATGGCCGGTACCGTCAGCGGTATAACAGGTGCGCCATTTTTTGGTACCGCCAAAATCCCGGGCATTAATCAGGCCATGGGCCTGCTGGGCCTCTTCAATGGTCACCCGTTCTGCGTTAACCACCACTTGTCTTGGCCCGGCAGTGACCCGGGTCCAGGGCACGCCCCAGTTGGCCATCTGCCGCACCGCCTTGGGAGCGCAATGGCTGAACATGCGGGCCACGGTTTGATCGCAGCCCCAGTCCGACCCTTTCACGGTATCCTGAAAATGCACATCTTCGTTATCCCCCATCCCTTTGACCGTATTGCCAAGGCTCGCCTGCATGCCGCCTTGCGCCGCCGCAGAATGAGAACGTTTGGGCGGAATGAGCGACAGCACCAGGGTATCAAGCCCCCGGGCCTTGGCCTCAATGGCAACCCGCAGCCCGGCAAGGCCGGCTCCCACCACCAACGCATCGGTATAAATGAGTTTCACGCATTCTCCTTTGGGAGTGACCTTCTCCCGTATTTTGTTCGCATTCCCCCGTGCCATGAGGCAATCCGGGCTGGCAAGTGATGACAAAGGGAGCCCCTTGCCGTCATCACCGCCGCGTTATTGTTGTACTATCGGGATAAATCAAGGAACAAACGGTGCCACCGGCAGGCTCAGCCCAAGACCAATCACCACATAGGCCGACAAACTGCATAACCCCAAAAGCAGCAGATAACCGATGAGGATTTTGGCCAACAGCCGCAAGCCGTTGCGCCGAAAGCTCACGCCCCACTTCAGCGCCAGCCGGTACAATCCCAGCATGGCGTGCACCACCACCGCCGGCAGCAACAAGATGTACACCAGCCAGAAATTGTCGTGCCAGACCCTTGCTGCCGACAGATGGGGGCCAATCTCGGGATTGGTGATCATGGTGACCAGATGCATGGGCACCAAAAAGAACATCATGAAACCTGTGATCATCTGCCAAAACCACAAGCGGCTGTCCTGATGATTTATCAAGAGATTGTGGTTACGCAGTGCTTGCCACTGGCGTTTTTGGGCAGGGAAACGCCTGAGGGCGGTGGCCGCATGCACCATCACCACCAGCAACATGAATACGGAAAACAGCTGGGTTACTGCCGCAGAACCGTGGCCGTCATGGGTAAACCAGCCGCCTTCCAGTATCTGCACCATCTGGTAAAAAACGGCCTTTCCCAACAAGATGGTGGATTCAAAATGCAGATGTGCCAGCAAAAAAAGCCCCAGCAGCAAACCGGACGCACTTTGCAGCATGTCGGCAATGGCAGACCAGCGATGGCTTTGGGGATACCCCAACCACCGCTCGCCAATACGGTATCGAGTCAGCATGGTAATAAAGTTATTCACAATCAGGGACGCAGGCATATCAACATATCGCAGCCCATCAAACTGCCAACCGCCAAGCCTCGCTTTCGTGATCTCGTTCAACATTTATGCAACATTGCCCGGATATGGCTCACACTATTTGCGGGCTAACTCACTATTGGTAATACCAATTATCCATTAATAATCAAACGCTTAATTGAATTTTTATCACCAAAATGTCAGCAAAATACCGTTATGAATCATCCGTTTCGGCATTTTATGAAAATGACTTTCATACAATCACCCGGCAAGGGCTGGCTTTACTGGCAAGGCAACCAGCCCTTGCCTTACAATAGGCGGGTTTATTTTCATAGCGAGAGATTCCTTTCATGCCCTGGATCCAACTACGCATCCACAGCAACAGCGAACACGCTGAAGCCCTGAGCGACCTGCTGATGGAGCGCGACAGCGTGTCCATCACCTTTGAAGATGGTAAAGACACCCCGATTTTCGAACCCAAACTGGGCGAAACCCCCTTGTGGGCCGACACCGTAGTGGTGGCACTGTTTGATGCAGGCACCGATCTTGCGCCGGTTATTGACGAGCTGGCCCAGCTGCCTTTTCTCAAAGATCACTTCAACTACAAAATCGAGCAGATTGAAGACAAGGACTGGGTACGGGAATGGATGGACAGCTTTCACCCCATCCAGTTTGGCAAACGGCTGTGGATTTGCCCCAGCTGGCGGGAAATCCCCGAGCCTGAAGCCGTTAACGTAATATTGGACCCCGGTCTGGCCTTTGGCACCGGCACCCATCCCACCACCGCCTTGTGCCTGGAATGGCTCGACAGCCTGCCACTGGCAGATAAAGAGGTGATCGACTTTGGTTGCGGCTCAGGCATTCTGGCCGTAGCCGCACTGAAACTGGGTGCCAAATCCGCCACCGGCATCGATATTGACTATCAGGCCATTGACGCCTCCCGCGCCAATGCCACCCGCAATCAGGTGATTGACCGGCTGCAACTGTATTTGCCACAGGAACAACCCGCCAACATCAGCGCCGATGTACTGGTAGCCAATATTCTGGCCGGCCCCCTGCGCGAACTGGCCCCCCAAATCGCCTCATTGGTGCGCCCCGGCGGCAAACTGGCACTGTCTGGCTTACTGTGTGAACAGGCCGAAGAACTGCGGGAAATCTACAGCCAATGGTTCACCATGGATGCCTCTGTTCACAAAGAGGACTGGAGCCGCTTGACAGGAGTACGCAAATCGCTGTAATGGGCCGCCAAGGCGCGCCACTACTGACTTCTGCGGTTTCACATCGATGACTTCCATGGATGTAAAAGTCAAGAAAAAAGTTTTACTTTAGGTTATTTATTGACCTTTTCATGGCTAGCAAAAAGGCGTACTATAGCGCCCCTTTGAAGCGCTAGGTGAAACCGCAAAATGCAAATTGGCCCCTATCAACTGACAAACCAGCTGATCGTGGCACCAATGGCAGGTGTCACCGATCAAGCCTTCCGTAATCTCTGTCTTCGTTATGGCGCTGCCATGGCCGTGTCAGAGATGCTTTCATCCAATCCCGAACTTTGGGATACGGATAAAAGCCGCCAACGCATGCGTCATTCCGGTGAGGAAGGCATACGCTCGGTACAAATCGCCGGCGCCATTCCTGATGAGATGGCCTGGGCCGCCCACTACAATGTGGAACAAGGTGCCCAGATCATTGACATCAACATGGGCTGCCCGGCAAAAAAAGTGAATAAGAAGCTCGCAGGCTCTGCACTGCTGCAATCACCTGAATTGGTGAAACGGATCCTCGATGCCGTTGTAGCAGCCGTGGATGTACCGGTAACGCTGAAAATTCGCACGGGTTGGGATCCGGAACACAGGAACGGTGTTCAAATCGCCCAGATTGCCCAAGCCAGTGGCATTGCTGCATTAGCAGTACATGGCCGCACCCGGCAATGCCTTTATAAAGGTGAAGCCGAGTACGACACCATTAAGGCAATCAAACAAAATGTCTCGATACCTGTTATCGCCAATGGGGATATCACCTCACCGGAAAAAGCCCGCTTCGTGCTGGACTACACCGGCGCGGATGCCCTGATGATAGGCCGGGGCGCACAGGGACAACCGTGGATTTTTAAAGAGATCCAGCATTACCTGGATACCGGCACATTGCCGGCACCGGTAGACAATGCAGAAAAGCGTCAAGTGATGCTGGAGCATTTGACCAAACTATATGATTTATATGGTGAATTTAAAGGCATTCGCTTTGCCAGAAAACATATGGGTTGGTATCTGAACCAGGAAGAACAGCGTCAGTTCAGGGCTGAGTTCAATCAGCTGGAAAGCGCTGCTGAACAGTGTTCCATGGTGGAACGCTATTTTGATGAATGTGTACTAGATAAATAAGAGCAGAAACGAATGTTTGATCAGACAACTCACACAGAAGCTCATCCGCTTACCGTAGGCAAAATCGAAACCGCTAACGGCACCATCAAGCCACAGCTGCTACGCGACGCCGTAAAGCGCGCTGTTAGTAACTTCTTCTCCCAGCTGGATGGTCAGGAAGCTCAGGAAGTATATGAAATGGTGCTTTGCGAAGTCGAAGCCCCTCTGCTTGATATCATTATGCAGCACACCCGTGGTAACCAGACCCGCGCTGCCAACATGCTCGGTATCAACCGCGGCACCCTGCGCAAAAAATTGAAAAAATATGGCATGAATTAATATAAATTCATAACGTATTGAGATAAAAAGGCCTTTCCTTAACGAGAAGGGCCTTTTTGCTTTTCATGTACCCCCATATGTACCCCCGGCGTTTTATTACCCCTGCCATTTGCCCTGCCATTTGCCCTCCCTTTTGCCCCTTCAAAAGGTCATACAATAAGTTTTGGCTGATACGTTTTAAGGCAATTTACTAAAACCCCCTAAAATTTCGCGTTTACTTACGCCGCCCTCAACATTCACTCCCGTGCAATCAAGCGCAATGAATACGAGGAGAGACTAATGACAAACGTAAATTTAGCTGTGATGGAAGTAGATACGACCAATGAGTTTGTGTTTGAACGCATAGTCAAAGAACAAGAGCGTCGACTCATCACATCTGTAAGCAGAGCCGAAGCCTTTCAACTCGAACGCAAAGGTATGTTTCCAAGACGAAGAAGGATCTCAAATCGCTCTGTGGGATGGTTGCTTTCCGAACTACTCGATTGGGTCAAGTCAAGAGAGGCCGTTATCTCAAGTAACCCTAGTGAGGGTGTTCAATAATGCAGGACAATAACGTTAATCAGTCAATTCAATTAGACCTCTTTCCGCTGATAGGCATCACTGAGATGTGTGCTGCATTGCAAAAAAGCCGCGCCACAGTACATAGGTGGGTAAAAGCTCAGAAGCTTATCGCGCCAGTCTATCGTAACGGTCGCACCGTCGGTTGGTGCCCTGAGGAATTTAAACGCTGGCAGTCCTGCCAAGGCTAACGTTCCCTAAATTAACACGCCAATCCGTCGCTGGTGGCCAAAAGCCACCAGCCAACACGTGTTAATTATTGCCTACACATAACACCCCATTCTGCCCATAATCGATCTTAAAACACTAAAATCCCCGAAAATTTAGTTTTTAGTTGTATCTTAAGCAAACTCCTCGACTCAAGCGCCGACAGCGCTTTGAAGCCAAGGAGAAACCAATGAATACATCCTTCTTTACAACAGAATCTGATCACAATGAAATTATCATCAATGAACAGCAACGGCGATTCATTACATCGGTAAGTAGAGCGCAAGCCTTTCAATTAGAGCGACGGGGCCAATTTCCCAAGCGCATCAAGCTAGACGCGAATATCAACGGGTGGAAGCTAAGCGAGATAGTCGCATGGGTACGCGCTTGCCCCGTGGTGGAGCTAAAGCAACTGGAGGGCAATCAATGACTCAGTCAACCGTTGTTAACACCAACCGCCCGAAGAAAACCCGTCTATGCCAGCAAGTCGCATTAACTCATACCGTTGAGCCTGTTTTGACCTGCGCGCAAATCGCCACACGATTAGGGCGGGAGGCTAAAACGGTGAGGCGTTGGCTGCAACAAGCCAAGGATGCGCCTAGAGCATTTAAGGATCAAAACAGATGGATGGTACGACTATCAGATTATCAACACTGGGAACGTCAAGCTAAGCGATAAGGTCTATCTGTCAATGACGCAAGGGCAATACGTTGCCCTTTTCTTAACATTAACGAGAGACAACTTGGGCTGTTCTTGTGGGTTGTCGAACTGAATTAATCGAAATTAATAAGCAGAAAACTCTATGCCATAAGGGCTTGAGCCATGAGCTGTTACATTTTTGCACTAGGTAATTAAATATTATTATGTCTCAAGCTGTTGTTAAAAAACCTGCTTTAGCGATTTCATCAGATGATGAGCACGCTCTGTTGCCGAGTATCACTCCAACGGTAGACGTCGTGCTAGGTGGCAACGTATGGAAGGTAATGTCCTTCCCCACAGGGATCAACCGAACGCTGCTTAATAGGCTAAACAACTGTCTTGACGCTTTCCTATCATGGCACTCTAAGGCCTATATGATCCGCTTTGATATTTCGCTATATGATTCGTTACCTCACAATCATAAGATCAGCAAATTTAGAAGCATAGTCGTCAAGGCCTTGCAATCACATTACCAATCGACCGTGGCATTCGGCTGGGTAAGAGAACAAAATAGTGTTGCAGATAAATGCCATTATCACTGTTTTGTGCAGCTCAATGGCCACAAAGCCAATAGCACCAATACAACCTTCAACATTGTGCAACACGCCTTGGCATTGGTTGTCGATATCAACGCCTATTTTCCCGACAACTGCGCCTACATGATCAAACGTAATTCGCTTAAAAGCCGCCAAGCGGCATTGTTCAGGCTCAGTTATCTAGCTAAAAATGCCTCAAAGAACGGTAAGCCAAACGCCGCCAAAGGTTATTACTTTAGCCGCATCACACATAAACGATAAACTAGCCGACTTTCAGCCTATCCCCTCATTTCATCATCAAATTGTCGCTTTACCACAAAAAAATGTTAAGAAAAGGTTAACCGTATCAAAGATTATTTGATTAATTCGGCTTTTGACTTAATGTTTTGATCACGAGCCCTAGGTAAGCATCTATTTTTCAATAGGTTAAATTTTAACTAATGCGATAAAGTGATCAAAAAATGCGTCCACCAGAGAGTGATCACTTTTTGATGATCACTCAAGCATATCGGTAACATGACATAAGCTTCGGGTTTGTGATGAAAGCCACTTTCAGCGGGTTACAAAATGTTGGTTATAACGAGAGTCAAAACGCAGTGTGTACTCTTATGAACAGTTGTGATCAGACGTACCATTTCAGGAAGCAATAGATACTGATTCAATTTTTAAAGGGGGTTCTTTTCTAGGTATTGACTAGGAGAGAACCATGAAAAAAGAAGCTCGACTTATTCGTATTTACGGTGCCAATGAGGCTGGACTGGCCATGTTACCGAAGAAGGTATCAGGCACGCAGATTTCTCGGTTTTGTGTGGGTGAAGAGCTGGGCTGTGCTCACTAATAAACAATTCCCTGTTCGCGCTCTTTCTTAATATCAGCCAACCTAGCTCGCTTCTGCGCATTCGTTAGGGGTATAGCAGCTTGTTCGAGCATCACATCGTAATTTTCATCAGGTGTGACCTCATAACCCATGTTTTGCAAAATTCCCATCATAGTGCTTATCGAGCAAATAACCGGAGCTCCCGCCTCATGAGGTATATGGCTATTCAGATAGCTGCCATCAAGAATGTTAGATAGACGTTGAATGTACTCATCTGGTGTAGATGTAAACCGGAAAGCTGAGTCGAGCTCCTTTTCATAACACTTGCGAATACCACAAGGCTTAGCCACCAGCACAAACACATCAATGTCACCGCTCACTAGCAGCTTAACAAACGCCATCCTTCACCCCCATTTAAGTAATTACACCAGCAGCAATTGAGCGTTGTCTCTCAACCACTCTTTGCACTCACGGTAATCCGGCATTACCCGCTCGACTTCGCACCAGAATTGCGGTGAGTGGTCGTGGTGCAGCAAATGGCAAAGCTCATGCACCACTACATAATCAACGATTCGGTTAGGGGCTAACACAATCAGCCAGTTGAACTCTAAGTCGCCATAGGGGGTACAGCTGCCCCAGCGGCTCTTAAAGTCTTTGATACGCACTACGCCCGTTTCTACGCCAACAATCGACTGATAGCGCTCGACCTTTTCGCGGATTTTCTTATCCGCATTGCGCTTGTACCAGTGAGTTAGCGAACGGCGCACAAATTGCGCCTGTGAAGCGTATTCAGGCGCGGTCACAGTAATCTTGCCGTTGACCAACTTAGTCGCCGTAACATTGCCCTGCACCACCTTTAGGCGGTAATTACGACCAAGATAAGGGAAGGCTTCGCCAGAGACATACTCTTTGCCACGCGATGGCCGTGCATCGGCGTGAATAGCGAGCTTCTCTAAAATCCATTGATGTTTGGCGGCCACTAGCTGGTGGATTTTCTCTATCGGTAACGCCTTCGGCACCACAACAGCAACAACGCCCTCTTCCACTTTAATCGTGGCGGATTTACGGCGCGCAGTGCGAATGACCTTAACCTCGTAGCCCGCCTGTTTTATCACATCACAGTCTTGCATCACGTCTTGCGCTGTCATTTATTGCCGAACTTATGCTTAGCCAAATCGATAAAGCGGTCTTGCAGAATGACCACCAGCGCCTTATCACCAAAGGATTGATCCATCACCACTCGCTTAATGTTCTTCTTCATACGCTTCACTTCATCGTCTTTTTTGAAGAAGTCGACGATCAGTGTGGCCTCATCAAACATCTGCACCAGCTGTTGAGTGGTCGCCTTAATCTCTTCATGGAGCTGATCGTCAATCACATCACCGTCTCTCGCCTTCGCTACCTCAACCATCATAATGTTGTAAAAGGCAAACTCAGTCTCGTTCAAGCCTACGTCTTGCGCCGCTTGTTTATGAGCCGCGTTAAGATCATCGGTCATTTCCAGCAATAGCTCTAACTGACGCTCCCAATTACCTGCGGTTTTCTCAATGATGTCTCGCAGCCGCAAGCTCAGCGAACGGTAGTATTCGGGGTCATCGTCTAACTTGATGTTGATATGGTGCTTCAGCGCGCTCTCAATTTCAGAGGCTTTGGATTCCGCCGACTTTTTCTTGAGCACGTGTTCTTTAAAGTTGGCCGCCAGCAAATCTATCGGCGGGATTTTCGGATCAACTCCGGTACTCAAGATGTGCTCGTCCACCAGCTGGCGCACCTTCTCGCCCACATCGAGCAAGCCCATGCCGTCATCGTGATACTGGTTGCGCGCCGCATGATGCACCTTGCCCCACAGCTTCATATCTGGGATATACGACTTAGCAGAGGCATCCGGCAAAATCACATTGAGTTGCTTGGCAAAACGCTTATAGGCAACTTCAAATTGCGCCCGCACCACATCGTCTTTGAGCGCTAACACATAGTCATCGATTTCATCGCTGGTTACGCCTTTGAAAAACGCTTTAACGCGCCGATGTGCGTCTTCTAGCTTGGGCAGTTCGTCTTTCAGGCTTTGGTAAGTCCCTTCAACGTCATCACTACTAAACAGCTCCAGCGCTTCAGTGAGATAACTGGCTAAGCCGTAGTAGTCGACCACATAGCCGCACTCTTTGCCCTTATAGTTACGGTTCACCCGCGCAATGGCCTGCATCAGCGTATGGTCTTGTAGCTTGCGGTCGATATACATCACCTGCGCAATCGGCGCATCAAAGCCCGTTAACAGCATGTCTTTCACAATCAAAAAGGCGGTGTTGTCGTACTTACGCTGTTTCTCGTCTGTGCCGGGAATATCGATGCCAAACGGCTTTTTAAAATTGGCGATAACCTTCTTCTGGTGAACCTTGTCAGTATATTGGGCAATGTACTGTTCATCGTTGTGATCGCCCGAAATAATCACTTCTGACGGTGGCGCACCGAGTTCATCTAGGATCTTTTTAAACACAGTAGCCGCGTGGCGACTACCCACCACAATCATCGCTTTAAAGCCATCAGGCTGTATGCGCTCGCGGTAATGCTTTAATAGGTCGATACACACCCAGCGAATACGCTGAGGCGCTTCACGCACGGCGCGCTCGACGCCATATTTACGCTTAATCTCTTGCTGCTCTTCTTTGGTGTATTCACCAAAATACTCTTCAAACAGTGCATCAAGCGACTCACCCGCCACGGCGGTTTTCACCTCACGGCCTTCATACAACAGCCTTACCGTGGCTCCATCCTCTACTGCCTCATTGATTTTGTACTTATCAATGTAGCCACCAAAGGCGGTATCCATCTTTTGGGTTTTCAGCAACGGAGTGCCCGTAAAACCGATTTTAGGGGCGTTAGGTAACGCGGCGTTAATCGTGGTCGCTAGGCCGCCAAATTGGGTACGGTGCGCTTCATCAGCCAGCACAATAATCTTGTCTGAGGTATTGAGGTCAACAAAGCTATTGTCGCCCTGCTGCTCAGCTTCCTTCTCTGCGTCTTGGAATTTCTGCACCATGGCAGTCACCAGATCTGAGCTGTCTTTTTTCAGCAAATCACGCAGCGAGGCCACAGAGTCAGCGTTGTAAACGGTTTCACCTTGCGCACCTTGGAAGGTGGTTGAGAGCTGCTCATCAAGCTGTGTTCTATCGGTGACAAACACCAGCTTGTATTGCTTAAGCTCGGGGTCATGGCGCATTTTTACCGCCAGCATCACCATGGTCAGCGATTTACCGCTGCCTTGGGTATGCCACACCACGCCCGACTTCTCTTTGCGGGTTTTGCCCGTCTTAAGCCGTTTAATCACCTTGTTTACGGCGCGAAACTGTTGATAGCGCGCCACCTTTTTAATTAAGCGGCCATCATCCGGCTCAAACAGCACGAAGTTGCGCACGATATCGAGAAAGTTCTCACGGCTAAACATACCGACTAACAAGCGCTGCTGTGCCGTAACCTTAGCGGATTGGTAATCAGCTGGTGGCTCGGCCACTTGCTTAAACTCATCATCAGCAGGGTCAATAGTGGCAACAGGTAACTCCACATTGAGCTTATTGGTGAGCGGCAGCACATCATCGCTATCTTGTTGCGCAATCTCTGCATCAGTCAGCGGGTAAGCATCTTTCCAATCACCATAGTATTGTGCGGGCGAGCTAATTGTACCGACACGGGCAAGATCTCGGCAGGTCGAAACCATCAGTTGGTTATACCAAAACAGCTTTTCAGCGCCTTCAAACTGCTCAGGATGGCGCTGATTAGCGTAGCGACGCAGTTGGTCAATGCCGTGATAAATAGGCGTTGAGATATAAGGCGATTTACACTCGATCACTGCCAACGGCAGGCCGTTAACGAAGCACACAATATCAGGGATGATGGTTTGATTGGGGCCTTCAACCTTAAACTGGTTGGCACAGATAAACTCGTTGCTGTCGATATTATCAAAGTCCACCAGCTTAACGGTTTGGCCTTTTTTGCCTTTGCCAAGGTCTTGCTCAACCGACAGATAGCCCACCATGGTTTGATAAAAGCCGTGGTTATACTCCATCAAACCTGTGCATTGCGGGTGCGTCACCATGCGCACCACCTTTCTCAGGTTCTCTTCATTGATCCACGGGTTTATGCGTTCAATGGCTTGCGTTAGGCGTTTAACCAGCACCACATCGCGTAAATAATCACGCTCTTGATTGCTGTGCTCAGGTGCCAACGTTTTACCGGGAACGTAACGCCAGCCTAGCTGGTGGAGCTGCGCAATGGCGGGACGTTCTACCTTGTCAAATTCATCATTGCTCATGAGGCAACACCCTGCCCACCAGCAACACGTTCATGCTCCGCTTTAGCCGCCGCAACGGTGCTATCTATTTGCTGTTTAATACGCTCAACTAACTGCTCCACACCGTCATCTGACATCAGCTTAGCTAACGGGCACTCATAGCCAGATAAGAAACAAGGTTCATCGTTCTTATCTTTTGCAGGCGTTGGAGTATTACTGAAGTCAGGGTAGTCAACACCCGCCCAAATATTGTTATACCAACTATCTTCAAACACTTTGTAAGGCGCACAAACAATAACTCGCAACAAGCTCTGAGCTTTATCGACTGTTATTGGCAAATTTAACGCGTCTGGTTCGCTCTTATGACCATGACCGTGGTTATCAAGACCTGAATCAGTAACAACTACAAATTGAAGCAGATAGTCCCCAACGCGCACTTTATTGATAGCCTGAAACTTACCGTACAGATAGTGGGTATTCATACCGGGCAGCAGATCCCAAGACCAGTACTGCGTTATGTCGCGGTGAACAGCAGGCGTATGCCCGAAGTGCTCATTACCCCAATAGTAGAAATCGACCTCAAGCTTGCTCGCCATATCGGTGATGGCAGGAATAATACGCTGATAATACGCCGCCAATAAACGGTGCGCGGTACGTACCTGCAATAGCAAATCATCTACTTGTTCCATGTGTTGATGTCCTTGAGTGAAATGGGGTGCGATGTGGCAAACGTGGCTAAGTCGTGCCAACTGTGTGGTGCTTGGGGCGCTGAAAACGGTTGAGGTTCTGGTTGAGCTGGCGCTTTGGGGTTCGGTTTATCGCGCAATAGCGGTTGCTGTAAGCTCAGCCGTGGTAGCGGGTGGTCAAGTAACGTTTCCCAGCTATAGAATTGTGTTCTGAGCTGATACAAGCCCGCGGTTTGCAGAATATCTGCAATAATGCGCTTATCTTGTGTATTAGGCTCACACGCTAACTTACCATTATCGAGTTCCAGTAAGTCGTTAACGACTCGTTGCCACACCACGGCATTAATACCATCGAGTTTTTTACTTAGCTGTTGAGCCCAGTTACCAAGCACTAATTTGTTTGGTATACGCCCAATGGCTAAAAAATACAGTGGTAGCTGGCTACGCTCTCCAGATAGAAGAAACGACTCAACCTCACGCCGCCACTGGTCAATGTCTTGGTCTCCACCATTAGGTGGCTTGATCTCCAAAATCACGGTAGCACTGGCAAAATTAAGGACTACATCTGGCTCAACCCTTCTCTTTTGGTCATTACTCACCAATTGATAACTAGGCCAGAAATCGATCTTTTCAAAATCATCAAAGGCTGGCTCAGTCACGCGAAGCCAGCGCTGCATTAAAGTTGCTTGTACAGGCGCAGACAGATAGGCAAAGCGACCAAATACCGCCGCTGTCATCAGGTCTTCCCGCCCCTTGAATACCTCACGCCAGCTTATCGACTGGCCTTTGTCGCCGTCGATACGCCCCGCCTTTCCATGGAGAATTGCCTGTAACATTACTCGTCCTTGCTAGTCGATGGTTACTCGCACCTTGCCCGTTAATAGATCCTGCATGAGGGCTTTTTTAAGCGACTGAAAATGAGTCAACTTAGTAAGTTTAACTGCCAAAACATTGCTAAGTGAATTCAGAGATTCAACAATTTCAATCTGCTCGCTTAGGTGAGGGACTGGCAGGATAAAGTCACCAACCTGCTTTAGGCTTAGAGATGGTTGAGCTTGTGTCGTTATTTCTCTATCGACTTGCAATTGAAACGCAGCTGACGAAATAAAGTACTTTAAATACTCTGGCAAAACTCGACCTTTATTCACGCGAACCAACGCAATATTTTGGTTGATATTAGCTGGTAAAGGCGAAAGATCATCAATAAGAAAGAAGGTCTTCCCTGTTTTTGCACCAACAATAGAAAGGACAACATCCCCTCTTTGCAAACTTGATCTTTTTAGCTGCTCATCTGCATCGCTTGATATATATCGAACATCGTCCAATATAAGTGTTCCGTCTTCAGAAGCATTCACACTTCTATAAAATCGAATTCCTTCAGAAGCATAGCTATGACCAGAAGTGGTTGGTGTTGCACCTTTTGTGATCAAGTTGCTAACTGAACCCATAGAACACGCAACCCAGTCCTTCGGAATCCGGCCAACAGGGGAATCCTTAAACTCGGTGTGAGGCTTACCATCGACGCCGACGCCTTTGGTCAACAGCTCCTGCATCATGCCCGTTTTCAGGTCTTTGAGCTTGTCGATTTGCGCCTGTGTCTTCTCAATCACATCATCCACTGAGGTCAGGATCTTGGCGATTTCTTGTTGTTCTGGGAGGGAGGGAAACATCAATTTAACTGATTTAACAGCACTTAATGATAGAACCAGTTGAGAAGTTCCAACACTCTCAAGAGCAAATTTATCGGAGTGAAAATTAACCAAATATGTCAAAAACTGATTATAAGTATCTCCGCACTTATGAGTGAAAACGGGATAATATTTACTCACAAGACCAATAATACCTAAATTGTTCTTATTGAAGGTAAACCGATTATTATCACTTCTTGAGCGATACGTGATGAATTTGTGAGGCACGATATTGAAGCCTATCGTACATTTTCTAGTAATTCTATTTTCACCATAGTAATCAGTCTGTCTTATCAAACCTGATTTTGAGGAGGTTAAAACCTCATATTCGCCATCAACAACGCACTTTTTACTATATTCACAAATATAGTTTCCTACTTTATCAATAACCCACCCTTCAGGAATCCGCTCACTCATAACCCAGCTCCTTGAGATAGCCTTGCATCACGCTCTCAGCGGTAGCGACTTCATCGTCAAGTTGTTTGAGTGATACTTGATACTTGTCCCACCAGCGCTCTAACTGGCTAATGACGGCTGGCGTGGCATCCATGGCAAACTCGCGGATCTGCTCTTTGGCGCTGATATCGGTGCGGAACTGGTAGTAACCCTCAGATTTCAGGGTAAACACGCAGCTAACGTCGAAGCCTTGCAGGATCTCTTCTTGGATATACTCGTCTTCGACCTCGCGCACAGGCACGCCGCCATGCAGGATGGCGCGCACATCAAAGATCTCTGCTGGTGGCGCAGTATCAGCGTAGCGGCGAATATTGAGGTTGTAGTCGTTGTCGGCAATCTCGCTCAGCTCGACCACTTGAGCGTAACGCTTGATGTTTTGGTAGTTGTCGAAGGTGGTGACGATTTTCTCAATATCTTGCGGGCGCAGTTTGTTCTGGTTTTTGCCTTCTTCGTACTCCAGCTCACCATTGATAAACAGCACCTTGCCTTTACGCTCAGCCGCTTTGTGTTTATTGATGATCAGCAAACAGGCCGGAATGCCAGTGCCGTAGAACAAGCCCGATGGCAAACCAATGACCGCCTCGAGCAAATCATCTTCGAGAATGCCCTGACGAATCGCCTTTTCGCTCGAACCTCGGAACAACACCCCATGCGGCATGACCACACCAACCATACCTTCTGCGTTGGTGCTGGCGATCATGTGCTGCACAAAGGCTAAGTCGCCTGCGTCTTTCGGCGGCGTACCATAAGGGAAACGACCAAAACCGTCGTTATCGCACTCTTCTTTACCCCACTTCGCCAGTGAGAACGGTGGATTGGCAATCACGCGGTCAAAGCGCATCAGCTCACCGCCTTCGGTATGCTTAGGTTCGCGCAGGGTATCGCCTTTACGAATGTCGGCACTGAGCACGCCATGCAGGAACATGTTCATCTTACAGATGGCCCAAGTGTTTAGGTTCATCTCTTGGCCGAACAGCGACAGGTTGCCGGGGTTCTCGCCATGGGCGGCGAGGTAGTTACGGGTTTGTACCAACATACCGCCGGAGCCGGAGGTTGGGTCATAGATACGCATACCCGCTTTAGGCTTGAGTAAGGCCACCAGCAGCGAGACCACTTCACTTGGGGTATAGAACTCACCGCCCTTTTTGCCCGCGCTATCAGCGAACATTTTAATGAGGTATTCGTAGGCGGTGCCGAGCAGATCAGGCCGTTCAAAGTCTTCGTTACGCAGGCGGTATTTGTTGAAGTGCGACAGCAAATCTTGCAGCTTTTTATCAGACAGCTTGTTTTTGATGTTGAAGTCGATAGTGACCAACACGCCTTCAAGGCTGCCGTTGTACTCTTCAATCGCTTCAGTGGCTTTGTTGAGCGTCGCGCCGATATCGTGTTTAAGGTCTTTTAACGCTGACCAACGAGCGCGTTGCGGCACGAAGAAGGTGTTATCGTATTCGTCTTCATCTTGCGCCAGCGCTTCAGCTTGCTCTTGGGTTTTGCCTTTGCCGAGGTAATACTGCACCACACTTTCTTGCGCCTCTTCAAAGGCATCAGACAGGCGTTTTAAGAACATCATGCCGAAGATGTAGTCTTTGTACTCTGAGGCGTCCATATTGCCGCGCAGGATGTCAGCGGCTTCCCACAGGAAAGATTCAAGCTGTTGGAGAGTGAGTTTTGGGGTCATTTATCAATGCAACCTTAAAATGATTCTGGATGTATCTTAACACCTACGAACCAAATTAGGCTGTGTGAAATGTATCGATTTCAGGCTGTTATGCGACAGCGCCAATTGACGGCTGGAGGCGCGGTTCAATGACCCGAGAACTGTGGGACGATTCTGATAGTTGTAAAGCTGCTACTGCGACGTGATTCAAGACATTAGCTAACCTGCCACAGTCCTCAGCGTTTACTGCAAATAGCACGGCGCTTGGCGAATATCCTAGCCATAAGCAAACGGATTAGCTGTGTGAGTGCTAGGGTGTTAGCCAATGCACTCTAATTATCAGAGAAGCCATGTTGTACCTGTTGAGATTGGCACAATCCCGACCTTAAGACCAAAAGGCTTGAATAGTCGGTCGAGAATATCGGTCTTAAAGCTACCTCGGTCGTTCTCAACGTCAGAGAGGGTTTTGCGTGACACCTTAGCTAAGGTTGCATACTGATCTTGCGTTAAACCTAACACCTCAACTCGCAATGTTTTAAGCGCTTGCCCTTGGCTTAGCGCACCATGTAATAGCTGTTGTGTGACGGCGTGAATCGCGTTCTTTCGTTCGATGGCATTCACACCGCTTGATTGCTTAGAGGCTCGTTTAGCGGCTTGTATTGGCGCTCCTACAACGTTTTCAGATTGCTGACGCTGCGACGCTTCAGTAACAACCGCACTCCGTTGCTGACGATTCGCTCTAAGACGAGCAATGGTTTCTTTTGCCGTTTCAGCAGTAGATGGTTTATCACTCATAGTAGCCCCCAACGAGCTAGCTTTTGTTCAACATAAGCAAAGCCAATAGCTGGCATGTCGATGATCCGTTGTGGCACACCGCGCTCAATTAAGCGTTGCTTCAAGCCAAGGCATTGTTGCGCAGTGAGCTTTAACTCTTTCATTAGCGTCTGAGCAGGCACTAAATCAGCCAATGCGTCAGCAATGCCCTGAAAGTTATACTCACCCCCAACTTCTAGCGGTGCTTGCCATTTTGTGGTTCTGGCCACCCCTTCTGGATCGGCCTTCATTGGTGCAAAGTCATAGATAGGGGCAAGCTTTATCCACCCATCGCCTTTAAGAAACGCTGTATTGCGGCCATGATTATCACTGTTGCCGAATAGGATATTCAAAAGGTCTCGCTGCACCCATTCAAGCACAAACGCGCGTACGTCAAACTGAAATCCTTGTTCTAATGCCATATGGCTATGAGCGATTTTATCGATTAACGTTCTTATGGTTTGCTCATGATCTAAGGTAACACCCGCGCCCTTGCCAAGTATCGAATAGACCGACTCCATCGCATAACGTTGCTGGCCTAGTTCGTTAAAGTAAAGATCAAAGCGTGGCAGCCACAATGATGGATAGTTAAGGCCTTCTTCAAGCCGCATATTAGTCGTAGGGATGGTCTCAAAGCCCATTTCAGCCAATTCGTGATAATAGTGGTATTCAGCGCGTAAGATGTCGCAATCAATGGGTAACCGCGGGCCTCTCGGATATTTCACCAAGTAATGAAGGTCTCGGTTTTGCGGCTCGTCTTGGTAGCTATCAATCCAGATATTCTGTTCATCGTCGCAGCGTAATAACAGCTTGGGGGCTTCACCGCCCGCACCAGTTGCGCCACCAGCAGCAGCGCCTCGATGTTGCGCATAATCCAAAAAGTCAGCAGCTCGATTCTTAACGTCATCGACAGTGAAGGTCAGCTGATCAGCAATAGTCGTGCGCTCAGGCAGCGACTCCTTGACACGCAAATTACCGACGGGAGCGATAGTGCCATATTTCAGCAAAACAAAATTTTGCTCGTCGACACTCAGATCAGCGATATCGAGGTATTTCATCCAATAGCGACGGCTTGCACCGCTAGGCATAATGTCATCGAGAAAGCATAGCCATCCCGGCTCATCAAAAAACAGGCTCACGGGGTGATTTAGCGAGACGGCGTGCATGTCGTCTTTGTCTAACTCTGCCAAAGCGTAAGCTTGCTCGTAATCTAATGAGGTGAGCCTATAATTAGCTTGCTCGCTCTCAGGAAAAGAGAGCTGTGCAATATCTCTCCATTGGCCATTGATGAACGCCTGAATGGTCAAATGTTCCATAAGAGCTCCAAAATACAAAACGAGTAAAAAAATACTCATTAAGTCAAAATAAAACAGTTAATGAGTAATTAACTACTCAATTATTGCTTCAGTCTAGAAAATATACAAAGCTTTTATGCGAAATAAACGTCAGGCTTCTCAATAAATAAAAACTATAGAGAGGGGGACATTAGCCAAACGCCCTGTAATCATCCCATGATGCGGGAGTGATGGTAGCTAGCCATAAATCGAGTGCCGCACGCTTCTCATTCATGTACTGACTACGGTTATAGATGCCCTCAACACCACTAATGGTATGCCCTAGTAGATGTTCAACTACATGGGGCAATATACCAAGGTCGTTGAGCCGAGTGGCTAAGGTGCGTCGTAGATCATGCAGAGTCCACTTTTCATCATGCTCTAAGCGCTTCCAAATATTGCCACCTAACATGCTAACGGCTTCAGGCTTTTTCAGCTCGCCGAGCAAGTAACCGCTCTTTTGATTTCTGGCTTTAAGCTGTAGCAGCCATGGCCGCATTGCATCAGGGATTGGCCGCAGGATAATTTCTGAATTCTTACTGTTGTCACGTGGAATCGTCCAAAGCCCTTTATCAAAGTCCCATTCATCCCATGTTGATAAGCGGACTTCTTGCGTTCGAGCACCAAAGACCACCAGCAACCAAATCAAGTCTGCGTAGTAACGATTGCATTTGCGGGTTTGAATAAAAGCCAGTAGATCATGGAGCTCAACTTCTGACAGCACGCGGTCTTTTTTACGTTGCTTGGCGCCAACATCAGGCACGGTTAAATCTTCAAGCTCGCGACTAATTGCGTATCGCCGAACGCGGCAAAACCTTAAGGCTTGTTTGGCATTCTGGAAGATATAGCCAGCTGCTACTGGCGCAGGGCGTTGCTTACGTTTGGGCACACCGCGACGTATGCGGTCAAAGCATTCCAACCAATGTCTGGTTTCTGTTTGCTCTAGAGGTAAATGGCCGATGTAAGGATAAATGTGCTTTTCAAATTGCACGCGATGACGATCTGCATTGGCGCGATTGTCATCCGCATAGTTAACAAACCAATACTCGATAGCCTCTTGAACCGTCACCGGCTGTAAGGTGGCTTGCCGTTCAACTTGTCGCTGAAGTTTGGGATCATACCCATCAGCCAACCACGAACGGCACTGTTGCGCTAAATCACGAGCCTTCAGTAACGAAATTTCTGGATAATCCCCCAAATCAATCCGCTTGCTCTTATGCTTGTCCTCAAGCTTAACCTTATAACGATATTGCCATCGGATTTTACCTTGCAGGGATACCCGAGCACCTAACCCGTTACCATCTGAAAGTGTTTTGGGACGCTCCTGACGTTTGTTTAACAGTACCTTCAAGTGTTTGTCGTATAGCTTGCCCATGACTACCTCTTTTTGTGGGGTACATGACGTAATTTCATGTACCCCCATATGTACCCCGAGTTAATCATAAGAACCAAAACAACTCAATACAAACCAATACAAGATATGACAACAACCTCAATAATTTCAATAAATTAACCAGACAAACCAAGACAACAAAAAACATGCCAAAACACCATATTATTTCCTATGGCATGAACTAATATAAGTTCATAACATTTTGAAATAAAAAGGCCTTTCTTTAATAAGAAAGGCCTTTTTGCTTTTCATGTCGAATTTCCGATGCATTTGATGTTTTTTTAAATCAAGAAATCACGAATGATTAAATTTTAGTTTAAGTTCATCAAGGGGGTAATATGATTGATAAGAAAAAATGTTTAAGACGTATGTTTGGTTATATGGCTTTCTGTATCATATTATCCCCATTAGTTTATTATGGTTTTAATGAATATGGTGTTAAACGACTGCATGATGTTCGTTTTTCTGCGGGGGTGATATCATTAGTGGTTTCTGTTATATGTTTTTTTTATTGGTTAGTACTATTCAGTAAATGTAAAAAATAACATCTTGGGGAATTATATGAAAACTCATTGTTGTGGAAAGAAATTTTATTTATTTTTCTCTAAAGGCGCAATTAAAAATGGTCAATGCACAAATTGCGGGGAACATATTAAAATTTCTATAAACATTAAACTTTTGGTTTTATTATCAGTAATTGCAGTAGCTTTTTACTTTGTTTTGTTAAAGCCGACTCTAATTGCATTGGATATTGAATTTTTCGGTATAGTTCAATTTTTAGGAATTTTAGTTGCTTGGCTATCTTTTGATGTTTATAAAAATTAATTTTCATTATTAATTTTTATAAAAGTGATAGTCAATATGTAGTGGTCAAGTCATTTTGGCCACATCGTTGTAGCTATTCCAGTAACGTTTTTCCGATTCATTTGGCGTTAAACCACCGTTGTACGAATGCGGTCTCAGTCGACTGTAATAGCCATGAATATATTCACCTATCTTCTGCTTTGCTTCCGTAAAGCTCCCGTAACCTGTAGTTGGCACCCATTCGGTTTTAAGGCTTCTGAAGAAGCGTTCCATAGGGCTATTGTCCCAACAATTTCCTCTGCGACTCATGCTTTGCGTTAAGCGATAGCGCCAGATTAACTGACGGAATTTACGGCTTGTGTAGTGACATCCTTGGTCGCTATGGAACATCACGTTCTTTGGCTGTCCACGATACTCAATGTCGAGTAAGTTAGGAATAGCAACATGTTCCTGAGTAGCTTTCCTGTAAGTGTGTTTTGGCAACTGACAGCTGAATAAGCTCAGCGCTTTCATGAGCTTGCCTGCACGGTATCGGCTAAGTGTAATGTCGTGAGACTCATCATTCGAAA
>NZ_JBKOUD010000005.1:0-206098 GCF_046765975.1 Shewanella mytili | reverse complement strand
CGTTCTTCTCGCAATTGTTTAACCCATTTGCCCAGAGTTGAATAACCAACTCCCATGGCTTCGGCCGCTTCTCTATTCGTATAACCTTGGTCAACAACCAGTTGTGCTGTTTCCAGTCTGAATTCAGGGCTGAAATTCGGGCCTTGTTTCTTTGTCATTTTGTCACCTAACTTTCTAATGCCGCCATCATAGCAGCTCTAATTAGATGGCCAAATTCAGTATGCCACTACAGTTCAAGATATTTTGGTTGAAAGCATGGAACAGCGCTTCGGAGATGTCCGAGAGTTGCCACATACCGTTGAATGGTTAACCGATAATGGCAGTTGTTATATCGCCGATGAAACACGGCAGTTTGCCAAATCACTTGGTTTTAAGGTGTGCACGACGCCAGTTAGAAGCCCGCAAAGCAACGGCATGGCAGAAGCTTTCGTGAAGACGTTCAAACGAGATTATGTATACCTGAATGACCGTCTAGATGCAGCTACAGTGCTTGTAAAGCTCGCCGAATGGTTTGACGATTACAACAATTACCACCCACACAGTGGATTGAAAATGATGTCACCTAGAGAGTATCGAGCTCTTAAAGTGGCGAGTTAAGCTGTCCGTTTTAGTGGGGGCAACTACATTCAGGTTCTCCGTAACTTTCGAGATTATAACCCAAAGCGGGAATGTTTTGGAGATGGTGAAGATTGCTAGTAATGCTGAAGTAGGTGTGAAGTTGTGATGATGTAAATATTGAAACGGGTGAAAATGATCAAATTACCAGCTTTGCTGGTAATTTGATCATTTTTAAATATTTGAAGGTTATGGAGATGTAAAGGACTCTATCACCTCAGACTTTGTGAAGTTTTTTTGCCCATCCACATACAGATAAATTATGATTGCAGAATCTACCTGCTTGTTACTCGATGTGTCCCTGATGATGCACTGGTATCGATTCGCATACTTATCATAGGTAAACATTATCTTGTTTTCCTTTAAAAAGGACTCTATTTCTGCGCTTGAATCACCCAGCGTAAGATGTTCTTTTATTAACTTTTCAACCTGTGCGGTGGTCACTTGGTCATCTCCCTTGCAAGAAGTCAGTAGTAGACAAACAGTGATGATGCAGCCAAGCAAGCGGTGTCTTATATTACACATATCTTATCCTTTTCAATTGCTACTTTAAGTACGACAATTTTTTCGTATCAGCCCTTCCAGATTCCCATCCGGGCGACCACACTTTAGGTGTTGGCCTTTTAAACCCAAGGCTTTCAACAAACGTAAAGGCATAAGAATTACTGTTAAAACTCGGCTTGTAGGGAATTGAGTTGCTATTCGTTACTTTGGCAAATTCATGCATTCGAGAAACAGCTTCAGCAAATGTTATCTTTATTTTACCAACATGTTGCGTCGTATGGACCTTATCAGGGCTATCTCGGAAAGTCTTATCGTAAACACCCGATTCTGCCCTTATAGTCCCAAGACCCACTCCTGAACCGCCCTCATCAGTTTTAAACAAGCTAGGCCCTGCGCGAGTGGCGTATTGCTCTCCTGTTAAAGGGTCGGTAACTATAACCAGAGCATGATTGGTTCCCATTCCGACAGGAGTATCTGTATAACCTAACGAGATGTTAACCGACTGGCTTGAAGGGGTGCATGCTGCACCTCCCCCAACACAGGCGGTTTCGGTTCCATTGAACTCTACCGCTTCTCTATTTGTGGAGTCGACTGAAGGATTGTTTCCTCCACTGGTACCACTGCCCCAACTCTTATTCGCATTCTGCTTCGGAGAACCTATAGCCTCGGTTTTTTGTGTGCCTTTTGCTAAGCTCGATTGCCGATTTGAACCATTACCGCTTATATCGTAAATGACTGTCCAGCCTGAGCCACGGCCACTGCCGTCCATTCGCCTCTTTTTCTCTTCTGGCTTAGGACATCCATTGATGTTATTAGGGCATTCGGCATAATACCCCGTTGGGTCTATGCCTGCGAGGGGGTTGTTCATAATGTAGCTGTAGGGGTTGACACTCTGGGTTGAGGTCGGACTCTGTATAAACGGGTCCACGCTCATAAATCTGCCAAGGTTGTAGTCGTAAATCCGCCCGTTCATATGAATTAACTGCTGTTCATTCAGGTGCTCGTGGTTGGTGAAGCCGCGGCGGTTTTTATTGTTGATATCCAAATCCTGCAGCTTTGATTGCAGTGTATTTTTATTCGCCATATCAGTACGATGCCCACCGCCTGTCGATGCGGTTCGACCAAAGGGGTCAAAATAGCGTTGACTAACGATATTGCCATTTTGGTCCGCTAGAGTAGTGGCACTGCCCAATCTGTCTTTGAGGGTAAATTGCAGTAAATGACCACGCTGTGGGGTATAACTGAGTACCGCGATATCATCAAGGTAGGCACGCCAACTGCCATCACTGTCGGCTTCGTAGTACTTATCGACATAATAGGTAGTTGTCGTCGTGTTACCAACAGTGCGGTTTTGCTTGGCGCGAATATTATCGCTGCCATAGACAAAGCTTGTGGTGGCCCCACGGCCAGAGACACTCAAGGGTTTATCCATGGCGTTGTAGGTCATGGATAAGCCATCACCCACACGTAAATTACCGCGATTATCGTATTGAAAACTCACCGTCGTGCCATTGAGTTTAGTTAGCTGACATACGGCATTGGGGCCGGCATTATTGCCCGCAGCACAGCTGGCGCTGCCGCCATAACGGTAGGCCGTGGTGCTATTGGCGCTGTAGTCGGTTTTCTTAAGGAAGTTACCGACCTTATCGTAGGCATAGTTAACCGTGGCGCTAAAGGTCGGGTTGGTATTGTTAAACTGATACTCCGTTAGGCGATTAAGTGTGTCATAACGGTAGCTTTTGTTGAGCCCTGTGACGCCATTACGCTCACTGATGAGGTTCATAAACTCATCATAGCCGTCATAGTAGTGCGCATGAATCCGCCCCAGCGGGCCATCCACTTCGACACTTGCCATGGTGCCTTCGCTGTAATAGCTACGAGATTCTGACATCGCCCGGTTAGCAAGGTCTGCGCCCGTGATATGGCCCGCTTCATCCATGGCAGTGATGTGACGATACACATAGCCAGAGGCAGCATTACTGGTCTGCTCAAGGTAACCGTAATCGTTATAGACATATTTGAGGGTTAAGCCGTTCGGATACTCCATGGCTTTTGGTCTGCCATAGAAGCCATCGTACTGATGCTTAACTGTGCGACTAGTGCTATCGACTGTGACCGTGGTTTGTGCCAGTTGCAGTGCAGTTGTGTAGGCATAAGTGCGAGCGACGCCGTTTTCAGTTTCAGAAGTGAGTAAGCCTTGTTTGAGCGTGTCCCACACAAAGGTCGCTGTACTTGGTGCACTGCCGCCCGTGGTGGTTTTACTGGTGACACGCCCCAGCACATCCAGTACATAGGTCTGTACCACGCCATTGGCATCGGTTTGCTTATCCAGTTCGCCTACACTGTTGTAACCGAAGACTGTGGTGCCCTGGTTAGGGTCGATAACTTGGGTTTTATGGCCAAAACCGTTGTAAGTTGCTTTGATATCACTATTGTTAGCATCGCGGATAACTAACGGTCTGCCCGCGCTATCGTAGGCAAAGCGGTTAGTCCCATTTTGGGCATCCACCGTTTCATACAGCCAGCCTTGACTGCCATAGGTACGTGACATCAAGCGTCCTTCGACATTGATATCCGTGGTTAACCCGTTATAGGTGTATAGGGACTCTAGCCCACCGGAGCGCCCATTAGGAATTGTGCGTCTGCCGGGTCTATCGAGTGCGTCAAAATCACTGAACTCGGTATAGTCTGCCGCCGTGCCGTTACCATAGGGCGTCGATTCTCGGATTAAGCGCCCAAGTGCATCATAATGCTTATCCTGATACTGATACCCCCCATCAAAGCCTTGGGTTGCCGTGCGCAGTAAGCGACCTTGACCGTCAACATATTGCTCCGTTTCGGGGATACCGGCACCACTGGTGCGGGTCATCACCACAGGAATATTGTCGTTGTCCTGCGGCGGATTATTGCCCTCATTGGCGAGTAAATAGCGCAAATAGCGGGTTGGGCTACCCGTCTGTTTAACCTGCACCGGACGACCAATACCATCGTACTCGGTTTGAGTGATGATATTGTTGGGCGCTATCACTTTGGTGGGGAGTCCTAGCCCCATATCGTATTCGGTTGTGGTGATATGGCCCTTGGCATTGGTGACCTTGTAAGGCAGATAGCCATCGTCAGCCTGAGTTGTACCGTCTTTGGTGTAAGTAAAGCTGGTTTGCCTTGCCGGCAAGGAGCTGCACGTACTGCTTTGCCCTGTGGTTTTAGTCCACAGTGGCAGACCGTAACTGTTTAATCCAGTTTCTTCGATGCGATTGCAACTGCTATTACTGGCGGTATAGGTCATCTTGATGGGGAGGCGATGCACACTATCCCAGGTACTGACCGTTTGCAATTGCCACTGCGCTTTATCCATCGTGCCAACCGGGTCGTCCCCCCAGTTACGCTGCGCAGCATTGTGGGTCGTGCGTGTCCAGTTGAACTTATTCAGCCACCAGTTATTCACATCAACGGCAAAGCTGGTTTCAATCATACTGCTGTAAGTGTTGGCTTGCCCTTTAATGTAATCAGTCACGGTTTGAGTTTGCTTACTAATATTGCCCCATGCGTCCACATCACTAGGATTGACTTGGGTTTCGGTCTTGGACAGGGGTATCCCCTGTAAATCCCACCGCTGCTTCACCGCAGACACAGGGTAAACCCACTGCGTCCCTGTTGGAGTGGTGACTAAGGTGTCATAGTCAATCTGCTCGCGGACCAACGGTGTCTGCTTACAAGCATATTCCGGTTCACTACTGAGGCACACTCGAGACTCTTGCAGTTTTCCGGTTAAAGGAAATAATTGATGGTATTCGTGAATGCTGCGCAGGCCGCGGTCAACATCATCGGCAATGATGGCTCGAAACCCTTGAAAGCCTCTGCCTGCGCGATTATAGATGGCCTCTCTATAGTGGTATTGCGTCTGCCGCGTGCCTCCGCGCCCGTTATCACTAAAGCTGTCGCTCACCACATACATCGATGACGTAAAGTAAAAATGCGTTCTGCTTGGGTCGTTATCAATATACCGCTCTGAGGGGACTTGATAAAACGGCGTACTCTCAATGCGCCCTGTGAGCACCCGCGACAAAGGGGCGTAATCCCATCGATAGGATTTGCCGAGACCATCTTGGACTTCATACACAGTATCAACTAACTTGCCGCGGTCTGTCCCTTCGCCCGCCTGATTGTATTGCTCAAAATACCCACCGGCATAGGGTGGCGAACCGCTCGCAAAGTACATCGACAAGTTCGCATAATAGTAAGGTTGGCCCGCGACATTGATGTACTGGCCCCTACCTGCGATTTGGTTGTAGTTAGTTATCATTTGATAACTAAAATCAGCAAAACCATTGTTATCAATATCGTTAATCATCAAGCCGAGTGAACGGTCACCGTTTCGAATAAATAACGACTGGATGGGCGCATAAACCACATTGGGTATTTCGCGACCGATAGTGGCGCCTACACTACTGTCTTTAAAATCGAGTACCGTCCAATGAAAGCGCCTAGCGTCATAGCGAGACCAGTCAATGTCAATTTCAAGCCATGGATGGCTACTCAAGTTGACTTCACTGCGGTGCAAATCATCGTTGCAAACCGTGACATGATAGGGCTCTTGCGAGCCACTATTGCTAGGATTACCTGAAAATCTCACGCACACATTGTCTTGACTGTGCGTGGCAACCAGCAGTTCATCCACGCCGTCACTGTCAATATCGGCAACGCGCAGCCCGCCCCAGCGTGATTGTATTCGTGTGGTGCCATTTTGGTAGGCTTGGTAGGCATGAATACCCGTCCCTGTTCCTAAGCTGCGTTCTGGAGAAAAGGTGCGATTACCGCGATTTTCCCGTACCTGCCAACTGAAGCTGCTGCCCACTTGTAGTGCGCGAATATAATCAGATAAACCATCACCATTGATATCAGCAAACACATACTCATTGTTAACATGATTGGTGGGTAGTCCTAGCGTTGCACTGGATACCGCGGTCCCAAGGGTTAACAAGCCGCTGGATGAAATACTGCCAAACTGGACACTGATTTGCTCGGAGGCGTTAGCAAGACGCAAGGTCTTGACCACATCCATCACACCATCACCGTCCATATCCATATAGCGTATCTGCTCAAGATAGCTCTTGCCCTCATAGGTTGTCTTGCTGCGCGTTGTGAGTAAGTGAGGGCCTGAAAAACTCGGTGTCACTCCACCTTGATGTTGGTAGTAATAAACCTTGTGGTCAGCCCCGATAAAGGCAAAATCTTGCTGACCATCACCATTCAAATCTAAAATCTGTAGCGTGGCCCCTACACCAGAGGGGTTAGTCCAAAAGGCGCTCGGCAGTATGACATTCGTGGGAATGAGGGGTTGCGGGACTAAGTCCTGGTTAAATTGGAACAGGCTTACTTGCCCACTTGTGCGATTGACGATGAAAAAATCACTAATGCCATCACCATTCAGGTCTCCTTGTGGGTAATAAAAGATACCGTTAGCAATATCACTTGACTGCGCCGAGGCGTCATAGGCTAGGGTGTAATCACCACTCGCTTGTCGTTGGTAAATCTTCACCAAATAGCTGATTAATTTATCTGTCCTATCGTATTGCGCACTCAGGTGAACGAGCTCTTGAATACCATCACCGTTTAAATCCATCTGACGCGTCTGGTCGTGGCGACCATTACCCGCGACAGGGCTGATAACGCGATGGGCACTACTGCTGGAATCCCGGCTATCCCACGCTAACAGCGGGGCGTAGCTCCGTAAATCCGTTGCGGCTTTACACTGACCTTGGTAACACTCTTTTATTGATTGCAGCAACGAGCGTTGAGTGTGTGAACTCGTGTCATACGCCAATTCATATCGGCGTAGTGGGATACTATCTAGCTGTGACTCAATCGCCTTAAGGCGTAGGGTGGAGCGGATAAGTCCGCCGGCGAGATAATGGCGAGCTTGGTCTGGCCGCGTTTCATACTGAAATGCCACTTTGCGATTACCGACACTTGACTGATACCCGGTGTAATCAATCGCGCTGAGTACATACTCACCACTGCCTGCATTGAGATAGGTATAAGTGAGGGTGTTGCCCGCACGGTCTTGTTGTTTATTGATGGCCCACGTCATGGGTAACGTGTGCCCTAGGGCAATATGCCGACTGTCGGTTGTCCCGCCATAAGTTGCCACGATATTGTCTTTACGCTCGACGACAAAGTAGGTTGTTGCACTGGTTAACGCGCCGTATTGGGTGACTCTGACAAATTGATCTAACTCGGTACGATATTGCGCGCCTGATGTGCCATATTGGCCACTGACAGCCATTAACTTTTGCCCATCGAGACACAAACGGTCGCTGGCGCTCATGATAACTGCACGACTCTGCCCCTCTTGAGCAACCGTGGTATCACAACGGTGCAACGCAGAACCCGCCGTCACTGACCAGCCTACACCCGCAATCCCCGGTCCCGAGCGTGAGGAATAATCAAGACTCACCGCTGGCTGCATCCCATTGCGCCCAGGTGGAATGTCGATAGGCACAGAAAAAACAGCGGCGCCACCGGAGACGCTCGCCTGCCCATTAACCGCCGACGCTCGAAAATCAATGGTCTCAGAAGGCGCGCGGTCACTGCCGCCTGCATCAGCAACCGTCACCCGCGATAGGTTTTTCCAATCACTGCCAAGCGCAGGTAAGCTAACTGCGAATAAGGCTATAAAAATAGTAAAAACTGATTTACGTCGCTGTGGCAACATGGCATTCCTTTGGATTAAGTTTTCTTTTTTGTCAAATCAAAATACAAAAATGAATACATGATTGCAACACATCAAAAACAAACAACTAACTTAAGTGTTTGCGAATCAAAGTTGCAATGGGGCTGACTTCGGTAAATTGGGGATGTTTTTTGAAAACCAAGGCAATGGTGCTGAATATGGCCACTGCCTTTATCCATTTATACCTCAATGGATTCCGATATGCGCAGTGCATCTTCAATCTCAACACCTAAATAGCGGACGGTGTTATCTAACTTGACATGGCCAAGTAATATTTGAATAGCTCGAATATCTTTTGTTCTACGGTAAATCAGCGTGGCTTTGGTTCGGCGCAGTGAATGCGTGCCGTACAATTCACTATTTTGGCCTAACTGACGCGCCCAGTTTTTGACTATCGCGCGGTAATAGCTATAACTCATCGGTTGATGAGCACACCTTGGGCTGGGAAATAAGTAATCCTCTGCGATGAGCCGCTTTTCAAGTAACCAAGAAGTCAAACAATGTTGGGTTGGTGGTGTAATTTCAAACTGCACTTCACGGTGGGTTTTACGTTGCGTTAAGCGCACGCGCGGATTAATGATGCCTGCTGAGGTAATGTCTTGAACTTTCAAATGCAGTAAGTCACAAGCGCGCAATTTTGAATCAATCGCTAAATTAAGTAACGCTAACTCTGCAATATTATGCTCTAACTCTAACCGAGTGCGAATGCGCCAAATCTCTTCCAATTTAAAAGGTCGTTTTTGTCCCATGGGATGACCTTTATTCCAAGCGTCCATACAAACCTCCTCAGGTTGTGATGAATAGACACTTAAATTTTAGGAAACGGTGCGCTTAATTGGACACATATGGATTATAAAATCTCATGCATAAATGAAATTAAAGCGGTGTCTAAAAATGGAGTGCTGAATTGCTTTGGGCATTTTCGATTTAGAAATGGCAGCTGTGGGATAACAAAATAGTTCTAAAGTAAATCAGCTGTTACGCCCGATTCTTTGCCTCTGCCTTCACAAAAAATGACAATTTAGTTCTAAATTAAATCAGTTCAACTCAAAACAGATGAGCTAAATTTATGACAAAAAAGTTCTAAAATGAACACTAAGGAAACTGCGAACAAGTCCTGCAATTTAGGTATCGAGCGAGGTTTTGAGCGGCCCGCCTGATTTTTGAACGCTAAGTGTTCAATTTTAGCCAACATACTGCCGTTTTACGCCGAATTTCGACCTAATTCCAAGCTGTTCCCGGATTTCAGACAGATCTTGGCTGTCGTCGTAACATCTGGTCTACTTTAAACAGGTTCGCCAAGGTGAATAGCATGGCTAACTGTGAGTCATTTTTCGTCAGCCCTTTATAGCGTGCTTTGATAAAGCCGAACTGACATTTGATGATCCGGAACGGGTGTTCTACCTTCGCCCGAATACTGGCTTTTAAATACTCGATGTTGATAGCGGTTTTATTCTTGCGGGGATGCTTCTTCAGCACCCGAACTTTGCCGGGACGCTCTGCTATCAGCCATTCCACATTAGTATCTTTCAGCTCTTCGCGTTTTTCCGCGCCTTGATAACCAGCATCACCAGAGATGAATTCCTCGTCGCCATGCAACAGATTTTTCAACTGGTTCAAGTCATGTTCATTGGCGGCGGTTGTCACCAGCGTATGGGTGAGGCCACTCTTTGCATCCACGCCAATGTGAGCTTTCATACCGAAGTGCCATTCATTGCCTTTTTTAGTCGGGTCACGTTCATTCTTTTTATTTTTAGTGGAGCTGGGTGCTTGAATAATCGTTGCATCTACCAATGTTCCTTGCGTCATCATCACACCGCAATCCGACAGCCATTGATTGACCGTTTGGAATAACTTACGAGTGAGTTTGTGTTTTTCCAGCAAGTGCCGGAAATTCATAATGGTAGTGCGGTCAGGAATGGCTTTATCCAGTGACAGTTGTGCAAACTGACGCATCGAAGCAATCTCGTAAAGCGCATCTTCCATCGCCTCATCACTCAGACTGTACCATTGCTGCATACATACAGTGAATGCGGAACATCGTTTCTAGTGGATACGGACGACGACCATTGCCCGCTTTTGGATAAAAGGGCTCAATCACTTCCTGCAGTTGAGTCCATGGTAACAGGTTGTCCATCCGAGATAAGAAAATCTCTTTACGGGTCTGGCGGCGCTTGCTGGAAAACTCACTATCGGCAAAAGTTAACTGTTGGCTCATGGGCGGTAATGGCTGTGATTTACTATGTAGCTATGATCTCACATCAGGGACTTATTCGCATCTTCCCTAACAAGGTTTTGTCCAGAAACGTGTTTCAGCGGGTGGTCAAGAAAAATCATAAATGCCTAGCGAGTAGTGAGCTGTGCGAGCGTAAGGAGTGGCTTTATTATTTTACTTTACCATCACTTCCCTTAAATACCCTTTTGGCAGGGTGATGGTTTCACGCAGTGATGCCATCGCCTTGCTAAGCCTTCAGGGATAAAAAGCGTACACACCAATATACATAGTATGTACGCTTTACATATCAACAAGAAGTGTTGCCAGTAAAGGGCTGTCACTCACTCACGCGCAAATAGACATGGTTTTTACTGTATACTCCTTTCGGGGCTTTTTGAGGTCAATCGCATTTACAACGAAACGTTATGAATGCGCGCCTTGTCTTTAATATAGGCAATATAGTTGTTGGCACTCTTGGCGGTTTTTTTATCCTTGGCAGCAAGCCCGGCATAACGATATGCCTGCTTGTACTGCTTCAGGCTCAAGTATGACAACATCAGCTCGTACTGCGCTTCACCGGGATTGTCCAGACCTGATTTCAATGCCTGTTCAAACACGGGAATAGATGCCTTGTATTTCTGCTGCATGGACAACAACCGCCCCTGCTTCAAATACAATTTGCCGTCATTTGCCATTGCCGCTGCCTGACCATAATAATCGGCCGCTTTTTTCAGCTCTTTCGCCTGATGGAAAAAGCCGGCAATCATGTTCAGGTGTTTTTCATCCTTGGGGATCAAGCCACTCTTGATATGCTTTTCAAAAATGACCGCACCGCGATACGGCGCCCCTTTAGATGACAACAACTGACACAGACGTATGATGTTATCCGGTTTTTCCAAGAAACCGCCTTCGTAGGCAATTTCATAGGTGGCCAGAGAACGATCATAATCTTCCGTTAACAGATAAAGCTGGGCCAACTGGATCCACAAACGTTTATCTTCGGGAAACAGCGGCACCATGGTTTCCAGTACCCCAACAGCTTTTTTGTACTGTTTCAAGTTAAACAGTGACTGAAATTTCAGCTGATACAGACCTTTGTCCGGTTTTTCCATCAAGGAAATACCTTCATCCACGGTCTTGAGTACATTGTCCCATTGCTGCATTTCTGTGTAGGCAATCGCCATGCGACGGTATACAACCGCATCTTTTTTACAGGTGAAAGCCATCCATTTACGATAATAGACAATGGCTTCCTTGAATTTCTTTTCCTGCAATAACAGATCGGAGTACAACCGCAAGGTAGAGGCATGATCAACGCCACCGAGTACATCAGCATCCACCGCCACTTTCAGGAACTTGATGGCTTTATCCATCTGCCCTTTTTCAGCGTAGAAGTTACCCAGCATGCGATCGACATACGCTTTGTCAAATTCGCCGCGTGGAGATGCTTCCAGCAAAATGGCAATGGCATCATCCAGCTTGCTGGCCTGATAGGCTTCAAAAGCCTTCTGTACTTTTCGTGCCGATGATTCACCCACAGCCTTGGACTGCCTTAAATCAATGGGGCACTTTTCTGCTGCAACAGCGGTATTCATCACCACACTGCCAGAAAATGTCAGCAATAAAGCTGCAGCAAGTTTTGTGACTTTATGCATCTTAGTTGCCTCCATTCAGTTTAAAGTCCAACTGAACTTTCTGACCAGGTTGTCTACGTGGCTTGCCGTCAACAATCTTTGGTTTGTATTTCCACTTCCTCAGCGCGCGAATCGCTTCACGGTCAAAGATGCGCTTAGGTTCTGCCGCTATCACTTTTACATCATCCACACTACCGGTTTCTGTAATGGTGAAACTCAACTGAACCCAACCCTCTTTGCCATCACGAGCTGCGGCAACAGGATACTGTGGTTCGATACGCACAATAGGTGTGGCATCGCCATCACGAGTCATCATGTTACCCAGCTTGAAGCCTGTGCTCGCTGGGCCAGAAGCTACCGAGCCAAAACTGAAACTCATAGAAGTATCAATGTTGGACGAACTATCAGGTGGAATCTCTTCCATCTGAGGCGGTTGCTCTGGTGGTGGTGGTGGTTTAGGGGTTTCTCTGACCTTCTTCTGCGCCTGTGAGTCCTGCTTATCCATTGTGATCTCAATGACCGGCGAGTCAGTGGAGGTTTCAGCGCGCTTAGCGCCTCCACCCACCAGAGTAGCCATAAACCAAAACAGACCAAATGTAACAGCAGCACCAATAAGTATCGATACTAGTGCTCTAAACATATCAGTCTTTCCCCGCAGATACCGAGATCTTGTCTACGCCAGCGGCTTTGACCTGATCCATGACCCGAATAACCAAACCATGTTTGGCTTCTTTGTCAGCCTGGATCAATACCGCAGCTTCTGGCGCTTCTGCCAGCATACGTTCAACGTTTGCTGACACCCGTTCAATATCAACCTGCCGGTTTTCCATCATGATCAGACCAGTTTTGCTGATGCCGATAAAGATGTTAGCCGAAGGTTTAGATGTCGCATGTGCCGCTTCAGGCTTGTTGTACTCCAATCCTGACGGTTTCACAAACGACGTAGTCACAATGAAGAAGATCAACATAATGAACACGATGTCGAGCATCGGGGTCATATCGATCTGTGCTTCTTCATCCACACTGGAATGTTTCTTACGTGCCATGTTCAATCTCTCTCTAGTGCTGAGGCAGTCTGTCTTTCAACTTTTCCATACGGATTTTCATCTTGGCATCGAGACGAGTGCTAAAAAACACCCCAGACAACGCTGCTACCATTCCCGCCATTGTCGGCATGGTGGCTAATGAAATACCCGCAGCCATCAGACGAGCATTACTCGTCCCCTGAACTGCCATCACGTCGAACACTGATACCATCCCAGTAACCGTACCTAACAGCCCGATCATCGGACAGATAGCGACCAAGGTCTTAATAATCAGCATACGAGCAGTCATCTCTTGACTTGCCTGGGACACCCAGGCTTCACGGATGCGGTGTGCATACCAAGAGTGTCTATCTTCTCTGGCATTCCATGTGGCAATGATCTGCTTATGAGCTTTCGGCGCTACCCAATTCACATACCAGTAGCGTTCAAGCATCAATACCCACATGAGAAACAGCACCGCGGCTACCAGCCAGAGAATATCTCCCCCGGCAGCCATGAAGCCCCTGACGGATGCCCAAATGTCCATCAGGTATAGCATCATCAGTCAGCCCTCTTCTCTGCGTGTTCAGCAATCAAACCAGCACTTTGTTCTTCAAGGATTTGAACCACGGATTTACTACGTGCAACCACAATGGCATGTACCAGCATCAGTGGCAGTGCCGCAATCAGACCCTGCACGGTAGTGACCAATGCCATGGAAATACCACCGGCCATCAGTTTTGGATCGCCAGTACCAAACAGCTGAATGGTTTGGAAGGTTGCAATCATACCGGTTACCGTACCCAACAGACCCATCATAGGCGCGATGGCGGCCATCACTTTAATGATGGAGATGCGGGCTTCCAGTGCTGGCGTTTCTTTCAGGATGGCTTCATCCAGTTTCAGTTCCAGCGTTTCTACATCGATATCCTTGTTATCGAAGTAAACTTTCAGCACGCGACCCAGCGGGTTATTACCGGGTTTATCAATGTGTTTTGCCTGAGATTTCACTTTTGCGGCAACGATGGTCAAGGTGATCAAGCGCTCAAGAGAGATCAACAGACCCAGAGCCAGAATCCCCATGATGATGTAACCAATCACGCCACCGGCTTCGATACGGTCTTCAATGCTGGCTTTCTGGGTGAAGATGTTCAGCAGTGCACCACGACCCGGATCGATATAGACCTTGGCAGCACCAGAAGCGGTGTTCTCGAAGGAGGCAGCGGCACTTACCATGTAACCTTCAGGCTGCTGTGACAGTTCCTGAATCAAGTTCAGATTGGAATTCCACACCACATATTTGCCATCGGCAATCAGGTTGAAGGCACCGATACGGGTAATGGCGGTGTTGTGCACATTGCCATCGATATCGGTTACGGAAGCATCAAACTTCACAACCTTACCGCTTTGGTTCATTTCAAACAGTTCTTCTTCCCAGAACTTTTCCAGTTCTTCGATTTTCGGCAACTGTTTGCGTGAACCCAGATCAGAGATGAATTTGTCACGGCCAGGATACTGTGCACTCACATTGGAGTTGATCAGTTTGCCGGCGAAATCACCCGCTTCGCCTTTGACCACACCAAACATTTCACCCAAGTCACCTTGAGCTGTTTTCAGGTCATCTTCCAACTGGGCGATTTTGTGCTCGTTGTCGGTGAAACGCTGGTTTAAATCTTCACCGCGTTTTTTCTCTGCGGCCAACGCATTTTTTTCACGTTGCAACAGTGCGGCTTTATCACCACGTTCGGCACGGAATTCAGCTTCACGCTGAGTATTAACCTTACCCTGAGCGGCTCTTTCAGTTTTGATTTGTTGCAGCAACTGATCAATGGTTTTAGGGGCGTCAGCAGCGCTAACCATACCAGAGGCCAGGGAGAAACTTGCAGCAACCAGCGCTGTAGTGATTAACTTCTTCATTATTTAGCAGCCTCCGCAGCTGGAATTGGTAACGCAAACAGATCCATTGCCCCTTGTTTACGGGCAATACGAATGCCTTTGGTGATGTCACGCAGATAGCTGTCGTCCAGCTTTTCCCAAGCTTTGGTTTCAGCGTTGTACATCCAGGCAGTTTTCTGATCCAGACTCTGTGCATACAGAGCCACACGTCCCAAACGGAAGAAGTCAACCAGCACTTCTTTGCCATCCAGATTCAGCTTGCCGGTTTCCACATCCACGAAGTTACCGTAATCACGTTCGATGCTGTAAGCATCCAGGATCATACGGAATTTTTCTGCGAGGGTAACATCGGCGCTGTTAAGCAGGTTTTTGAGGTTTTCCACACGTTCGTGGCGATCTTCGGTTCTGAAAGGAAGATCTAACGCAACAAACTTCTCCAGTGCGCTCACCATTTTGAACATCAAAGGCACAACACCCTGACGCAGTTTGTCTACGCCATTAATGTCATCCTGAATACCTTTCATGGTGCTTTCCTGGTCTGCAACCAGGGTCGCCAGATAATCGTTATAGGCTTTCAGCGATTCTCTTTGATCTGCCACGCCAGAGTACTCAAACAGCATGTCTTGAGCCTGATCGAAATATTTATCGATCTTATTCTGAGACGCTGCTGCATCTGTATGTACCTTTACGGCTGCTTTTTGGGCATCGGCAAGAGGATCGGCAACAACGAAGTTGCTACTCGCTAACGCCAGCGCGCCAACAAGCGCAGAAGCGATTTTGGTTCTATTGCTTACCTTGGACATAGTTCCCAACCAATTTGAAGTGAATAAATAGGTCAACTTATCGACAATTATTGCTTTTATCCAGCGTTTGTCATCTATAAGTACATCTTTCTCTTGTGATTGTTAGATTTTCTTCCCTTTCTGTACCCCAATAAAGGCACAGATCCGCTGGAATCATTTCATAAAATGTTGACTGGTGTCAACAATCCTAACGGCAAGAAATCACGGAAAAGTGACACCCTATAAACCACTGGTAACGTCCTCAAAAAACCGGCTTTAGTGGCAGTAATGACCTTTAATTAGGCAAGAAACCGCATACACTTAGCGGTTACGCGCTGACCCTAAAACACGATACGTGCCCCTCAGCCGCTGATCTCAACAAAAACCGTGCTTTATTGTTCACATAAAAAAACAGCCAGACTAAAAACGAATGGCTGTTTTTTATTATAAACTTAATGATTTACAGTATGTTACTACTACTTCCCACCGATATTATCATCAATGAATTTTATCATTTTATTGTAGAGTTCCACTTTGTTCTTCATATGGTAGTAACCGTGTCCTTCAGGTTTTACCATCCATTGGAACTGCTTGCCGTTTTTCTCCAGGGCCGCTTTCATCCGTTCACCATGCACAAGTGTCACCCGCACATCATCCGCACCATGGGCAAGAAACACCGGCACTTTAATTTTATCGGCATTATGAACCGGTGAGATGGATTTCAAATACGCTTCCCCGACCCCAATACTACTTTCCAGGTAATGTGTTATCGAGTCATTCCTGCTGGCATCAGAGCCGTCACCATTGAAAAAGATTGTCATGTCGTAAGCACCAACATAACCTACGCTGCAACGGTACAGATCAGGCTCCTTAATGACCCCCCACAATGCGGCATAGCCACCATAGCTTCCGCCGTAAATGCAAATGCGGTTCGGATCGGCAATCCCTTGTGAAATGGCCCATTTAGTGGCATCAGTGACATCGTCCTGCATGGCCTTGCCCCACTGCAGTCGTCCCAGTTTTTCAAAATCTTCACCGAAACCGCCTGACCCACGATAATTGACCTGTAATGTGGCGTATCCGTGGCTGGCAAAAAACTGTGTTTCAGGATTAAAGCCCCATTCATCATAAACACCAAAAGGGCCACCATGGACATTGACAATCAAGGGTAGGTTTTTGTTTTGCCCCTGAGGTAGGGTCAGCCAACCTTTCAGCGGTACACCATCTCTGGCAGTTAACGCAACGGGAAGCATGGGTACCAAATCCGATTTTTTCAATTCAGGTAACGCTGCCGCCATGAATCTTGCACTTTTTTTCTCTTTATCATAGAGGAAAAATGTGCCCGGATTGCGATCACTGTACACTTTGAATATTGATAATTTTTTATCTTTAGAATGGGACTGGAAATATACCATTTCGCCTGGAAATGACTTTTTCAACCCCGCTAATAACAAAGCATCAGGAGAGTCTGGCGTAATGTAGTCATACTCCAATGGTGAGGTGAGATAACTTATTGCAAGTAACTCCCTGTCTGCGCCGAAAAATTGATTTACAATGTCTGATGCTTCACCACGTGCTAACAATGTAATCTTTTTATTTTCATAGTTGTATGAAAACAAGCCTGCTTTATCATTGTCTTCGGGACTGACATCAAAGTTAGACGTAAAGTACGCTTTTGTATTATCGGCAGAAAACCCTACAGGAGAAACATCAGGATTTTCACGTTGGGAAGGCAAAGACAGCTTTTCCCAAGCATCTCCATTTTTCAGATGAATATAAACTTTATTTTCTTTTAATTTTTCATCTTCTTCAACTTCCACGGCCAAACGCAGCTTTCCTGTGTTATCGGCCAAGAAGCTGGCTAATTTCCCTTTAGGCTGATCGTTGGAAAAATATTCTTCCCCTCGATTAATGTCAAAGGAAAAGACCCTGGCGCCATTTTTTTCAGCCCAATGCCACTTTTCAATCAAAATCTTATTTTTGTCATCTGGCAACAAGCTGATGATACGATAGGTCGAGCGACCGGATTTCAACAATAAGTCCCGCTTTGTCCCATCAATATTGGCCGCATACAAATCTCTGGCATTCCCATTAAAACTAATAAGATGCCCTTTTACTTCGGCCACTTCCATCAATACACGCTTATCATTTGCCCAATAAAAGTTCACAACATGCTGATTTTCGCCAAATGTAAAACTGCTTAATATTTTAGATGTCTTGAGGCTCATGACAGCCAATCTTACTTCAGAGTCACTTTCAAATGTAAAAGCTATGTTTTCTCCATTAGGAGAAAGCTTCATCACTTTTACCTGAGCACTGGCAAAGATTTTTTCTACCGGTAACTCTGCCGCCTTCAGCGTTGTATGCGCACTAAAGACAAACATGCACATTAATAAGTATAAGACTTTAAACTTCATAACCTGATCTCACTTATTGTTAAGACAATTTAATTGCAATCATTGCAATGCCTACTTGATTACCATCCATATACATAGGTGTGAATGACACCTCAAATCCATTTGCCATTAAGGCCACCCTTAGTGCTGTCACTTTGCGATGATCCATTGAAGCATGAATTTGATCTTTTAATCTATGCCGATAAAGTGTTAAATCATGGAAATATTGCGCACAACAACGATGGCTGTCTTGCGAAACCCGATACAGGAATGGTGTTATTTTTGATAAGAAACTGTCAAACCATAACCTTTCATTAGAGTCACTAAAATGGTCAATATCATGTTTAGCGGTATCCAAGAGTTGCTTATTCAACGTTTGAAATAACGCATCATCATGAATGCTTCCACCTTTTCCCAAAAGGTCACGAGCATGCGCCAACAAAGCCATACACTGTGTATGAAAACCGTTTTTAGCAAACAGATGCTCAAGTACTCTTAAGCCCGCCTTTGAATCTTTTACAATCACGGAATCAGTATGATGCATTAAGGCGCATAAACGCCCACCGGCTTTCAATACTCTTGCACACTCAATCAGTGAACGATTTAACTCACTGTACTCCAAACCGTATTGGCTAATCAAAAGATCCGCTGATGCATCATCAAAGGGCATGTTTTCTATAAATGTATTACTGTGGAATGCTATGTTGGCCAGCGCATCTGCAACAGATGAAGGAAAGGATGTCAAACGACCAGCCACACCAACATCAGATGCATCTACTGCATGAATATTGAAATTATAACGATGTGACACCCCATATTGATATGCCAATACGGCTAGTGCGCCATTACCCGATGCTAAATCGATGATTGTAGAATGTTGGGGGGTATCTTTTAATATTCGCTCCCAAAAATGCAAAATATCTCCCTGATAGTTTGTTGAATATTCACCTTCTGCAAAACTATTCAAGGCATTTGTCGTATTCCAATAACGCGTCCAATGTTCCATATAAAAATAAAGCGGGGTTACCCCCGCTTTTTTCTAACCAATTATCTTAGAATTTCTGAGTGTAACGTACGTAGGTTTGACGTCCCCAACCATTATACAGGTTGTAGTTATATTCACGTCCGTCATAACCAATCAACTGAGGTTGTTTCTCAAATGCGTTTTCAGCACCGACAGACAACTTGCCATCCCAAGGAGTGTTGTAGGTCAACTGAATGTCATGAGTGACATAAGTACCGATATGCCCTTCCTGTTTACCATCAACCACATCTTCGTACTGATCGCCAATCAGGTTGACGTTCCAAGCAATATCAAAGTCGCTGATGGTGTAAACGTTACCAAAGGTCACACGGTGCTGTGGTACACCTGGGTCTTCCACCAAGTCACGGCCGCCGTCAATGCTGTAGTCCAGCATGTAACTGATCTGCAGTGTCTGGTGCAATGCGCCAAACTCATTAAAGTCAAAACTGGTTCTGGCATTGAAATCTAGACCGGAAGTTTCCAGCGTACCTTCGTTACCATAACCGGTGAGGATCTTATCAATACCACCATTGGCACGACGTGTAATACCCAAACCAGTAGGGATAGGATCCCCGGCTTCTTCACGGTCCAACAAATTCTGGGCGCTGAAGAAAGCAATACGGTTGTCTACTTTGATGTTGTAATAATCAACGGCAAAGTTGAACCATTCTGCTGGCTGATACGCAATACCGGCAGCGATTTGAGTAGAACTTTCTGATTCCAAATCCGGGTTGGCAATACGATATGCATCAATCTGAATACCGTTACTTGGGCAGCCATCGGTATAGCCAAACAGTGCACAAGTTGCTGGGTCATCAACAGAGTCAGCAGAGAAGGATGTTTTCTGAGTCAGAATATCCAATGTTGGCGCACGGAAGCCTTTACCGTAAGAAGCACGCAGTACCAAGCCATCTAATGGTTCATAACGTACAGAGACTTTTGGCGAGAAATCTGAACCATAGTCAGAGTACTTGTCGTAACGCCCTGCCAAAGACAGTTCCAAATCTTCCAGTACGGGTACCAGGAACTCGAAGTAAGCAGCTTTCACGTTACGATCGCCACCGGCAGAGTTACCGGAAGAGCCCCCCACCAAACCGGCTTCAGACTGTGCATCGTAAGTATCGATATAGGTTTCTTTACGATACTCGCCACCCACAAAGCCCTGAACCATGCCTGCTGGCAGTTCAAACACATCAAATGAAGCATTGGCGTACGCTTCATCAATATTGAACTCGCCAATACGCACTGTGGTGATGGATGAACCTTTGAGCACATCATCAGGGTTGGAGCTTGGATTCTGAATGTCATACCCATAACGGCAATTAGTCGCATCGAATGAACCATCAGCACAATAACCGGGGTTAAATTCGTCCACATAACGCCATGCAGTACCCGCCGCCAGATAACCGCTACCGTTTTCTACGGTTTTGTTACGCACACGACGAGCACCGGTTTCAACTTCAACATTACCGATCATACCGCTGACACCCAGCAGGAAGTCGATATTTTCATTGTTTACAGTGTTATCACGGTTACCCAAAGCCGCAAAGCGGTGGAACATATAAACACCCTGCTGCGCACCAATTGCTGGATCATAAGTTACCGCATTGGGATTATTCGCATCATAGAACCAAGCGTTAGGGTTGGTTGGGTTGTTATAACTATTCTCATCAATGGCATAGCCTTGATAGTAGTTGGTATCAGGTACAGGCGCGTAACGACCAAAAGACTTGGTCTTGGCCACACTGGCATTGGAGAAAATCTTCCAGTCATCATTAATTTGATGCTCGGCCTTCAAGAACAATGACTGGTTTTCTGTAGAAGCTTCATTCGCATTGGTCGCATTGTAGTTAAAAGTACATGCGCCAGAGTCAGTCAAATTGTAATTATCTTCGGTACAACCACCAGGAATAGATGTGTAGTTATTGCTGAAATCACTATACAAGAAGTTGTTACCATAGATAGATGCACCAGGTTCTGTCCATGGATAGTCACGTGCATAAACAATATCGCGTTTGTTCCAAGACACACCACCCAACAGACGAGTAGTGTCACCGGAAGAACCAAACAGCACGCTACCGGCACTGGTATCGCCACCATCAGCAGGAATGCTTGGGCTACCTTTGGTCAAACTGATCTGGGCACCGTTAAAGTCTTTACGGGTAATAACGTTAACCACACCGCCAATGGCATCAGAGCCGTAGATTGCAGAGGCGCCATCTGTCAGAATTTCAATACGCTCAACCGCGCCCAATGGGATGGCGTTCAAATCCTGGCTAGAACCGGTAGAAGGTGACATGGTCAAACGCTTGCCATCAACCAAGATCAAGGTACGGCTTGCACCCAGACCACGCAGGTCAAGAGATGCGGTACCCTGAGCACTAGAACCTGACTGAGGACGGAAAGAACCGGTACTGTTGAAAGTGGTATTACGTAACAAATCAGTTACAGAAGTCTGACCAGACATGTCAATGGCATCACGGTCAATCACGGTTACTGGCACAGAGCCTTCCAAATCCGTACGTTTGATGCGAGAGCCTGTGACTTCAATGCGTTCAACTTTGGCTTGCTTATCCTTATCGGTATCATCAGCTGCCGCGGCAAAACCGCTGGCAAAAACACCCGTTACCACGCTACCCAACAATGCGAACCGTATTGATTTCGCAAGGATACTTCTGTTGTTCATACTATTCTCCCTTCACGTTTTTCACTTTTTATAGCCGCAGAGATGCCCGCGAACTTGTTATACAAAACGATAAAACACCCAAACCCTCGACGGATGTTCCTCTTTTCACAGAAATAAAATCACATTGAGAACATTTTATCAACGCAAATAAAACATCAACCAACAATTAATGACAATAAAAAAACATTGAGGAAACGATGATTGTGGAACCAAAGTCACTAAAAAGTAAAAAAAAGTGATTTTTTATTCTGTTTTTCATCATTTAACAGAAAAAAAAACCAAATATTGTTGTTTTTCTCCATTGAACACACCAAAAGCGTCTGCGCAAAAAACAAACTGACGATCACACTTTTAGGTGCATACACCCGAAGAAAAGTTAATAACAGGTAAATTTGGTCAAGGAATTAGGCAAAACGCCCACTAAATTAGCGATATCTGCTTTATGGCAATCTGTTCAAAGGATAATTGCAGTTGCGTGAGTACCGGCTCGGCGACCGGCCGGATCTGTTTTTCAAGATAATATTGATAGTCTGGCGTCCCATGGGATAGCAAGACGGGTTCAGGGCCATTGGAAGTGATCACGTATTCAATCCGTGCGCCCTTTTTCCCGTAGTCAGGATTTTGCAAGCCCGTGATCAGGCGTTGTGCCGCTTTTACGTGGGGAGCATGAGCTTTGTACGCCGCTAAGGCTCGGCGCAACCGCTTGCTGAAAACCAACTCCCCATCCAAGGCGCCTTGTTGTAGCAATGTGATCTGGGTTGTCAGGTATGCCTTTACGTCACCTCCATTGAACAGACGCTGATACAGCTCATACTGAATGCGTTTTGCCAATGGGCTCCAGTCACTGCGCACCTGCTCCATGCCCTTGAATACCAGCTGCAATGTGCCATCGGCTTGAGGTATCGCCCCCACATAACGTTTTTTGGAGCCTTGAGCAGAGCCTCTTAAGGTAGGCATTAGAAAATGTTGGTAATGATTGTCAAACTCCAGCTCAAGAGCACTCTCCAGCGCAAAGTGTTGCTGGATGTACTGCTGCCAACGTTCAGTGATGTTAGCCGCCAATGCTCGGCCAAAGGCCTCCGGATTTTGGATGTCATGTTGTTTTCCCAGCCACACGAATGTGGAATCCGTATCGCCATAAATCACACACAACCCCTGCGCCTCTATCCACGCTTTTGTCTGCTGCATAATCCAGTGTCCACGCATGGTGATGGAGCTGGCAAGCCTGGCATCATGGAACACGCAGCCCCGCGAGCCCAACACTCCATAGAGGGAGTTCATAATGATCTTGATGGCCTGAGACAGGGGAGCATCCGCTTGCTGTTTGGCCTGCTCTCGTGCTTCTGCCAGTTTTGCCACCAGCGTAGGCAGGATATGCCCGGTTCTGGAAAATTGCGCCCCCAGATAGCCAGGTACAGTGCGGTTTTCCGGTTGTTGTCTCCCTAATACCAATCCCAGCGGATCGATGAGGAATGTGCGGATAATGGACGGATAAAGGCTTTTGAAATCAAGCACGATAATATCGCGGTACAAACCGGGAACAGAATCCATCACGTAACCGCCGGGGCTTTCCAGCCCGTCACTTAATGGCGCGGCAGGTGCCACATACCCTGCCCGGTGCAAATGCGGCAGATACAGGTGATTAAAGGCCGCCACCGAGGCCCCTACCCGGCCAAACTCCAATCCGGTCAGTTGAGCCCTGGCAATGGCAAACGCCAAAAGATGGGTCCTTTGGAAAATGTCCCAAACCAAACGGCAATCTTGCAGGTTGTATTGGGCAAGCGCTAATTTATCCTCCTGGAACAGGCGGGTAATTTCGTCAAGGCGGTTGTTTGCATCATGGATAAGCTTGCCCTCTGACAACAGCTGTTGCGCCACATATTGCAGGGTATAACGCTCAAACTTGTAAAAAGCGGCTTTAAGCCAGTCGATACCATCCAACACCACGATGCCCGGCAACAGCAGCGTTTCCGGGCGGAATTTATCTGCCACGAGCCATGCCAGCAAGGCTCCATTTCTGCCGATGGCTGCGGGGATCCGGTGCCATGCAAACCGTTTTGAAAGCAATGCCAAATCAAAGGTCACCACTGACCAGCCCAGCAGCACATCCGGTTGCCAGCCGGCAAACCAGTCAACAACCGCCAACAACAACTGCCGTTCATCTGCCACCCATTCAATCCATGCGGTTTCAGGCTGGCAGGCGCCCACCATGAACACTTTACGTAAAAGCGTGCCCTGTTCATCCTCGCCATAGAGGCCGACTGAATACAGCTCGCCATCGGCGCTGCACTCCACATCAAGGGATACCACCCGCAATGGCACATCCGCCAATACGGCTGAGCGCGCTTTGCTGGCCACAAAGCGGGTTTGCGCGTCATCGGCAAACACGCCCTGAAACTCTACGTCCAGCGCAATAAAACGCTCAATCAGATAACGTTGATGGGGGCGAATGTCGGCCTCATGAAGGGCGATGTGCCGTGCGTTGGCCCATGTCTGCAATTGCCTGAAAAGTTTGCGATTATGGCAATACACCGCCGCCATGGGCTGCTGCTGAAAATCCTGCAGTGAAAGATTGCGCCATACAATGGCCGGAAAACGCTGACACAGCTGGGTTTGGGCAGACTGGGGCACAAATGCCATTTGGGCCACGTCCGGCATATCCACGGTGACCGGGCCATCAGGGGTTTTCAAACAATAACGCAGACACATGCCGGTGTCGGATGTTAAGGTTTGTCGGGTCAGTATTCTGCCTTTCACTGTGGTGCAGCCGCTGCTCGGCATGAAATGTATCCCCTGACATTAAAGGTTTATTAGCATAAGAAATTACTGTTAATATATACAGGACTATTTTTCAGGTTCCCACGCATGTTAACTGCCCAGACAAAAACACAGATCCGCGATACGTATAAAGCGATCTCCACCGCCCTGCCCAATTTTCGCTCCCGCCGGGAACAAAACTACATGGTGGCCGAGATTTCTAAAACGCTGGCTGGGGAATATGATAAGCAACGCCGCATCATTGCCATTGAAGCCGGCACCGGCATCGGCAAATCCCTTGCCTACATCCTCGGTACCATTCCGTTGGCGTTGGCATCTCAAAAAAAGGTGTGCATCTCCACCGCTACCGTTGCCTTGCAAGAGCAGCTGCTGCATAAAGATCTGCCCTTTTTCTTGCAACACTCCGGGATAGATTTCCGCTTTGGGCTGGTAAAAGGCCGGCAACGCTACGTGTGTTTGGCCAAGCTGGAGATGCTCATTGGTGAAAGCAACAGTAACCAAATGGCCATGTGGCAAACCAAACCGGATCAATCGCAGATTGAGACGTTACAAAAGTTGCTGGATGATTATCGTGCCGGGCGCTGGAATGGGGAACTCGATAGCCTGGATACGCCACTGCCGGATCACCTGTGGCAACAAATCGCCTCCGACAAGCACAGCTGTCACAAACAGTTGGCCAACCACGCCAATTGCCCCTTCCATAAAGCCAGGGAAGCCCTGGATGACTGGGATGTGCTGATTGCCAACCACAGCCTGTTGCTGGCGGATTTGGAACTGGGGGGAGGCGTCATTCTGCCAGAACCTGAAAGCCTCTTTTACGTTATCGATGAAGCCCATCACCTGCCCATTGTGGCCCGGGATTTTTCCAGTGCCCAGGCAACGGTTCGTGGCGCGGCCGACTGGCTCGACAAAGTCGGCAAGCTCGCCGGCAAACTCCAGGCACAGCTGAAAAGCAATCATATCATCGCACCGGCCCAAGCCATGCTGGATCGGGTAGAAGAGTTGACTTCACTGCTTAACAGCGTGGCGCATTTTTGTGAAACCCAACCCAAGTTTTTTGCCAACGAAGAGCATCGCTGGCGTTTTGAACACGGCAAATTACCCGGGCCGCTGCTGATCCTTGCCGAAAACCTGAGCACGGCCTCAGGCGATGCCGTCAAACAGTTCAACAAAATGCAGCTGTTGCTCAATGAAAGCGTCAAGGACGGTGAACTGCCCAAACATCAAGCGGAAGCATTGCTCACCGAGTGCGGCTTCATGCAGCAGCGGCTCGAAAACCTCCATAAGCTCTGGAAAATGATGGCCCGGGAAGATAATCCCAAAGGTGCCCCCCTGGCCCGCTGGATAGAAGCCTTTACCGGCAAGCAAGGGGATTACCTGTGCAGCGCATCGCCCATTGAAGTGGGTTTTATGCTGGAAAAAATGCTGTGGGAAAAAGCCGCCGGGGTGGTACTGTGCAGTGCCACCCTCCGGGCATTGAACAGCTTTGAACATTTCACCTATCAGGTGGGGCTGTCATTACACGATGGCAGCCGTTATCTGGCGCTGCAGTCTCCTTTTGACTTTGCCCATAACGCCACGCTGTTTCTGCCCCAGATGCAAACAGAACCCGCGGATGATGCCTATACCAATGAACTGGCCACACAAATCAAAGCACTGGTTGAAGATGAACAAGCCACCTTGGTGCTGTTTGCCTCTTATTGGCAAATGGAGAAAGTGGCCGAGCTGCTCACCGACAAACTGGCTGTTGCCCCATTAATCCAAGGCTCGGCGCCCCGCCAGCTGTTACTGAACACTCACAAGCAGCGCTGTGATGACGGACAGCCCAGCATCCTGTTTGGCACCGGCAGTTTTTCTGAAGGCCTTGACTTGCCGGGTGATTACCTAACCAACCTGATTGTCACCAAACTGCCCTTTGCCGTACCGACCTCCCCCGTGGAGCAAGCCCATTCTGAATATATCAAGCTCAAAGGGGGCAATCCGTTTCTACAATTGACCATCCCGGACGCCAGTCGCAAACTCATCCAAAGCTGCGGCCGTTTATTACGCAAGGAAGATGATTATGGACGCATCACCATTTTGGATCGCCGCCTGGTGAGCAAACGCTATGGTAAAGCCCTGCTGGATGCCTTACCCCCCTTTCGCCGCGTCATTGAATAAAACAGGATGATTGTGGACATCATGACAAATGCCGACAGCTGGTTATTGCTGGCAGGGGTAGGATTAATTGCCGGGTTCATTGATGCGGTAGTCGGCGGCGGCGGATTATTATCCATTCCGGCGTTACTCACATTAGGCATGCCACCGCACCTGGCACTAGGCACCAACAAACTGGCGGCATGCTTTGGCTCTTCCACGGCAACGTACACTTACTACAAAAAGCACCTGTTGCAACCCGGCTTATGGCGCTCCTGTTTTATCAGCACCGCCATTGGCGCACTGGGTGGCAGCGTGCTGGTATATCTTGTCGACACCCACTGGCTGGAAAAACTGCTGCCATTATTGATTATTACCATGGCGCTCTACAGCTTGGTCAACAAGCAGGCATTGCAAGACCCGGTTACCCCGGCACAAAAGCCTCCCAAGCGCACCCATAAAATATGGCAAGGGTTGATACTGGGCGGTTACGACGGCTTTGCCGGCCCGGGCATCGGTGCCATCTGGATAGTCAGTGCCAAAGCGCTGCATAAATTGTCATTTTTGAAAAGTTGCGCCCTATCCCGCGCCATGACCTTTACCAGCAACACCACGGCATTGATGGTTTTTTTACTTTTGGGGCAAGTGGATTGGGCGATTGGCATCCTTTTAGGCGTCAGCATGATGCTGGGATCTTTTATCGGGGCTCATTCCGCCATCCGCTTTGGGTTACCCTTTATCAGACCGCTATTTATCACCATGGTGGTGGCAATAGCGTTACACCTTACATGGAATGCCTGGTTATGAACCAACAACAGCTCATTGCCAAACTGCGCATGCAGTTACAACTGCTGGAACAACAGGTACTGCAGCACGATGCCTCGCTGGCAGCCCGGGAACAAAAACTGCTGGCCCACACTGAACGTTTCAACGATGAGCTGTTTCATCAGCACGGTGCCAAACTTGCTCCCTGCGTGCAGCAACTGCGAGACTCCATCAACCAGTTAGAACGGCAATTACAGCGGCAGATATCGGCGGCAACCGTGACCAAGACCTGCGAAAAAATCCAGGACAGGTTTGTGGCCCTCAAGCGTGCCATGGCCACCACCAACATAGACGTGAAAGAACAACAAGCCCAAAAACTGCAAAAACAGCGTTATTTCCGGCAAAAGCAATCCCAACGCCATCAACAAAGCGGGTTTAGCTGGATAGCCAACCAGGTGATGCAAAGCAGCCATCGACTGTACCAGGAACTGGACAAGCACCTGAATTGGGAGAAAAAAATTTTATTAAAGATCGAACAATTGCAATATCAACTAGATACCTGTCATAGTACTGCAAAAATTGCGATTCAGAATGACCTGCTTTCAATGCACCGCCGTTTAGGAAAATGCCGACAGGCCATCAGTTATATTGAGGATCGCATTCAAGTGTTTGAACATCCGCAGCAAAATAACCGTCGTTAAGGAGCCCCAATGAAATCAACCGTAACCGCTTCAGCGCTGTTTGCGCTTCTTAGCTCGTCTTCTGTATTTGCAGCCAACCTCAATATTCCCATGTCGTTCGAATATCTGGCCGTGGACGGGCAAGAGGTGGAAACCAATAACTTTACCCACAAAGCCAACCTGCCACTGACCGAAGGTGAGCATAAAATTGCCGTACGCTACAGCGACATGTATGAAGATGACATCAGCGACAGCCCTAACTTTGCCACATCGTCACCTTTGATTGTCACCCTGAATGTCAGCGGCGATCATCAATACCTGCTGGCGCCCAAAAGTGACGTGATAGATCCCAAAGGTTACGCTAAAGCCCCTGAAATCGTCATTACCCGAAAAGATGGCGGCAATGTGCATTACAGCGTTACTCATACCCAGCTCAAGGAAACCTCACTGGTAAGCAAGCTGTTTGGCAACGATAACGGCGTAAATTTGGATGAAGCCACCGCAGCGGTAACCGCCGATAAAGCCATTCCCAGTGCGCCAGCCCAAAAAGCAACCGCGGTAGAAACCATGACAGCGCCAGCACCGGCCAACACCGCAGACAGCAGCGCCCATGCCAAGCAGATGCTGCAATACTGGTGGATGAATGCTGATGAAGCCACCCGCAAAGAGTTCATGAGCTGGGCCATTAAACAGCTGTAACCCCGTTCAGTACCCCCCATAACGCCAGCCTGTCGGTTGGCGTTTTTTATTCAATTTCGTTCGTCATGCGCTTCATCATTTGATAGTGCGGCCACTCCCCATTTGAGCCAAAGATTACCAAGGCCAAATGACAACGCTTAGATGGCAATCCTTTTCATGAGGGGCATTAATCAGAAGGATGCCTGCCAAGAGGCTTTGCCCACACTGACAATCAGGCAGAGTTGGCATCTGCCTCCTACACTGGATGGATACCCCAGTTAAAACCAGGAGCCGGTGCATTCCCGATTAACCGGCACAGCGAACGCTTATCCTTTAAGGAGTATGCCCCATGCAACTGGATATTCGTAACTACTATGAAATATTACTCATGGAAATCTTGTCTGATGAAGGACTGCTCAATGAACTGCCGGAAAATTATGTGGCCGATCTTGCCTGCATAACCCTCAACCAGGTGCCGCCCCGTTATATCCATCATCTTGTGGATACCTACTTTTACGAAGATGCCCAAGAGCAAGAGCAGATGCGCCGTGAATTATATCTGGCACTGGAAAAATCCCGCGCTTTTCTCAAATCAAAACTGCCCGCCAGCGATAATGAAACCACGTCTTAAGGCTGCTTTATGCGTGACACAAGTAAAATCCGTTTATTGATAACTGACTGACGACAAACGAAAGAAAATAGAAAGGGACAAGGAAGATTTTTGGAGGTTCCCCCAGAGCCGACACCCCGGCACATGAGTCGCTTGCTGCGGTTGCTTCCTTCCGGACCTGGCCGAGTTCACAAGTTATCATTGCGGGGGGACCCTGGGGTCACCATTGACTTGCAATATCATTGCAACGGCATTAATTATCCCCGAAGGATTATAAGGGATCAAGGAGAAATGCCACTCTGAAGGAAGTAACCAACGCAACTGCGCATTTGATAAACAAAAAAGTCCGCAAAACGGACTTTTCACCAACAACCATCAACACTATAGCGATAGCATCCCGGCATTTTTTTCCAGCAATTTGGGGCCAATGCCCTTCACTTTGGTCAGTTCTTCCAGCGAGGTGAACTTGCCATTGGCTTCGCGGTATTCCACTATCGCCTGGGCTTTTGCCTCACCAATGCCGTTCAGCATCTGCAGTTCTGCCGCCGTAGCGGTATTGATGTTGATTTTCTGCATGTGCATTTGCTGCATGCCCATGTCGGTTTTGGCCGGCTCGGCAACAGCAAGGGTACTCCATGCAGGTAATAACAGCGCTGCCGCCATGGCCATGGCTTTGAGGTAATGTTTCATAACTCTCTCCTTTTTCTTCCTGATAATGAGCCCGACTCCCTTACATCCTTGGCTCTGGAAAAAGTGTAGTTAATGCTTAAAAATTAGCCAAACCTGAAATATAGCCTGATTCATTCCCCTTTATCATCGGTGCCAGCCGTTTGTTTGGCCTGTTGACGCAGTTGCTGAAGCTCCTGCAATAAGGCTTTATGGATCCCGGATAACCTGGGACGCGACTGTTCATCAAATGCGAGGGGGCGGCACAAGGACATGGCCTGATAGCCCAATCTGGCAGTTAATAATCCGGCACCCAGCCCCTGGCCAAGACGAGCCGACAGCTTGCCGGTAAGCTCCACGGACAGCAGCTGATGGCCAATATCCAACGCCAGCTCCGTTGTGCCGGCATATACAATGTTAAGCATGATGCCACGCAGTAACCGGATACGGCTCCAATACCCCAGTTTGATGCCATAACATGCAGCAATCTGGCTGATCATTTTTTGGTGACGCCATAGCACCAATGCCATATCCAGTACGGCAAACGGGCTGATGGCCAACAGCAAGGCTGATTCTGCTGCAAAATGGCGCACAATTTTTTTAGCGGCGGCATCCTGTTGCCGCAGAACCAAGGACTCAAACAAACGCACCTGCTCTGCATCATTTTGCTCGGCAGATAATGCCTGCTCCAATCGGCGGATGGCCGCTGTGGCTGAAGCCGGCATGGCAGCAGTAATATTGCGAATGAAAGGCGTGGCCTCCCCCATCTGCATACTGCCCAGCAAACGCTCCCCCTGCACCCTGGCATCTTCCATCTGCCGCAATTTTTTGAGTTGCCTAAATTCCACCCAGCACGCTTGCCCGGCCCAGACCAGCACCAGGGCTATCACTGCGCTGTAAAAGCCAAAAAGCCATGGGCTTTGTTGCCAGGCATCTGCCAATGCCAAACCGGTTTGCAATAACGCGGCAGCCACTAGCCCCGATAATGCCCACTTGGCCAGGCTTGATATTCTTTTGGGACGCAGCAGTGCCCCTAATGACACCTCATTGGCATCATGCTCCCGGGCCAATTTGGCTTCAATTTCGGCGTCGCTGGTGTCTGATAATAAAGAGGGTGCCGGCGCTTCAAATTGCACGGCCGTGGTTGCGTGATATTCCCGAAAAGGTTTCAGCTTGTCGGTATTGTCCTCTGACAGCCGCGCTCCATTTACGGCGTCATCATCAACACCTTTGGCCACATGGCGACTCATTGCAGTTTGTCTCCCAGTAAAAAGTCCAGCAGATGATCCAGACGAATGTGCTCAAACCCCTGTGCCGCAGCAAGATCAGGCGGCGCAAAATCACAAAACTGAAACCCTTGCTTGGTCCAGAAATCAGCATCGGGTAGTTGTCTGGGTACTTGTCCGGGATAAAGGGTTACCGGTTGCCTATCCTGCAGACGGAGCCCCGTTACCACTTCCTGGGCACCGTACTGGGCATCATTCACCATGCCCGGGCGGGTAGCGCGAATGGCACTGACCGCCATGGTTTCCACCAGGCATCCGCTGCTGTCGGCAAAATGCCGCCCCGGTGCCAGCATGGCGTTGAGCAGCGCCAGTACGTTGCCTTGCTGATCCCGGGTAATCTGATCCACTTTACTGGCCGCAAACAATAAGCGATCAATTTTCGGCGCAAACAAGCGCCGCAACAAATTGCTGTTACCAAAGCGAAAACTCTGGGTGATGGCATTGAGCGCTTTGGTCATGTCCTCAAACTGTGCCTTGCCCCGGTTAAGTGCCGTAAAGCAGTCCACCAGCACCAGTTGCCGATCAAACCCGGCAAAATAATCAAAATAAAAAGGCCGCACCACTTTGGCCACGTATTCCCGGTAACGGTGCTCCAGTACCCGATAAATGCTATGGCGTGAATAATCGCCAAGTGCCGCATGCTGCGCTGGCGGCAACGGGAAAAAACTGAGAATGGGAGCACCCGCCAAATCACCTGGCAACAGCATCCGTCCTGGCTGCACCAGATAAAAGCCCTGTTTTTGTACCATGTCCTGCAACAGTTGCTGATAACTGGCGGCAATATCCGCCAGTTGTTCATCACTGGCATCCGCAGACGGCGTTAATGCCGCCACTTTGGCTGCAAACGGGCTGAAAAAAGGCGATTGTTTAAAATTATCAATAGCCTGCCAGATCCCGTCGCACCATTGCTGATAGGTTTGTTCCAGCATGGGCAAATCCAGCAGCCATTCACCGGGGTAATCCACAATATCCAGTAATAACCTGGCACTGCGGGCATCCAGCAGTTTGGCCCTGATACCGTTGACGGGACGATACTGGATGGCTAAACGCAGTTCGCTGATATTGGTGGTGGACGTGGGCCATTGTGGCGGATTTCCCCGCAAGGTGGCCAAAGCATTTTCATAGCCGAAACTCGCCAGTTGCAGATCCGGCTGCAGCACCCGCTTGCTTTGCAGCAATCGCTGCTCCCGGCACACGGTAAACAGGGGTAACTGGCCATTACTATCAGGGGTGATGCTTAACAGCTTATTGATAAGCGCGGTGATAAATGCGGTTTTGCCGGCACCGGACAATCCGGTAACGGCCAAGCGCAGATGTTGGTCAGCAGCGCGGTAGCTTAACTCCAGTGCCTTGTGTTTCAGTTGTTGCCAGTGGTCTGTCATAATGCCCCGATAACAAACACCAATAACAAAAGGGTGGCTTGGCCACCCATGAGGATTACAGGTTATTAATCTGACGCTTCAGTTCAAACTGTTCTGAGGTGACATAGGTTTCCAAATCTCTCAATTTGGTTTCCAGCGTGGTAAAACGCCGTTGCAAATCCCTTAACGCCTGTGTTGCCGGTTCCCCTGCCTGCCAGACCTTTTTCTTGATGCCGATTTCCCGGTCATCGGTGGCGATGTTTTGCGGTTTTTTATCGAGGATCATCCACAATGCCACATAAGCCACCACCACGACCGCCGAAGCCCCCAGTAAAAAGAACGAGACCACCGCCACCCGTACCAGCCAGGTTTCCAGATTGAAGTAGTCGGCAATACCGGCACACACACCGGCGAGTTTGCCATTGCGCGGATCCCGGTACAGTGTTTTTTTGTCTTTATCTGTCATGACGTTGCCTCCACTCCGGTGACTCGGCATCCAAAATGGACTCAAGCGTGTCAATCCGCTGGCTCATTTTGTCAGCCTTGTCAATCAGCTCATTAAGCTGCTTGAACTCTTCATCAGACAATCCCTGCCCTATCTGGCGCTTGCTGCGATAATGAAGAATCAACCAGATGGGCGCCACAAATATGATGAACAGTATCAGTGGTGCCATCAACAGATCCATATCCATAATTCACCTCAGCGTTAATCGTTATTCTTTGGATTGACTGGTTTTGCCTTTGATTTTGGCTTTCAATGCCGCCAGTTCTTCGCTGACTTCATCATCCGCTTTCAACGCGGCAAACTCCTCATCCAGACTGTTTTTCTTACCGCCTAACTCGTAAGCTTCCACTTCGGCTTCCAGCCCTTCAATGCGACGCTCATACTGCTCGAATTTCAGCATGGCATTGTCGATTTTGCTGGAGTCCAGCTGTTTTTTGACTTCCAGTCGTGAAGAGGCCGATTGCTTGCGGATGATGATGGTTTTCTGCCGCGCCTTGGCATCCGCCAGTTTTTCCTGCAGCTGTGCCACTTCCTCTTTCAAGCGGGCGATGTGCTCTTCAACCACCTCCAGCTCATGGGCCAGGCTCTCAACGGTAGCCGCCACTTTTTGTTTTTCAATCAGCGCGGCCTTAGCCAAATCTTCCCGTTCCTTGGTAAGCGCCAGTTCAGCTTTGTCCTGCCAATCACGCACCTGTGCCTGCATTTTGGCAATCCGGCGCTGCAGCTCTTTTTTCTCAGCCAACACTTTGGCAGAGGTGGAGCGCACTTCCACCAATGTATCTTCCATTTCCTGAATAATCAGGCGTACCATTTTTTCCGGGTCTTCGGCCTTGTCCAACAGGGCACTGATGTTGGAATTAATGATATCAGCGAAACGCGTAAAAATTCCCATAATCCTGTCCTCAAAAATAATTGCGAGTTGCATGTCTCATAATACAGATATCGTGCCAACTCTTGTATATCATTATTTATCAATCAGTTAAGTGGTTTAAAAGTTTTTCTTTATTTCTTTTTGGTTCCCACATATCATGATTTTCACCACTTATTAGCGTTAAAGACTAACAATTACCGTGAACAGTTCCTATCAACAAGACAATCTCATCGGCCAGTCTAATGCTTTTTTAGAAGTGTTGGAGCATGTATCTCAACTTGCCCCGTTATCAAAACCGGTGTTGATTATCGGTGAACGCGGCACGGGTAAAGAGCTGATTGCTGAACGCCTGCATTTTTTGTCCCAACGCTGGGAGCAGAATTTCGTGAAACTCAACTGCTCCTCCTTAAGTGAGAATTTACTTGAAAGTGAACTGTTTGGCCATGAGGCCGGTGCATTTACCGGCGCCCGCGCCCGCCATGAAGGGCGCTTTGAACGGGCCGATGGCGGTACGCTGTTTCTTGACGAGCTGGCCAATACCTCCGGACTCATCCAGGAGAAATTACTGCGCGTCATTGAATACGGGGAATATGAACGCGTAGGCGGCAGCAAAACCCTGAAGGCGGACGTGCGGCTTATCTGCGCCGCCAATGAAGATTTACCCTCCCTGGCAGAGGCCGGAGAGTTTCGCGCCGACTTACTGGATCGTCTGGCGTTTGATGTGGTCACCCTGCCACCGCTGCGCTACCGCCAAGAGGATATTCTGCCCTTGGCTGAGCATTTTGCCTTGGGGATGGCAAAACAGCTCAAGTTAACGCTATTTCCGGGCTTTACCAACAGTGCAGTGCACACCCTGCTGCACTATCAGTGGCCGGGCAACATCCGTGAGTTAAAAAACACCATTGAGCGCAGCGTCTATCGCCATGGCAGTGAAGATAAACCCATCCGTGAAATTGTATTGGACCCCTTTGACTCCCCTTACCGCCCGCAGCAACGGGTTAAAACCCTGTCCCGCCAGGCGCCGCCCTGCCAACCCACGACGGAGCCGGACACAGAGGAACACGCAGAAGCCAGCCCCGTCAGCGATGGATATCATTTTGAGTTTCCACTGGACTTCAAACAGCATTGCGAGACCTTTGAAGTGGCGTTAATTCAAAAGGCATTGGCTGCCAGCCAATTTAACCAGAAGAAAACCGCAGAGCTGCTGCAGCTTAGCTATCACCAGCTCAGGGGCATTCTCAAAAAGTACAATTTGCTGGATAAAAATTGAGGGAATTGCCCAAAACCGCCAGAGGCTGATAGAATGGCCGGTCTAGATACAGATAATTAACAACGTGCCATGACTCTGCTGATGTTCCACACCAGGCCAACAACTGTTGCAGTTAGCGGCAACATGCCGGCGAAAAAATCGTTGCTGGGGCGACGCCAACCTATTGGACAAGCAGGGTATCGGCAAGTGGGATGCATGTTGTTTGGCCTGTGCTTGATGGGATGCGGCCCGCAACCGGTTCCGCCAGGCCTGGTGTATTGCTCTGAAGGCAATCCCGAGTCTTTCAATCCGCAAACGGTGACATCAGGCACCACCGTGGATGCCACCTCCCACCAGATTTACGATCAACTGATTAACGACAGCCCTTACACTGGTGAATTCACACCGGCATTAGCCACCGCATGGCAGATAAGCCAGGATGGGCTGACCTACGACTTTGAGTTGCGACAGGGCGTTAATTTTCAAAACCTTCCTTATTTTCACCCCAGCCGCCAATTTAATGCCGACGATGTCGTGTTCTCTTTTAGCCGCATTATCGATAAACAGCATCCGTTTCATGGGGTTTCCCGCTCCGGCTATCCTTTTTTCGAAAGTGTGGGTTTTGACAAGCTGATAAAACGCATTGAAAAAATCAATCCCTACAAAGTGCGCTTTGAGCTGAACTATCCGGATGCCTCCTTTATGGCCAACCTGGCCACCGACTTTGCCGCCATTTTGTCCAAAGAGTATGCCGATCAGTTGCGTGCCAACGGGCAGATGGTAGATATTGACCGAAAAGCCGTGGGCACGGGCCCGTTCATGCTGGTGAATTACATCAAGAACGAATATATCCGTTATCGCCGCCATCCCGGCTATTGGGGAAAAATTCCGTCAGCTGATCAACTGGTGTTTGACATCACCCCGCGCAGCACCATCCGCCTGTCAAAACTGATTGTGGGCGACTGCAGCATTTCGGCCTTGCCCAAAGCCGGCGAGCTGCCGGCAGTGGCTGCGCACGACAACCTGACGGTGGAAAGCCAGCCGGGCATGAACGTTTCCTATTGGGCGTTTAACACTCGCAAGCCGCCATTTGACAACGTCAAAGTGCGCCAGGCATTGGCCTATGCCATTGACAAACAAAACTTGCTGCGGGCGGTGTACCAGGATACGGCCATAGAAGCTTCCGGCCTGTTGCCCCCGTCATCCTGGGCCTACACCGGCATCAGCGGCAGCTACCCGTACAATCCTGAAAAATCCCGTGAGTTATTGCAAAAAGCCGGGGTTTACAATCTGAGTATTGATATCTGGGCCATGCCGGTAGCGCGCATCTATAACCCTAACTCCCAGAAAACGGCCGAGCTTATCCAGGCGGATTTGGCCGCCGTGGGGGTCAAGGCCAATATTGTCAGTTATGACTGGAGCGTGTTTACCCGCCGTCTGTCTGCCAGCGATTATGACTCCGTGCTGATTGGCTGGAGCGCCGACAACAGCGATCCGGATAATTTTTACACACCGTTATTGGGCTGTGATTCAGTGGCCGCCAAGAGTAACCGCTCCAACTGGTGTAACGGGAAATACGACAAACTCATTACCCAAGCCAAGATTTTCACCGACAAGGGCGAACGAACCGAGCTTTATCGCCAGGCGGAAGAGCTCATCGACACCGAGGTGCCATTGGTGCCGCTGGCATACGCCAAACGCATGTTGCTCAAGCATACCGATGCCCCGCCGCTGCTGTTTCGGCCCTTCGGGGGCATCGGCTTTAACGACATTCCCGATAAGGGGCAAGAATAATGGCTACCTACCTTATCCGGCGCCTTAACCTGTTTATTGCCACATCACTGCTGCTGATTGGCATTTTGTTTTATGCCACAAGGCTGTTTCCGGTGGATTTGGGCTATGCCCTCAGCGGCATTCAATATCCTTCAGAAGCACAGGCCGCACAGATTGTTGATGACTATCATCTGGATAAAGGCGATGTCAGCCAATATATTGCCTACGCCAGAGAGCGGCTTAGCGGTAATTTGGGGCTGTCTGTCACCTCCAAGCGCCCGGTGGCAGAAGAGCTGTTCATGGTCTTGCCCGCCTCTTTTGAACTGGCACTGGTGGCAGGTTGCATTGCGCTGGCTTTCGGCATTCCGCTGGGGCTGGTAGCCGCCCTCAGTCATCATCAGGCCCTGAAAAAGTTCATCATGGCAGGCACCCTTACCGGTTACTCCATTCCGGTATTCTGGTTGGGATTGACCTTGTCCCTGTGGTTTGGCGTAAAATTGGGCTGGCTGCCGATTTCCGGCCAAATCAACCTGTTGTATGACATCCGGCCGGTAACTGGATTAATGCTGCTGGACACCCTGTTATCTGATTCACCCTACCGGATTGCCGCCTTCAGGGATGCGCTGATGCACATCATCATGCCCGCCATTACCCTGGCGGTGCTGCCTTTCACGGTAGTGGTGCGCATTACCCGCGCCGCCATGACCAACGTGATGAACCAGACCTACATCCGTGCAGCAGAGGCACGAGGGCTGCCCTATTCCAAGATTGTGTTGCACCATGCATTGCCTAACGCCCTCATCCCGCTGCTTAAGCATATCGGCTTGATGTTGGGGCCTTTTGCCAGTTATGCCATCATGGTAGAGGTGATTTTTTCCTGGCCGGGCATTGGCGCCTGGTTGGTGTCTGGCATCTACCAGCGTGATTATACCGTCATCCAAAGCGGCATTTTAACGGTAGCCTTGATCATCATCTTTTTAAGTATTCTGATTGAAGTGTTCTATACCTTAGCCAACCCATTCAGTCGCAAGGAATTTTATGGCTCCAACTAAAATCTATCTGGATGAGGCCATTCCCGTCCCGGCAGTGAAAGTCTGGCGCACCTTTGCATCCAAGCCTCAATCACTGGCCGGGCTCTGGGGCGTGGTGGCTCTGCTGCTGCTAACGCTTTTCGGGCAATATTTCGCGCCTTTTGCCGCGGAGTTTCAGGATCCTGACGCACTGCTGTTACCCCCCTCCTGGCACAGTGACGGGGTGGTAGAGCACTTTCTGGGCACCGACGATTTGGGCCGCGACATTTTCAGCCGTTTGCTCTATGGCGTGCGCCTGACGTTTGGCACCGCCTTGGGCATTGTCAGCTCCGCCTTGGTTGTGGGGGTGATTATCGGCTCCATCTCCGGCATGATGAGTGGCCTCAAGTCCAGCATTCTCGGCCACTTACTGGATGCGCTGCTGTCCATTCCCTCCCTGCTGATGGCCATTTTGGTGGTTGCTGTCGCAGGCCCCGGACTGGATAACGTTTTCTGGGCGGTGGGAATTTCACTCACGCCGCAGTTTGTGCGCGCCATCCATCAAACCGTGCATGAAGAGTTGCAAAAAGAGTATGTGACCGCGGCCCGGCTGGACGGTGCCAACTCCCTGCAAATTTTCTGGTATGTGATTATGCCTAACGTCTGGGAAACGGTGATTATCCAAACCACCTTGGCGGTATCGGCAGCCATTTTGGACATTGCGGCACTGGGGTTCTTGAACCTGGGCGCCCAGGCACCCCAGCCGGAATGGGGGGCGATGGTGCTGCAAGGGCTGGATAGCTTTTTGACGGCACCCTGGACCGTCACCATTCCCGGCTTGGCCATTTTGCTAAGCGTATTATCGGTGAATTTGGTGGGCGACGGTTTGCGTGCTGCACTCTCGCCCGTGAGGAGCTGACCATGCCATTACTTGACATTCGCAACCTGACCATTGAACTCAGCACCCCCCACGGGCCGGTAAACGCGCTGGAAAAAGTCAGCCTTACCATTAACGCCGGGGAAGTGCACGGGTTGATTGGCGAGTCCGGCTCAGGGCGCAGCATGCTGGCCCGGGCCATTTTGGGGTTGTATGAATCCAACTGGACCATCACGGCCGATCGCATGATGTGGGATGGGCAAAACCTGATGGACATGAGCCGCAAACAGCGCCGAAGCCTGATGGGTGATGATATCTCGATGATTTTCCAGGACCCGTCCGGCAGCTTTGACCCTGCATTCACGGTAGGAAAACAGCTGTTAGAGGCCATTCCCCTCAATAAAAAGCTGCCCTTTTGGAAACGTCTACCGGAAAAACAGTATCTGGCACAAAAATGGCTGCATAAAGTGGGCATTAAACATCCGCGAAAAGTGCTGTCCAGTTACTCCTGGGAGTTGTCAGAAGGCGAATGCCAGAAAGTGATGATTGCCATGGCACTGGCCAAACAGCCGCGGCTGTTGATTGCCGATGAGCCCACTGCCTCCATGGAGCCCAGTACCCAGGCGCAAATCTACCGGCTGCTGACCCAGCTCAATCAGCTGCAAAACGTCACCATCCTATTGATAAGCCATGAGCTGGACACCCTCTCCAACTGGTGTAACCGCATGACAGTGCTCTATTGTGGCCAGGTGATGGAGTCAGGGCCTACCGTGGATTTATTGGCTAAACCCAACCACCCTTACACCAAGGCGCTGTTGGATAACATGCCCGATTATACCAATCCGAAAATTCATAAAATCCTCATGCCCACATTGCCGGGCTCCGTGCCGGCACTACAGCATCTGCCCATTGGTTGCCGTTTGGGCCCACGCTGCCCGGAAGCCCGGCGCAAGTGTGTGACCCAGCCATTACTGTCCCACTACAAGGACAGATATTTTGCCTGTCATTTCCCTTACCAGAGCGAGCCCCTAGACGATGACCTCCTTGCTTAAAGTCCAAGACCTCAGCAAAACCTATGTCACGGGCTATCGCGGTTTCAAGCGCGAGTATACCGAGGTGTTAAAGCCCGTCTCCTTTGAGCTCAATGCCGGAGAAACCCTGGCCATTGTGGGAGAAGCGGGTTCAGGCAAAAGCACCCTTGCCCGCATTCTGGTAGGCGCCGAGTGTCGCAGTGGCGGCAGCATATTTTATCAGGGGCAAGCGTGGGATAAGAAAAACCTCAAGCAACGCTGCCGTTTGATCCGCATGATTTTCCAAGATCCCAACACCTCCATGAACCCGCGGCTAACCATCAATGAACTGCTCAATGAACCGCTGCGGTTTAATACCAAGCTGTCAAAGCATGAACGACACGAACTGGTGGCAGAAACCTTGCGCAAGGTGGGATTATTACCAGAGCACGGGGATTTTTACCCCAACATGATTTCGGAAGGGCAAAAACAGCGGGTAGCGGTGGCGCGGGCACTGATGCTAAGCCCCAAAATCATCATTGCCGATGAAGCTCTTAGCGCACTGGATTTGTCGGTACGCGCCCAAATTCTCAACCTGTTGTTGAAGTTGCAGCGGGAAATGGGACTGGCATACATTTTTGTCAGCCACAACCTCAATGTGGTACGCCACATCAGCGATAAAGTGCTGGTGCTACATAAAGGCGCCATTGTTGAATCCGCCAACACTGAAGAACTGTTTAACAACCCCCAACATGAATACACTCAAAGGTTGCTCCAGGAGCAAGCCCAGCTCAACCGCCGTAAAGGGTGACTGAACTGCTCCAACCACTGCCGGACAACCCTGATTTCCGCAAAAATCAGTACCAATTGCAGCGGAAATATTTATCCTAATACCAATTTTGCTGGAAGAAGTTAACAATATGATCATCAAACCCAAAATTCGCGGTTTTATTTGCACCACCACCCATCCCCTTGGCTGTGAGGCCAATGTACTGGAACAGATCAACTACACCAAGGCCAAAGGACAGATTAACAACGGCCCGAAAAGAGTATTGGTGGTAGGGGCTTCCAGTGGTTATGGGCTGTCATCCAGAATTGCCGCCGCATTCGGCGCCGGTGCTGCCACCATCGGGGTTTTCTTCGAAAAGCCCGGCACGGAAACCAAACCGGGCACCGCTGGCTGGTACAACTCTGCCGCCTTTGACAAATTTGCCAAAGCCGATGGCCTGTATGCCAAAAGCATTAACGGCGACGCCTTCAGCCATGAAGCAAAAGCCAAGGTGATTGAGCTTATCAAACAGGATTTGGGGCAGATTGACCTGGTGGTCTATTCACTGGCCTCGCCGGTGCGCAAATTGCCCGACAGCGGCGAGCTGGTACGCTCTTCCCTCAAGCCCATTGGCGAGCCTTACACCTCCACCGCGGTGGATACCAATAAAGACACCATCATTGAAGCCACTGTGGAGCCGGCTACCGAGCAGGAAATCCAGGATACCGTTACCGTGATGGGCGGCCAGGACTGGGAGCTGTGGTTGCAAGCCCTGCAAGATGCCAACGTACTGGCTGATGGCTGCAAAACCGTAGCCTACAGCTATATCGGCACCGAACTTACCTGGCCCATTTACTGGCATGGTGCCTTGGGCAAGGCCAAGATGGATCTGGACCGCGCCGCCCATGCACTGGACAGCACCCTGGCCCAAACCGGTGGCAGCGCCAATGTGGCGGTATTGAAAAGCGTCATCACCCAGGCCAGCTCCGCCATTCCGGTGATGCCGTTGTACATCGCCATGGTCTTCAAGAAAATGCGCGAAGAAGGCCTGCATGAAGGCTGTATGGAGCAGATTTACCGCCTGTTCTCCGAGCGCCTGTATCGGGCGGACGGCCAACAACCCGCCACCGACGATGATAATCGCCTGCGCCTGGATGACTGGGAATTGCGCGCCGACATCCAGCAACACTGCCAGGAACTGTGGCCGAAAATCACTACCGAGAATCTCAGTGAACTGACCGATTACCGGGAATATAAAGCCGAATTCCTGAAACTTTTCGGTTTCGGCGTGGATGGCATTGATTATGCCGAGGACGTTAACCCGCTGGTAACCTTTGACGTCAGCGAACTGTAACGCCATTTGCCATAAGTTGCTAAATGCCACCCATTGAGGTGGCATTTTCATATGGGTATCGCCCCGCCATCAAAAGCGCCCTGACACATTGGCGAACAAGTGCCATTTCAGTATCATGGGCCGGGAAACACCGTCAACAGGAAAGCGACGTGCCACAGCGCCGTGACATTGCATATGAACCAAATCCCTAGCTGGGCCGATGTCCTGGGCCCGGAAAAACACCAAGCCTATTTCGTCAATACACTGCGCTACCTTGATGCCGAGCGCGCTCACCACAAACATGTTTATCCCCCGCAAGCCGATACCTTTAATGCCCTGCGCTATACGCCCCTGGACAAGGTCAAGGTGGTGATCCTGGGGCAAGACCCCTACCATGGCCCTGGACAAGCCCACGGATTGTGTTTTTCCGTACAGGACGGCGTACCATTTCCGCCCTCACTACAAAACATCTTTCAGGAGCTGTGCCACACGGTACCGGGATTCCAGTACCCTGCCAGCGGCAATCTGAGCCACTGGGCCAGGCAAGGAGTCTTACTACTCAACACAGTGCTGAGCGTTGAAGAAGGGAAAGCCCACTCCCATGCCCATCTTGGCTGGGAGCCATTTACCGATAAAATCGTCGAGGCGGTGGATTGCTGGCAACAGGGCGTGGCCTTCTTGCTCTGGGGCCGCCATGCCGGTAATAAAGCCCAACAGGTGGATCACCATAAACATCTGGTACTGAAAGCCGCCCATCCCTCACCGTTATCTGCCAATCGGGGATTTTTCGGCTGCAATCACTTTAATCTGGCCAATCAATACCTTTTGTCCCAGGGTAAAAGCCCTATCGACTGGTGCCTGCCCCGATAATGCCTGTGGGAGCACAGACCATTGGCCCTGGCCTTCTCAATGCGGCTGCCAATACCCACAACAATGCACCCCAAAATGAACCAAAACGAAAAAGCCCCGTCAGTTTGACGGGGCTTGCTAACACGGAGCGATCTTACAGTCTCTGGCGCGAGTGACCGCGCCAGACCATTAGCACTGCAGACTTAATCTGCGGTGTGATAAACGATTTCGGCATCCGCTTTCAGCATTTCCACCAACGCGCGGTAATCCGCTTCGCTGTACTGGCTGGATAAACGCTGCTGCACGGCACCCAACTGCTCAGCGGGCACATCCTGCACATTATGGATGTTATCCAGCACAACCACCGCATAACCCTTTGCCAAGGCCACAGTGTCCACGCTCATGCCTTCGCCTTTCGCCATTTCAAAGGCTTTGGTCACGATGGCGGCATCCACGTCCCGAGAGTTGCGGCTCAGCCCGGCGTGAGCGGTCAATGTATGTCCGCTAGCACCTTGCTTGAGTTCGGCGGCCAGCGCTTGAGCTTTGTCCTTGGCCAATTCATTGGCTTTTTGCAGTTTCAGGCGCTGCTCAATATCCTGTTTTACCGCATCAAATGCCATTAAACCGGCAGGCTCATGCTGTTTAAGGCGCACAACCATCACATCATTATTGGCAATATCCAGTACGTTACTGTTCATGCCTGACAATACGTCACCGGAAAATGCGGCCTTTAATACGGCAGGCTCATTAAACGGCGCTGGCGCGGCATCGCGGCTGAAAAGCGCGGTGGATTTTACTTCCGCATTAATGGCCTTGGCCGCTTCGGTCAATGTGTCAGGAACTTCATAGCTGGTATCGGCCAGCTTCTGCTGCAGGCTATAGAACTGGCTAACAGCCTTATCCATCTTGAGCTTGTCGAGGATTTTACCTTTCACTTCAGCAAAAGCGGCAACCACACTGGGTTGAGTGTCCAGCACTTTAATGATGTGATAACCGTAAGTGGTATGCACCACGTCAGACACATCGCCTTTGTTCAGGGCGAATAACGCCTTGTCAAACTCTGGGGCCATCACGCCGGGTTCAAACCAGCCAAGCTCACCACCCTTTTCAGCGCTTAAGGTGTCTTGTGAATTCTCTTTGGCCAGCGCGGCAAAATCCGCCCCGTTTTGCAGCTGCTGATGCAAATCTTCAGCCTTGGCTTTGGCCGCATCATCATTACCGGTAATAAGAATGTGGGCCGCCAGACGTTTTTCAACGGTCTTATACTCGGTTTTATGCTCATCATAATAGGCTTGCGTTGCATCATCACTGATATCAATGGCAGCTGCCAGCGCTTGGGCGCTCAACCGAACATATTCCAGGCTCACCATTTCCGGCCGCTGGAATTGCTCCGGATTGGCCTGATAAAACTGCGACAGCTCTTCTTCTGTAACGCTCACATCCCCAAGGAATGGCTCGGCAGCCACGTTCAAGAATTGAATGTCCCGGGTCTGGGCCTGCAATTTGGCCACCTGAGCGCTTTCACCCGGCAACACGAATTCACTGCCAATCAGAGCGTTGATCAGTTGGCTACGGCTCATGTCCCCGCGCATGGTTTCACGGAAACTGGCGGGAGTGAACCCTAACTGCTGCAATAATGCCAGATAACGATCGTTGCTGAATTTCCCGTCTATCTGAAAGGCGGGTTCATTGCGGATGGCTTCTTTTATCTGTTCGTCTGAAACGCGCAAGCCCATGTTTTTGGCGGATTGGTCCAGCAGGCGTTGCGCAATCAGGCGCTGCAACACCCCTTGCTTCACGTTGGCCAGATAAGCATCGTTGCCGGACAGCGCACCGAACATGTCACCTAGCTGTTGTTGCAGACGATTTTTCTCATTCTGAAATGCCTGTTCCAGTTCAGATTGGGTAATGTCTTCCCCATTTACCGTGGCAGCGGCAGGTTGTGAAGAACTTCCCAAATAACTGCTGACACCAGCAAAGGCAAAAGACAGGATCACCAATACCAATATGACCTTGGCGATGACGCCTTGTGATCCGTCGCGGATTTTATCTAACATCAGTGCTCTCGCTTATGCGATAGATTCTAAAAAAAAGACGCATCACTGAAGGGATGCGCCTATCTGTAATGATTATTGGAGTGTATCGCAAGACGCTGTACCAGCTTCATAACACTCCGGACGCGATGTTGCTCGCTATCCTTAGTCCGTAAAAAGCACTGCGGCTGCAGTGCTAATTGCAGAAGCCTTACTAATAAGGCTGCTATAACAATTAATTAACTGCGTCTTTCAATGCTTTACCAGCTTTGAACGCAGGGATTTTGGCGGCTGCAATCTTGATCTCTTTCCCTGTCTGTGGATTGCGACCAGTACGTTCAGCGCGCTCACGTACTTCAAAAGTACCGAAACCAACAAGAGAAATCTTTTCACCGTCTTTCAAGCCTTCAGTCACGGCGTCAATAAATGAATCCAGTGCACGACCAGCAGCGGCTTTGGAAATATCGGCACCAGAAGCGATTTTCTCGATTAGTTCAGATTTATTCATGTCATCCCCTTGAATGTAATTTTATGCGCCGCAACCAAGTCCTTATCTAGAGCGGTCTGCGGAGGCTTTTATAACAAGCTTGATTTGAAAGTTCAAGCCCCGTAGGAAAACCAAAATTATGAAATCGGATACAGCTCAAAGCCAGTCACCCCAAGGGATTGGTGCGACTGGCTCTCCACGAACCTAGGCTACCACAGCTCCAGCCTTTGTTAAGCACCTTTTTTCATTTTTTTTCAAATGGCTGGACAATTTTTTGCGTCAGTCCATATTTTTTACAACTTCAAAGCCTTCAACGGGTCTTTCCAGTGCCAGCTTCAGTACATCGTCAATCCAGCGTACCGGTTTTATCTGCAAATCCGCCACCACATTGGCCGGAATTTCTTCCAAATCCCGTTCGTTTTCTTGCGGGATCAGCACGAGTTTAATGCCGCCACGGTGCGCTGCCAGCAGTTTTTCCTTCAAACCGCCGATGGGTAACACTTCGCCGCGCAAGGTGATTTCCCCGGTCATGGCCACATCGGCTCGTACCGGATTGCCAGTCAGGCTGGACACCAGTGCGGTGCACATGGCAGCCCCGGCAGACGGGCCATCTTTGGGTGTCGCTCCTTCAGGCACGTGCACATGGATATCCCGTTTTTCGTAGAAATCCTTGTTGATGCCCAGCTGCTCAGAACGGGCTCGCACAACGGTGAGTGCGGCCTGAATGGACTCTTGCATCACATCGCCCAGTGAGCCGGTATAGGTCAGTTTGCCTTTGCCCGGCACCGAGGTGGCTTCAATGGTGAGCAAATCACCACCAACCTCGGTCCACGCCAGACCGGTTACCTGGCCTACCTGGTTATGGGATTCCGCCTTGCCATAGTCAAAACGTTGCACGCCCAGGAATGACTTGAGGTTATCCTGGTTCACATCCACGTGTTTAAGGTCTTTATCCAGCAGGATTTGCTTCACGACCTTACGGCAGATTTTCGACAGTTCCCGCTCCAGTGCCCGCACCCCGGCCTCGCGGGTGTAATAACGGATAATGCCCACAATGGCACTGTCTTCCACATTGATTTCATGTGGCTTCAAACCATTACGGGTAATCTGTTTGGGCAACAGATGCTGCTTGGCGATGTTGAGTTTTTCATCTTCCGTATAGCCGGACAAACGGATCACTTCCATACGATCCAGCAATGGCCCGGGAATGTTCATGGAGTTTGAAGTCGCCACAAACATGACGTCAGACAGGTCGTAGTCCACTTCCAGATAGTGATCGTTGAAGGTGGAGTTCTGCTCCGGATCCAGCACTTCCAACAAGGCGGATGCCGGATCGCCGCGCATGTCTGCGCTCATTTTGTCAATTTCATCCAGCAGGAACAGCGGGTTTTTCACGCCCACCTTGGACATTTTCTGGATGATTTTGCCGGGCATGGAGCCGATATAGGTACGGCGATGGCCGCGGATTTCCGCTTCGTCCCGCACCCCACCAAGCGCCACCCGCACATATTTACGGCCAGTGGCTTTGGCAATGGACTGCCCCAGAGAGGTTTTACCTACCCCTGGTGGTCCCACCAAACACAAAATGGGGCCTTTGAGCTGTTTTACACGGCTCTGCACTGCCAGGTATTCCAAAATCCGCTCTTTGACTTTTTCCAGACCATAGTGGTCGGTATCCAGTACCACTTCGGCTTTGGAAAGGTCGCGTTTTATCTTGGAGCGCTGTTTCCAGGGTACGGAAGTCATCCAGTCCACGTAACTGCGCACCACGGTGGCCTCGGCGGACATGGGTGACATCATCCGCAGTTTGTTCAGCTCCGCAGAGGCCTTCTCTTTGGCTTCTGCAGGCATGCCGGCATCTTCTATCTTGCGGCTGAGGGTTTCAAATTCATCATGGCCTTCATCCAGGTCGCCCAGTTCTTTCTGAATGGCTTTCATCTGCTCATTCAGATAGTACTCGCGCTGGCTTTTTTCCATCTGTTTTTTCACCCGGGAACGGATGCGCTTTTCCACCTGCAACAGGTCGATTTCCGATTCCATGGTGGCCATCAGGTATTCCAGCCGCTCGCCCACGTTCACCATTTCAAGCACGGCTTGCTTGTCCTGCAATTTAAGGGGCATGTGCGCTGCCATGGTATCGGCAAGACGTTCAGCTTCTTCAATACCGCTAAGGGAGGTCAACACTTCTGGCGGGATTTTCTTGTTGAGTTTGATATAGCCTTCAAACTGACCGATAGCGCTGCGAACCAGCACCTCTTCTTCCCGTTCGTCCAACGATTCAGATGTCAGGTAATGGGCCGTAGCAACAAAGAATTCCTCTTCCTGTACGTAACGCTCAAGCTTGGCGCGGCGACCACCTTCTACCAGCACCTTGACGGTGCCGTCGGGTAATTTCAGCAACTGCAATATGGTTGCCACCGTGCCCACATCAAAGATATCGTCACTGGTGGGTTCATCAAGTTCCGCATCCCGCTGAGCTACCAGGATAATCTGTTTATCCTGCGCCATTGCCGATTCCAGACAACGGATGGACTTTTCTCGTCCGACGAATAACGGAATTACCATATGGGGATATACCACCACGTCTCTCAATGGCAGCACGGGTAATTCGATTCGCGCTTCACGCTCTATGGTCATAGTTCGATTCCGTTTCAGTTAACTATATTAGTTTGAGTATATTGGGGCGAGTTGGCGCCTTTCAATGGCAAATATGAAAAAAGGAGCCTGTGCAGGCTCCTTTTTATGATGCATCACGTTAACTTAGTGTTCGCCAGACGCCGCCTGGGACTCACTGTTTTCATAGATGAGTATGGGAGCGGACTCCCCTTTGACCACGGACTCGTCCACCACCACTTTGGCCACATTTTTCAGTGATGGCAGTTCATACATGGTGTCCAGCAAAATGGCTTCCACAATGGAGCGCAAGCCACGGGCACCGGTCTTTCTTTTCATGGCTTTCTGGGCTATCGCTTTCAAGGCATCTTCACGAAACTCCAGTTCCACGTGTTCCATCTCAAACAAGGCGGCAAATTGTTTGGTGATGGCGTTTTTCGGCTCTGACAGAATTTGCACCAGTGCGGCCTCATCAAGCTCTGACAACGTGGCCACCACCGGCAAACGGCCGATAAATTCAGGGATCAGCCCGTATTTCACCAAATCTTCCGGCTCTACGGCCAACAGGGTATCGCTGATGCTCTTCTTGTCAGCCTCCCCTTTCACCTTGGCACCAAAACCGATGCCGCTGCCGACGTGACGGCGCTGCTCAATCACTTTTTCCAGACCGGCAAAGGCACCGCCACAGATGAACAGGATGCGGGAGGTGTCTACCTGCAAAAACTCCTGCTGTGGATGCTTGCGCCCGCCTTGAGGCGGTACGGCGGCAACTGTGCCCTCAATCAGTTTCAATAAGGCTTGCTGCACCCCTTCGCCGGAAACGTCACGGGTAATGGACGGGTTATCAGACTTGCGACTGATTTTATCAATTTCGTCAATGTAGACGATGCCGCGCTGGGCTTTTTCCACATCGTAATCGCATTTCTGCAGCAGCTTCTGGATGATGTTTTCCACATCTTCACCCACATAGCCGGCTTCGGTAAGGGTGGTGGCATCCGCCATGGTAAACGGCACATCAAGAAAGCGCGCCATGGTTTCTGCCAGCAAGGTTTTACCGCTACCGGTGGGACCAATCAGCAAGATGTTACTCTTACCCAGCTCAACACCCTCTTTGGGCGCAGAGTGCTTCAGGCGTTTATAGTGGTTGTATACCGCTACAGAGAGGACTTTCTTCGCTTTTTCCTGACCGATGACATAATCATCGAGATGTTCCCGCAACTCTTTGGGAGTGGGCAGCTTGTCATGATCCCTTTTTGGTAAGATATCCTTGATCTCTTCACGAATGATGTCGTTACACAGCTCAACGCATTCGTCACATACATATACTGAAGGACCGGCAATAAGTTTACGTACTTCATGCTGACTCTTACCACAGAAGGAGCAGTACAGCAGTTTACCGTTATCGCCGTTGCCTTTATTGTCACCCATTACTTTTCCTCATCTGCAGTGCCACGTTATACACTGCTTGTCGCCACTCCCTGAGCATAGCCCAGCCAGTTGCAAAATTCAGCCTAAAGCTCGGTCAGCAATCAATCGCGCTTGCTGATCACTGAGTCCACCAGACCATATTCCATCGCCTGGGTCGCACTCATAAAATTATCCCGGTCAGTGTCACGCTCAATCACTTCCAGTGGCTGGCCTGTATGTTCTGACAGGATCTGGTTCAACTTGCCTTTAATGCCCAGGATTTCCTGTGCATGAATGGCGATGTCTGAAGCCTGCCCCTGGAAACCACCCAGAGGTTGGTGGATCATAACACGCGCATTTGGCAAACAATGACGTTTTCCCTTGGCGCCGCCAGCCAGCAAGAATGCGCCCATACTAGCCGCCTGGCCGATACAAACGGTACTGACATCCGGTTTGATAAACTGCATGGTGTCGTAAATGGCCATGCCAGCGGTAACAGAGCCACCAGGAGAGTTGATATACAGGGAGATTTCTTTATCCGGATTTTCAGACTCCAGAAACAGCAACTGGGCCACAATCAGGTTCGCCATATGCTCTTCCACCTGACCGACCAGAAAAATCACCCGTTCCTTCAACAAACGAGAGTAGATGTCATAAGAACGTTCCCCTTTGGCGGTTTGTTCAACCACCATGGGCACTAACGCATTCATAATGGACTCCGGTGCTTTGTGCATTCCTGATTTTCCCTAATAAAAAATGGCCCGCATGAGGGACCTCATACAGGCCATTATAAATGGCTAACAGCTTAGCAAGTCAAGCGCAGCTTAGGCTCGGCCGGCAGCCTTGTTCATAAAATCTTCAAAAGCGACCTGCTTTTCAGTGACTTTGGCAGATTTCAAAAGCACTTCAACAGCTTGCTCTTCCAGGGCCAGATTGCGCATGCTCTGCATCAGCTCTTTATTACCGTTGTAGTACTCGATCACTTCTTTAGGATCTTCATAAGCTGACGCCATGGATTCAATCAGTGCCTGCACGCGTTCATCTTCGGCTTGCAGATTGTTACTGTTAATCACTTCACCCAGCAACAGGCCTACTTTCACGCGGCGTTCAGCCTGTTCGGTGAACAGTTCTGCTGGCAGTTCTGGCATCTGGGCATTGTTACCACCAAAGCGTTGCAGTGCCTGGCGACGCAGTGCGTCCACTTCACCGTCAATCAGTGCTTTTGGCAGTTCCACTTCATTGCTTTCCACCAGACCGTTCAACACCTGTTCTTTGATGTTGCTTTTCAGGGCCTGCTGCAGTTCCCGCTCCATGTTCTTGCGGATTTCGGCTTTCAATGCCTCAATGCCACCTTCGGCGATGCCGAAACGGGTAGCGAATTCGTCATTGATTTCTGGCAGTTCGGCGCCCTGAACCTCTTTGACGGTAATGGCGAACTTGGCAGATTTACCTTTCAGGTTTTCTGCGTGATATTCTTCAGGGAAGGTCACGTCGATATCGAATTCTTCACCGGCTTTGTGGCCTTTGATGCCTTCTTCAAAGCCAGGGATCATGCGACCGCTACCCAGTTGCAGTTCAAAATCTTCAGCTTTGCCGCCTTCAAATTCTTCACCGTCAATGCTGCCAACAAAGTTGATGATCACTTTGTCGCCATCTTCAGCAGCGCGCTCAACCGCTGCGTAGGTAGCATTTTGCTTGCGCAGGGTTTCAATCATGTTATCAACGTCAGCATCCTGCACTTCAGCAACGGGCTGTTCTACTTCAATCGCGTCCAGCGCTTTGAGTTCCACATCTGGATATACTTCGAAAGTCGCGGTGAATTCAAAGTGCTCTGCAGTGGTGGCGCCTGGCACCAACGTAGGGGCACCGGCAGGATTCAGTTTTTCAGCCACAATGGCTTCAACGAAATTGCGTTGCATCACTTCACCGGTGATGTCCTGGCGAATTGCCTTGCCGTAACGTTTTTCAATCACACTTGCAGGGACTTTACCTGGGCGGAAACCGGGAATACGGGCGCGTTTGGCTTCACGGTGCAAACTGTCTTTAACCAATTTCTCGATCTGCTCGGCAGGAACAGAAATGGTCAGGCGACGCTCCAGGCCTTGGGTTGTTTCAACAGAAACTTGCATTGTTTTACCTCGAAATGTGTCTAACGTCCTTTTAATAGCCGAATGCATCAACTATTCAGGTATTCGTCTCTTGATCTTGTATTTGACTGGCATGCCCATCAGAACTGAATTCCGGCACCGGTCGCACAATGTTCATGGTTATCAAGACGCAGCATTATATCGACGGTTATCTAATGAGTCGAGCCACAATGCGGAGGAAAAGGCATAAAAAAAGCGACCTATGGCCGCTTTTTTTAAAAGTAAATGGGGTGACTGATGGGGCTCGAACCCACGACAACCGGAATCACAATCCGGGACTCTACCAACTGAGCTACAGTCACCACTGAAAATGGTACGCCCGGCAGGATTCGAACCTGCGACCATCCGCTTAGAAGGCGGATGCTCTATCCAACTGAGCTACGGGCGCAGGGACTGCAGGCAATGGCCTGCATCCTAACCAGGCTGGATAACGCATAATGCATTATCTGAAAATTTGGTCGGTGATAGAGGATTCGAACCTCTGACCCTCTGGTCCCAAACCAGATGCGCTACCGGGCTGCGCTAATCACCGAGATGTTCCGTTAACATTCACAACCATTGCCGTTATTGCAGGCGCATGGTGACGTTAACCGACGCCAATCTGTGGCGTGCCTTAAGAACGGTGCGCATCTTAGCGATTCACCCTATTAGCGTCAATCATTTTTTTGAGCGATTATCCTGGCTGCTGTTTTTTAACGCGTCATGACGGAAATTCTGTGTTCGCGGTCGCGTTTCGCCATGACACCCCTCGGCCCCGCTGCTAAAATAGCCGCACTTTCCATTTCATATCATCGCGCCATATAAAAGGATATTCGACACCCATGACCGCTCAATTAATTGATGGCAAAGCGATAGCGCAATCCATAAGAAAAGAACTGCACCGTAAGGTGGCTGATCGCCAGGCCGCAGGCAAACGCCTGCCGGGGCTGGCGGTGGTATTGGTAGGCAATGATCCTGCCTCCCAGGTTTACGTGGGCAATAAACGCCGGGCATGTGAAGAGGTGGGGTACATCTCCCGCTCCTATGACATGCCGGAGTCAACCTCGGAAGCCGAGCTGCTGGAGCTGATTGACAATCTGAATGATGACAAAAGCATTGATGGCATATTGGTGCAGTTGCCCCTGCCTGAGCAGATTGAAGATGCCAAAGTGATTGAGCGCATCCGCCCGGACAAGGATGTGGATGGTTTTCACCCTTATAATGTAGGCCGGCTGGCACAGCGCATTCCCCAACTACGGGCCTGTACCCCCATGGGGATCATGACGCTAATCAAATCCACCGGGATTGATTTGCACGGTGTGGATGCCGTTGTGGTGGGCGCATCCAATATTGTGGGGCGCCCCATGACGTTGGAATTACTGCTGGCAGGCTGCACCACCACCACTTGTCACCGCTTTACCCATGACTTGCAAGAAAAGGTCAGCCGTGCAGATTTGTTGGTGGTGGCGGTGGGAAAACCCGGATTCATCCCCGGCGAATGGATTAAGCCAGGCGCCGTTGTGATTGACGTGGGCATCAACCGCCTGGAAGACGGGCACCTGGTGGGCGATGTACAGTTTGACAAAGCCGCTGAGCGTGCAGGCTTCATCACGCCGGTTCCCGGTGGCGTGGGCCCAATGACCATTGCCAGCTTGCTGGAAAACACCCTGTACGCGGCAGAACGTTACCACGACCGGTAATTCGCGCCTCCATGGCTGTATATCGGATGCCCAGACATTAAAGACAAAAGCCAGCATGACGCTGGCTTTTTCATTGGTTTATGGCTCACCGTAATACTACTTCTTGCGCCAAGTGGTGCCATTGGCCCCATCTTCCAAAACCACCCCCAGTTCATTGAGGCGATCCCGCGCTTTGTCCGCCGCCGGCCAGTCTTTCTCTTTGCGAGCCCGGTTACGCTCGATGATCAATGCTTCGATTTCCGCCACTTCTTCATCGCTGCCCTGCCCCTGCAAAAAAGCTTCCGGTGTAGAGCTGAGAATGCCCAGCACATCGGCAAGCTGTTTCATCGCTGCCGCCAGTGCCGCTGCCGCCATCATGTCGCTGGCTTTCAGGCGGTTAATCTCGCGTACCATGTCAAACAGTACGGAATAGGCTTCCGGGGTATTGAAATCGTCATCCATCGCCGCATTGAAACGTTGCACGTATTCGGTTGCCGCCGCCGGCGTCACGCCAAGGTCCAGGCCCTTTAACGCCGTATACATCCGCTCCAGTGCCGCGTGCGCCTGCTTGAGGTTATCTTCCGAATAGTTCAACTGGCTGCGGTAATGGCCGGACAACAAGAAATAACGCACGGTTTCCGCATCATAATGTGCCAGTACGTCCCGGATGGTGAAAAAGTTGCCCAATGATTTGGACATTTTTTCCCGATCAACCATCACCATGCCGGAGTGCATCCAGTAGTTCACATATTGGGAATCATGGGCGCAGCAAGACTGGGCAATTTCGTTTTCATGATGGGGGAACATCAGATCGGAGCCGCCGCCATGAATGTCAAAGTGATCGCCAAGATGCTTGCTGTTCATGGCCGAGCATTCAATGTGCCAACCGGGACGGCCAGCGCCCCAAGGGGAATCCCAGGTAGGCTCGCCGGGTTTGGACATTTTCCACAACACAAAATCCATGGGGTTTTGCTTGTTCTCATCCACTTCCACCCGGGCACCGGCCTGCAGCTGCTCCAGATCCTGGCCGGACAAACGGCCGTATTCCGGGAAAGAGGCCACGCTGAACAACACATCACCATCGGCAGCTACGTAAGCATGACCGCGGTCAATGAGTTGCTGCACCATCTCGATAATGTCAGCAATGTGCAGGGTGGCACGGGGTTCAAAATCCGGCCGCAAAATATTCAGTGCGTCAAAATCGGCGTGCATATCGCCAATCAGGCGCTCGGTGAGAGACTCGCAACTTTCGCCATTTTCGTTAGCCCGCTTGATGATTTTGTCATCCACATCGGTAATGTTACGCAAAAAGGTGACGTCATAACCGGCATGTCGCAGATAACGCACAATCATGTCAAATGCCACAAACGTCCTGCCATGACCAATATGACACAAGTCATAAATGGTCACGCCACACACATACATGCCCACTTTACCGGGGACAATGGGTTTGAATTCCTCTTTCTGGCGACTCAGACTGTTGTAGATCTTCAACATTGACGTTCTCTTAAGCAAAATAACGAAAAGAATAAACAGGCCCAAGAGTTTAACATTGGCACCGACGCTTGAATACCGCCCTTTAACGGCATACCAGGATAAGTTAGAATCCGCCCACTAAATTTGTCTAAAGGTAAAATTATGATCACTTTGCATACCAATCACGGCGACATCAAACTGGCGCTGAATGAAGAAAAAGCCCCACAAACCGCTGCCAACTTTGCCCAGTACGCCCAGGATGGTTTTTTTGACGGCACCATTTTTCACCGTGTGATTGATGGTTTCATGATCCAGGGTGGCGGTTTTACCGCTGAAATGCAGCAAAAACCCACCAATGCCCCCATCAAGAATGAAGCCAATAACGGCCTGTCCAACAAGACCGGTACCATCGCCATGGCCCGCACCTCGGATCCACATTCGGCAACTGCCCAGTTTTTCATCAATGTGAACGATAACACCTTCCTGGATTTCAAAAACGAGTCCATGCAAGGCTGGGGTTACTGTGTCTTTGGTGAAGTGGTAGAAGGCATGGACGTGGTTAACAAAATCAAGGGTGTCAGCACCGGTAATCGCGGCATGCATCAGGATGTGCCGCTGGAAGCCGTTGTTATCGAAAAAGTGACCATCAGCGACTAAGCGCAGATGCACACGCTGTTTATTGGCGATCTGCACCTCAGTGCCGATCGCCCCGACATCACCCAAGCGTTCATCCGCTTTCTGGATAACGACCTGGCACATGCCGATGCCCTGTACATTCTCGGGGATCTGTTTGAAGTCTGGGTGGGTGATGATCTGGCGGAGCCTTTTGCACTGGCACTGGCGGCAAAGCTGCATGATGTCAGCCAGAAACTGCCGCTGTACTTTGTGCACGGTAACCGGGATTTCCTGTTGGGGCAGCACTATGCCCGCAAAGCCGGAATGCAACTGCTGCCGGAACTCAGTTGCATCAACCTGTACGGCCGAAAAACCCTGATCCTGCATGGGGACACACTGTGCACCCTGGATGCGGATTATCAAAAATTTCGCCGCTTTCGTAATCGCCCTGTTATCCAGTGGTGTTACCGTCATCTGCCCCGGCGGTTACGGCTGAAGATTGCCGCCAAGCTGCGCCATAACAGCCAACAGCAAAATCAGCAAAAATCCCAGCAGATCATGGATGTTACGCCCGATGAGGTTTGCACCTTACTGGCAGAGCAGCACGCATCACTGATGATCCACGGGCACACTCACCGCCCGGCCATTCATCAATTGGCCAACGGACAGCAACGCGCCGTGGTGGGCGACTGGTATGAGCAAGGCAGCGTATTGCAAGTCAGTGCCGACGCCATGACCTTGCATCAACTGCCCTTTGCTTAACCCACTGATGTTAGCGTGTGCCTAGTGGCTAATGCCCGCAGCAACCGGGCACCCACTGTGAAAACGAAACTCCCCATCCGGCGACAATATCAGTGCGGCTTCCGCGGCCGCCAACGCTGCCACTCGCTCACGGATATCCGCTCCGGCAACAGATTGGGCCAACTGCAGATAATCCTGGTAATGGCGCGCTTCTGAGCGTAACAGCGACACATAAAAATGCCCCAATTCATCATCCAGATAAGGCGCCAGTTTGGCAAAACGCTCACAAGAGCGGGCTTCAATCAGCGCCCCGACAATCAGTGTGTCTACCAGGGTCTGTGGCTCATGGGTTGTCACATGCCCCATCAGTGATTTGGCATAACGTCCTGCCGACACATGATGATATGTCAGTTGCCGCTGGGCCATGATTTCCAGCACCTGCTCAAAATGATGCAACTCTTCTTTAATCAAACGCCACAGTTTGGCAATCAAATCCTCTGCCGGTAAAAAACCGTCACGGGGCTGCAACGCTTTATGGGCATAAACCCCCAATGAACTGGCAGCAGCTTCTGACGCAATCACATCAGGCGCCAGCCATTGCTGACAATACTGTAGTCCCCAGTTCACCACGGCCACCGCCTGTTCATTGTCTGCGGCATACTTGCTTAATAACCCCAAGGCCTGCTGCGCCGCTTTCACATCGCTGTCAGCAGCCTCAGCCAAGGTGGAGGGGAAAAACCATTGCTGAAATTCGGCAATTGACCATTTGCCAAACCGGAACAGGAAAAATTCGTAAGGTTTTAAGGTGTTGACCACCACATCTTGCGAAGCTACGGCATATTTGCGCAACAACTTGCCGGCAGTGGCTGCCGCTTTCCATTCACAATGGCAATGATCAATCAGCAGTGCGGACAGATTTTCAGGTTTTCGTGCTTCATCAATCCAGCTGTCCGGCGTGGGACAACCCAGAAACTGATGAATGGGCAGAAGTAATTGTGTATACATAAGTGCTGAAAATGGGGAAATCTGGCAAAATTCTCCCTTGAGGAATCCCTAGCGTCAACTCATATCCGTATTTTCTAACCATCAGCACTTGCCATGACATAAACCTCTGTTGCGCTGCGCTTGCCCTACTCCGCATTGGCAAGACGATAACAGACGCACCATTGTTAAAGAGCAACAGCATTAAAGTGAGTACTGATGCCATATGCACCATATTTGCAATGGGTATTGCATGGTTGACCGGTTTCATTTGTCCGCATTCATTTTTCAGCATACTTTTCATACCCATTAATTTTACAGGATTGCATCAAAAACAAAACAATATAAAAATAATGTAAATACAATTTTTATATATAATGTTTTAATAGGACACTGTCCTAATTAAAAACGTGACATTGCCAACCATGCACGATTCATTACACTTGAACAATAAATAGTCATTAATAAAGTGCATTATTTAACAGGATATTCTAATACTGCTCAAATAATGTTCGACCGATTATTTTTATAAAAATGAACAGCAATAAATTAACTCAAAAAAATTTCAGCACCTGCCGTAATATCACCCTATGGTGACACTGGGGATTAGCACTTTGCGTTTTAAAACATAAACAATGGACATACACTATCCATATGATTTTACTTCGAATTATTTTAATTCCACTTGAGATATTTAATGTTTTTAATGATCTATAAAACAATGATAAAACTTAGTCGGGTCTCCCATTTTTCAGAAGTAAATCTGAAATCAATATCTTAAACAATACCAAAGCTAACCGTAATCACCCACAAAAGAAACATATTGTTAAACTTTTAATTTTATTGGTGTAACAATTCGAGCGATGCATGCAATCATTTTGCATAATAAAACACTTGTCATTTGCTCATTACCTTTTATATGCTATTCAGTCAATATTGATATTCAAAAGCAAAACTTAACATTAAGGAAATTTGTAACAGATACGTTGTGATTTTAACTCTGAATGATATATTCCAAGACTTGCCACCTAATTATAGGTGCATAGCTAAACGTTAACCATAAAATTAACAATTATTATCAAATCAATAACAACATTTAAAAGGGAGAAATATGCCGACTAAAACCAAATTGGCAGAATGGGTCGCTTTGTCGTTAATCGGCGGCGCTGTCATTTCTATCCCAGCTCAGGCTGCTGATACCGAAAAAGACGCTGACACTCAAAATTACGAGCATATTCAAGTCACCGGTTCTCATATTGTCAGGGAAAGTGCCTATGCCCCCACCCCTGTTACCGTAGTCACCGGTGAAGAGCTGTTGGGCACTGGCGTGACCAACATCGGTGAAGCCCTGAACCAACTGCCAGCACTTGGCAGCACTTACTCTCTGGCCAACTCTGGTGGCAGCTCCATTGGTACTGCTGGCCTGAACATTCTTGACCTGCGCAACCTGGGCACCTCCAGAACACTGGTACTGGTAAATGGCAAACGCCATGTGTCCAGTGAAGCCGGTACTGCTGCGGTGGACGTAAACACCATTCCCAGTGCCTGGGTAGATAAAGTGGAAATCATCACCGGTGGCGCTTCTGCCATTTATGGTGCGGATGCGGTCACCGGTGTGGTGAACTTCATCCTGAAGAAAAACATCAATGGCCTGGAATTCAATGCCTCCATCGGCAGTGCTGACGACACTGACTTCAGCAAGAAACGGGCATCTTTCTCTTACGGTACCGACATTGACAACGGTCGCGGTAATATCGCGTTCTCCGCTGAATATTCTGGTCAGAATAGCCTGCACGCAATGGACAGGGAACAGACCAGCGGCTCCTACGCCTCTATGAAAAACAATGCCGTAGGCCGTGTGGATGACAATAACCCTAATAACCCGGATAAAATTTACACGCCTAATTCAGGTTATTATGCCATCGCCAATGACGGTCGTTTCCAGTTGGGCGATGTATGGAAAAAAATCAATGCTGACGGCACCATCAGTGACGTTAACCTGGGCAGTAACGTATATAACTATTACTGTACTGATTGTGACAGCATCAACCTGAACCAGTTTGATGAGCTGCAGCCCAAGTTTGAACGCTACAATGTCAACTTCAAGGGTAACTACGATGTCACGGCAGATGACTCCGTATACTTTGAAGCCAAATATGTGCGCAGTGATGCCACCAACAACTCACAGCCGGCATTTTTCTTCTTCAATCCCAAAAATACTGTCTCCATCGATAACGCCTTTATGGATCCGATGCTGAAACAGATGATGCAGGATGAAGGTGTTACTTCATTAACCATCAACCGCTTCATGACCGACACCGGGCTGCGCGTTGAAAATGACACCCGCGAAACCCAACGTTACGTGCTGGGCATGGAAGGGACGGTTGCCACTGACTGGAACTATGATGTTTACGCGGTATATGGCCAGACTGACCTGACCCGTGAAAACCAGAACAACCTGATTTATGACAACTACATTAATGCACTTGATGCCATTAAAGATGCTGATGGCAACATTGTATGCCGTAGTGAAGATGCCCGCAGCGAAGGCTGCGCCCCCATCAACATCTTTGGTTATGGCGCCCCTAGCCAGTCAGCCATCAACTACATCAATGTAGACCTGACCGGTACATCGGTTATCAAGCAAACCGTACTGGGCGGTAACATCACCAACTCCGGCATTTATGAGCTGCCTGCAGGTTATGTGGGGTTCTCTACCGGTGTTGAATACCGTAAAGAAGAAAGTGCCATCCACGAGCCGGATTATCCGAAAGAAACCTTCTTTAACTCCCTTGGGGAAGACAAAGGCTCCTTCAACGTAAAAGAAGTGTATGCCGAGCTGTCAATTCCACTGCTGGCCGATCTGCCATTAATCCGCCAGTTGGATCTGGATGTGGCTGCCCGCTATGCAGACTACAGTTCCATTGGCTCTGCCACCACCTGGAAAACCGGCCTGAACTGGGAAGTGTCTGACGAGCTGCGGATGCGTACCACCTATTCACGGGCAATCCGCGCACCTAACATCAGCGAATTGTATGGCGCTGCCAGTCAAACTTATTTTGGCATTTCAGACTCCTGTAAACTGGAGAACCTGAACCAATTGGCAGACTCTGCTACCCGCCGTAAAAACTGTGCGGATTTGGGGATCCCTGCTGACTTTGACTCCGATTATGACGGAGCTTACGTTGAAGGTCTGCAAAGCGGTAACCATGACTTGGCGCCTGAAAAATCCACCAGTTATACACTGGGTGCGGTATTCCAGCCTAACGCCGTTTCCGGGCTGTCCATTTCTGTAGACTACTGGAACATCAGCATTGATGATGCCATCAGCAGCATTGGCGCACAGGACATCATTGATAAATGTCTGGACTCTGAAACCGGCATTGATAACCAGTACTGCCAGCTTATCACCCGTGACAGCAGCAGCCATGAGATCACCTTAATCCAGCGCCACTCTCTGAACCTGGCAAAACTGGAAGCCTCCGGGGTAGATTTGGATCTGGGTTACGAAATGGATTTGGGTAAAGGCACACTGTTTACCAGCCTGATTGCCACCAAGCAAATCCGTAACCGTAAATACAGCTTCCAGGATGATCCTAGCCAGTATGAAGATTACGTTGGGGTAGTGGGCACACCGGAATGGGAAGCCAACATCGACCTGAAATACAGCCTGGATAACTGGCAGGCCAACTGGCGTACCCGCGTGATTGACAGCGTCAGCCTGTATACACCACAGGAAATTGATCGCAACGCTAACCCCAACACCCTGATGAGTTATGCCACTTATGCCATCAGTGACATGTCTGTGGGTTATAAGTTTGATAACGGTCTGGGCCTGAAGGTGGGTGTGGATAACGTATTCGATCGTGACCTGCCATTTGGCACCAGCGGTACCGGCAGCGGTTCTGCCATGTATGACAACGTTGGCCGTTACTACTTCGCGACCATAAGCTTTAAGATGTAAGCGTTAACGCATACATCTGACAGTCCCCTCGGGGAGCCATGCCGCTCATGTTCAAAATGAGCGGCATTTTTTTACATGGCTGAAAACAAGCTCTCTCTCAGACCGACAAGGCTGAGGGGACTTCTCACTTAAGGTGTCGCCCCATTTAGCTTTTACAGCCCGCCCATGCCATTACTGTCCATAACGCTGCCCATAATGCTGTCCCATAAACGCCGGGACACCACGGCAGATACCGTAATGCCTCATTATCAAAGATGGTGGAAACACCAAAGGGCATCATGGATAGAGCACCATGGGGGAAACGCTTGCGCTGCTTCATGGCGAGCTTGGTGGCATTGCGGCTACAAAGCCTCTAAAAGCCCCTAAAAGACCGCAACGACAAGCCAACCGATAAATAGGACATGCATATTCCCTGACAATGACCTACAGCTCTTTTTCATGGCGATGCACACGCTCATCCATGCACTCAACGTGACAATCCTTGAATGACGTACAACCAAAAGAGCTCAGATTGACAGACGGGACATGCAAACAGCAAAAAGCCGGAGAGAACTCCGGCTTTCAGGTTGGCACTTATTTGGCCCTTACATTGTGCCATTGGCTATTGGCACTGACGGTGATTACTGCTCTTTTTTCACATCACCTAAAGTGGCAGCCGCATCTTCACCGTAACCATTGCCGTTGTGGGCATGGTGGGTTTCAGTGAGGCGACGCATCAGCGGCAATACGGCCAAGGCAATCAGCGTACAGATAACGGCGGCAATCCCCAGTTTATTGAACAGACTGGTATAGATGGGCAACGTCAGCACGGGATCTTTAATATCTTCCGGTACGCTGGCAAAGTTAGCCACCACACCACCCAGATACTGAGAAATACCGGATGCCACGAAATAAGCCCCCATCATGAAGCCACCCATCCGGGCCGGCACATAACGGGCAATCATCGCCAGCCCCAGACCACTTACCAGCAGCTCGCCCAAAGAGTATGAACCGTAACCCCAGATCATCACCCAAGAGGAGGTTTTACCGTTGACGGCAAACTGGCCGGCAAAGCTGTAAATGAAGAAACCCAGCGCCACTACCGCAAAGCCCAAGGCAAATTTTCCGGCAATGGAGAAATCCTTGTTATTGCGACCGGCCCAGGAATAGGTCCAGGCCAGGATGGGGCTCAACACCATAATCCAGATGGGGTTCAGCGCCTGGAACTGTGCAGGAGACCATGTCCACAGATGCACGCCAAACATGTTGAAGTCCCAGTCCACATTACGCAATGCAAACAATGCCAGTGATGTGGACATCTGCTGGTAGAACACGAAGAAGAACACGGTTTGCACAGTCAATACCAGCGCGGCAATCAACCCGGCACGCTCACTGGCTTCACTGTTGCGAATGAGGAATGCAAAAATGGCCAGTACGGCAATACCAGCGGCGTATACAAAGATACGGGCCACTGTTTGATATTCCAGAATGATGGCGGACAACACCACTGAGGCGGCAGCGGCAGCCAATACAATGGCCAATTTGCTTTTATCCACCGGGCGGGTATCAGGCTCAGAACCAAACTGGCTCAGCGTCTTGCGCATCAAGGCATAGTTGCCCAGCCCCACCAGCAAACCCACACAACATACGGCAAATGCGGCATGCCAGCCAAATTCGTTGCCATAGGTGGCATTGACGTAATCTTTGATCCATGGCGTCAGCAGCATGGAGAACGTGGAACCCACGTTAACCGCCATATAATAGATGGTAAAGGCGGAGTCGATTTTGGAATCATCGCCTTCATAAATCTTGCGGACCAGGTTACCGGCATTGGGTTTGAACAAACCGTTACCGACAACGATTACCCCTAACGCGGCAAACAGGAACCAGGTATTTTCGGTGGGTACCGTCATCAATGCGTAACCTACCGACAACACCCCGGCACCCAGTAACATGGTGCGTTTTGTGCCGAGGATTTTGTCCCCGACCCATCCGCCAATTGCGGGTGATACGTAAATCAGTGCCGCACAGGCACTCCAAACCAAGTTCGCACGGCTATCATCAAAGCCTAGACGCTGTACCATAAAGTACACGATCAACGCCTGCATGCCGTAATAGCCAAAACGTTCCCAGAGTTCAATCAGGGACACCGTCATAAACGAGTGTGTCTTGTTTATCTTAGCTGAGCCAAGAGTCATATTGCTTGCTTCCATCATTGTTGTAGTAATGTTTAAGGACACGAGTATAAGTCGAGAACTGATGTAAACCAATGCTGTACATCAGCAAAACAGACTTTGTTACAAAAGCCCTGGGTATTTTTATGCTGCAAAAGGCGCGGATACAACCACCAAAGTAACGTGCTTGTGATGCACGTCAAACACCAAAACACACCGGCAAGACCGGTGTGTTATTAAGTGCTTGCTAACCTTTTTTAGCCATCATTGCCTTGAGATCGGCAAAAGGATTAAATGTTGCAGGTGCCTGTTTGGCATCACGGGTATCGCCATAGGATACCAGCTCCTCAAAACGCGCATGCTCATTGTCATGACAATACAGACACAACAGTTCCCAATTGGAACCGTCCGATGGGTTGTTATCGTGGTTATGATCCCGATGATGCACAGTGAGCTCACTCAAATTTTTATGGGTGAACTCACGGGCACAACGACCACACACCCAAGGATAGAGTTTTAATGCCTGTTCCCGATAGCCCTTTTCCCGGTTAGCCCGGTACTCTCTGGCCTCCGCCAGTACCCGATCCAATTTGCTCGGTGTTGTCATGATAATAATTCCTACGCACCTTACGACACTGCAACGTTAATTACTCACATACTCCGCATTTGAAAGATGCAGATAATGCAGGTATTTCTCGTATTGGGTTACCACATCCGCCTGTAGCTGTTCAGCGGTATACCCCATGACATCATAATACTGACCGCCATGTTCAAGAAACACTTCTACCCGATAATAGTGCCTATCGTCGGTTTCAGGCAATCCTGGCAAGGTATAACTGCGGATCCGCAATGCGTATACAAAGGTTTGCAGTTCGGGAATGTCATCAATCACCAAGCGCACCCGCTCCAATTCATACTGCAACTTGGCGTGGATCCCCCGCTGCACGAATTCTCGGCCCACATTGGACAATGCCGGCTCCGCCACTTCATCCAGGTATTTGCGGGCTTCTTTATAGGAAGGTTGCGATACCAGCACATCCAAATGAGTTTGCCAGGACACACTGGTTTGGGTGTATTGCACACTGGTGTTGTGCAGGCGCACACTCATCAGTTTTAACCTGTCATCCTTAAGCGCCTTGAACAGGCCGATGCACATCAACAGCATCACGATTAAAAAAGGCATGGCACTGGCAATGGAGGCGGTTTGCAATGCTTTAAGCCCCCCAGCCAACAGCAATACCGAGGCCACTATCCCTTCCGATAAAGCCCAAAACACCCGCTGCCAAACCGGCGTGTTTTCATCGCCGCCAGAGGTCAGGTTATCCACCACCAATGAACCGGAGTCAGATGACGTCACAAAGAAAGTCACCACCAGACACACCCCCAGGATTGAAAGCAACCCTGACCAAGGAAGATGCTGGAAAAAGGTGAACAAGGCCACGGAGACATCGGATGAAACCGCATCGGCCAGATACTGGGCACCATGGTTGGCAATGGCATCAATGGCCGAATTGCCAAACACGGTCATCCATAAAAAAGTGAAACCGGTTGGCACAAACATCACACCGACCAAAAACTCACGAATGGTGCGACCACGGGAAACACGGGCAATAAAGGTCCCCACGAAAGGTGACCAGGAAATCCACCAACCCCAGTAGAACAGGGTCCAACCGCCCAACCAGTCATTTTTCTGCTGATAGGCATAAAGGTTGAATGTCTTGTTAACGATGTCACTGAGATAAGCCCCGGTGTTTTGCACAAAATGCTGCAGCAAATCCACGGTGGGCCCAACCAGCAGCACGAACATCATCAGCACGAATGCCAGGGCCATGTTGAGTTCGCTGAGAATTTTAATCCCTTTATTCACCCCGGATACCACAGAGATGGTGGCCAAAAGGGTAATAACGGTAATCAGCCCCACCTGCACCCAAGGTGATATGGGGAAGTTATCCCCCATCAAGAAATGCAGGCCGGAGTTCACCTGAGCCACCCCGAAGCCCAGCGAGGTAGCCACCCCTAACACTGTGCCCAATACTGCAAGTGTATCAACGGCATGGCCAATGGGCCCGTAAATGCGGTTACCAATGAGCGGATACAAGGCACTGCGGGGCAGCAGGGGCAACTTGTGGCGATAACTGAAATAGGCAAGGCTCAACGCCACTATCGCGTAAATGGCCCAAGCGTGCAGTCCCCAGTGGAAGAAAGTGATTTTCATCGCCTCTCTGGCGGCCGCCAGGGTTTGGGGGTCCGCATCAGGGGGTGCCAGATAATGCATGACCGGCTCACCAATGCCGAAAAACATCAAGCCAATCCCCATCCCGGCAGAAAACAGCATGGCAATCCAGGTTTTATAGCTGAAATCCGGCTCCGAGTGATCCGGCCCCAGTTTGATATCGCCGTAGCGACTGAGCATGATGAACACAACAAACACTAAAAAGATGGCCACCGCCATCACATAAAGCCAACCGGCTTTTATTTGCAACCAACTCTGCACACTATTGAACAGGCTTTGGGATTCTACCGGCCAGGCGGCTGCAATAAACACCAATGCCGCCAAACAAAAAACTGACGCAAAAAACACTGGTGGATTAATACTCGCTTTTTTAGACATATATGCTCCCATCAGATGGCAGGCCGCTGCTAGATCAACCCATTACCGACGATACGTTGTTGTTATCGGCTGCAGCAGCCAAAACATTGCCAATGGGCGACAGCATAGGTAACACAGCAACATAGTGGCTCCGCGGACAAGGTGTCTCACCCTGGGATATGGCGCCACAAGTCCACGCCGGCTTCAGGGGCGAAGACAAAGGTCACCGGGGGAAAACTAACCGGCTGACCGACTGCGATTACTACTGTTTTGGCAACAATTCACGGCGATTATACACAAAAACAGCCATATTGGGGAGGGCTTATTCCGTTTTGTTCGGTACGCCGTACTTTTTATCTTGTGATCCCGCCGTGGCGGATTCTGACGTTTGGGAGATCCCCGCCGTCAGATTAAAACGCATAGCCTCTTCAAAAGACCAATCCACCTTGATTAAATCTTCCCGTTTCACAAGGCTGGTAACCCCGGCCATTTGATAGGACAACTGGAACAACACGGGTACCCACTCCCCTGCTGGCAAGGCATCCAGCAACGGCTGTGGCGGGGTGTCGGTCATGATAAACCCCACCACATAGCCGCCGTTTGCCTGGCGTACCAATACGGTTTGTTGCGAGTTGGGCCTGGATGGGTCACGGTTCATCAAAGACGCAATATCCCGAATGCTGCCATACACCGACTTGAACAGCGGAAAGCGCATGAGTTGCCGCTCAATCCAGCTCCACAGCCACACGACCGGACTGACAGAAAACAATAATCCGGCAATGAACACCAACGCCACCACCAGTAAAAAACCCGCGCCCGGAAATAATGTCGGGGCTTGCACCAACGCCAACAACTGTTGTCCCAAGGCGTCCAATGAAGCAAATAGCGAGGCAAACAGCCATAAACTCAAGGCCATGGGCAAAAGATTGAGCAATCCACGGATCAACGTTTTTTTCATAAAGTCCTGCTCCCGAATGGCCGTTAAACACGGCGTGACATCACCGCTGCGAATGGCGTCGCCGCTTTGGGGCTGACGTGATGCCGCGCCTATCCGGCTGTCAGCCCAAAGAAAAAACGCCAACAATTGTCGGCGTTTTCACAGTGCATGTAGCTTAGTCTTTTTCCATCTCTTCATAAGAGACATGGCGTACATCGCGGCCTTTTACGTAGTAAATCACGTATTCGCATATGTTCTTGCAGCGATCCCCTACCCGCTCAACCGCTCTTGCCGCCCACAAGACGTCCAGAATGCCGGGGATGGAGCGGGGATCTTCCATCATGTAGGTCATCAACTGGCGGATGATGCCTTCATATTCCTTGTCCAGCTTGGCATCTTCTTTATGCAGTTCGATGGCGGATTCCGCATCCATGCGTGCCAAGGCGTCCAGCGTGGCATGCAGCAAGCGGGTGGCATGGCGCCCCATGCTTTCAATGCTCACCAGCAAGGGTTGCTGGTTGTTGTTGCGTTTTTCCAGCGCCGCCTTGGCAATGCGCACGCAAGCATCGCCGATACGTTCCAGATCCGCAATGGTTTTGGAAATGGCAATCACCAGGCGCAAATCGCTGGCAGTAGGCTGGCGCTTGGCAATGATGCGGGTGCACTCTTCGTCAATGTCCACTTCCATGCCATTGACCCGGTGATCCCCGTCAATCACTTCCTGTGCCAGCTCCATGTCCAGTGAACCCAGCGCATCCAGGGATTGCTCCAGCTGCTGCTCCACCAGCCCGCCCATGGCCAGCACCTTATTGCGAATATCTTCCAGTTCGGCACTGAACTGACCGGAAATATGTTTATTGAGAGTCTTGCTTTCCATTACATCTGCCCTTGTTCAGTGACGACCGTTAACCATAACGACCGGTAATATAATCTTCGGTTTTACTCTGTTTGGGAGTGGTAAAAATGGTGTTGGTGTCGCCATATTCCACCAGCTCGCCCATGTACATGAAAGCGGTCTGATCCGATACCCGCGCAGCCTGCTGCATGTTGTGGGTCACAATCACCACGGTAAAGCGGGTTTTCAGCTCGCTTATAAGCTCTTCAATGGTCAAGGTGGAGATGGGGTCCAGCGCGGAGGTGGGTTCATCAAGCAGCAAGACTTCAGGCTCGATGGCAATGGCCCGGGCGATAACCAAACGCTGCTGCTGACCGCCGGACAATCCAAAAGCGTTATCGTGCAGGCGATCTTTCACCTCATCCCAAATGGCCGCGCCCCGTAGTGAACGCTCACAAGCTTCATCCAGCTGGCGACGGTTATTAATCCCCTGCAAACGCAAGCCGTAGACAACGTTTTCGTAAATGGATTTTGGGAAGGGGTTGGGCCGCTGGAACACCATGCCCACATTGCGGCGCAATTTGGCCACATCCACTTTTTTGTCGTAGATGTTTTGCCCTTTCAACAGTATTTCGCCGTCAATGCGGCAGTTATCCACCAGATCATTCATGCGGTTGATACAGCGCAACAACGTGGATTTACCACAACCGCTGGGGCCGATGAAAGCCGTGACTTTTTTCTGGGGGATTTTCATCGATACATTAAACAGTGCCTGCTTGTCACCGTAGTGCAAGTTAAGGTCGCAAATTTCCAGCGCCGTCTGTTCCGGCGGCAGATTTTGCAAATCCACTTTGGCAGCAGAGGTCATTACCGAGGCGTCTATCGAGATCATATGTTTATCTGTCCTGTCTCTTGCACTGGTGCCTAGTTTTCCAGCGAGCGATATTTTTCACGTAAATGGTTACGCACGCTAATCGCCGTCAGGTTAAGCGCCACAATCACTGTTACCAACAGGAAAGAGGTGGCGTATACCAATGGCCGTGCGGCCTCCACATTGGGACTTTGGAAGCCCACATCATAGATATGGAACCCCAAATGCATGAACTTACGTTCCAGATGCACAAAGGGGAAATTTATATCCACCGGCAGGTTGGGTGCCAGCTTGACCACCCCCACCAGCATCAATGGCGCCACTTCCCCGGCGGCGCGGGCAACCGCCAGGATCAGCCCGGTCATAATCGCCGGGCTGGCCATGGGAATGATGATGCGCCATAACGTTTCCGCCTTGGTGGCACCCAGCGCCAGGCTGCCTTGGCGCACCGCGCTGGGAATGCGCGACAAGCCCTCTTCGGTGGAAACAATCACCACGGGCAAGGTCAATATGGCCAGGGTCAAGGCCGACCAAATCACCCCGGGTGAGCCAAAGGTCGGCGATGGCAGTGCTTCCGGATACAACAGTTTGTCGATGGAGCCCCCCACCATGTAAACAAAAAAGCCCAAGCCAAACACCCCGTATACAATCGAGGGCACACCGGCAAGATTGATCACCGCAATCCGGATAATCTTGGTCAGCGGCCCTTTGCGGGCATATTCGTGCAGATAGATGGCGGCAATCACGCCAAACGGCGTCACGATAATGGCCATCAACAACACCATGAATACCGTGCCGAAAATGGCCGGGAACACGCCGCCTTCCGTATTGGCCTCCCGGGGATCTTCGCTGACAAAGCGCCCGACACGCACGCACCAGGTACCCAGTTTCTGCCAGAAATTCATCCGGTTGACATAATCCGCATCCAGCACGGTATCCAGAGACAGGGTGACTTCCTGGCCGCGCATGTCCTTCAGGATGACAGCATCCTGTGCCGCTTGTTCACGCAGGGCAAACAGTTGTTTTTCCAGCAGTTGATACTGTTGCTGCAACTGTTCACTTTGCCGGGCCAATTCTGCCTGGCGTTCTGGGGTGAATGCGCCTTCGAGCTCCCATTTGCGGCCTTTCAGGCGCAAACGCTCCAGTTCATAGTTAACTGAGCCAATGTCCTGTTTTTGCAGTTTGTTGGCTTGTTCATTCAAATCCACCGCCCGCTGGATATGCTGCTGCAACACTTCGGCAATATCATCGGTGGCAGGCAAACGTTTGCCCGCTTCCAGCACCGCTACCGGATAACCGTAAAAGTTACCGTTTTTACTGCGCTCCACCAGTGCCAATGCTGCCGGTGCAGTGCGGGACTGAATATCCGTTGACAAAATCCAGCGAAAATCCAGGCTGACAAATTCACGGTTGCCGGTTTTTACCAAAAAGCGTTCCACGAATTCACCGGGATCGGTTTTAAACTGATGACCGGCGGCCTGCAAACGCTCCGTAGGCACCTGTTCCCGATCGTGAATTTCACCAATCAGGGTGTACGGTTTGCCGTTTTCGTCCAGCATCTGCCACTGATAGATTGTCGCCGGCCAGAAATAACTCAGTCCCCGCCAGGCAATCAGCAGTAGCAACCCCAGCACGGCAATCAAACTGATACTCACCGCACCACCTGTCATCCAGATCCACGGCGCCCCGGATTTAAACCATTTGTTCATTGCGCCCCTCGCACCCATATATCATCTGCACAATCCGGTTACAGCGAACTGTAACGTTCACGCAGGCGCTGCCGTACCACTTCGGCAACCGTGTTAAAAATGAAAGTGAAGACAAACAGCACAAAGGCGGCCAGAAACAGTACTCGGTAGTGAGAACTCCCGATGGCTGACTCTGGCATTTCCACTGCAATGTTTGCCGCCAGGGTTCGCATGCCCTGGAACACACTCCAATCCATAATGGCCGTATTCCCGGTTGCCATCAGTACAATCATGGTTTCGCCCACGGCGCGGCCAAGGCCCATCATCACCGCGGAAAAAATCCCCGGGCTGGCGGTCAATAACACCACGCGGGTCAGGGTTTGCCAACGGGTGGCCCCCAGCGCCAGGCTGCCGTTGGACAAATGCCGCGGCACGGAAAAAATGGCATCTTCGGCAATGGAGAAAATGGTCGGGATCACCGCAAAACCCATGGCAATGCCAACTACCAGCGCATTACGCTGATCAAAATTAATCCCCAACACGTTGGTAATGTACTGCCGGGTATCGCCGTGGAACAGCCACAGTTCGATGCTGGGGCTGATGGCAAATGCCAGCCATCCCACAAAACAGATGACCGGCACCAATAGCAACTCTTGGTAAGTGTCGGGCAGTATCAGCTTGATGCGGGCGGGCAAGTGGGACCAGGCAAAAGCACTCAACAATATGGTGACCGGTAGCATAAGCAATAACACCAACAAGCCCGGCAAATGCTCCTCAATCAGCGGTGCCAGCCACAATCCGGCAAGAAAGCCCAAAATCACCGTGGGTAGCGCTTCCATGATTTCAATGGTGGGTTTTACCAAGGAGCGCACTTTGGATGACATGAAGTAAGCCGTGTAAATGGCCCCGGCAATGGCAAGGGGTACCGCAAACAACATGGCATAAAACGCCGCCTTGATGGTGCCAAACGCCAGAGGCATGAGGCTCAGTTTGGCTTCGAAATCATCAGAGCCGGAGGTGGACTGCCACACATACTGGGGTTCTGGGTAGCCTTCATACCACACCTTGTTCCACAGGGCGCTCCAGGACACTTCTGGATGGGCGTTATCCACGGCAAACAGTTGCAATTGGTCACCAGCCTGTACAACCAAGGCATTGGCACGGGGACTGAAAGCCATGGCAGAGGGGCGTTGTAAATCAAATTTGTGGGAATACAGCTCCCGCTGACTGGTGGTGTACAGCAGCTCCAAGGTGCCGTCATGACTGATGGAGGCAAAACTCTTGCGATAATATTCACCGGCCAAGGCGCTGATGTTCCCCAACCCCTGAAACTCCCGGATATACTGATACAAGCGGCCGTGCTCACTGGCCACCTGAAAATACTGCGCCACCACCCCGGTGTTATAGCTCACCAGCAGGGAGCTGGCCCCTGCCAGCAAACTGATATTGCTCACCTTGGCTTTACTGCGCTCCAGATCCAGCACTTGCAGCAGGCTGATATCATCAACTTCATTCACGTCATAGATGAAAACCTTGTTACCGGCGTGCAATAACAGCTGGCGCTGATCCGGTGTTAGCAGGGAATGCTCCACCTTGGCAGGCGTATTGGGCAGGTTGACATGGTGCTGTTGCCATTCCACCTCTTCAGTCAGCATGTTTTGCTCACCATCAAGGCGGGTCAGAAACCATTGCTGTGCCGCGTTGCGATAGGCAAACGTTACCTTGTCACTGCTGAGGGCAAACGCCAACTGCAGCAAAGGGGTACCATCCTGTGCCACTTTGATTAACGGCTCACCCAAAGGATAACGCACCCCAGGGGTGATAAGCCTTTTGTTATCGGGATAACTCACCCCGAAACCAGGGCCGGCCACCAGCGCCTGGCCATTATCCAGCCCCAGGGCAAACAGCTGCTGATTGGGCATGGATACCGCACTGCTGACCACCTTTACATCCGCAGGCAATGGCAAGGGTTTGGTTTGGGTGGAGCCATCGGCAATCCGGTGAAAATCCACGGCGCCTTGTTCACTGACCCGGTAAACCAGCTCATTTTGCTCATCGGCACCCACCATCAGGGAGAGACTGTCAGATGCCAGGGTAATGCGGTGCAGCGGTGTCACTTTGGCAGGATCAAATACCGGCTTGATGACATACAACAGATAGAAAAATATCAGCAGCAGCGCCACAAACACCATCACGCCACCCACAGTGACACCCCACCTGGCCAGCACATCGGTGAGCGCCCGCCGGTTGCCACGTTTCTCCATCAAGAAATCATGGGATGCTGAAGCAGGTTTAGCGACCTGACTTTCCATCGAAAACCTCTATTATTTAAACTGTAGCGCGTGTCACTGAATAAGTGTCAGGCAAGGGTTTATGGCCCATATTACAACCTGCTCACCCGGTTCGCTGCCATCCATATGGTAATTTGCGAATTATATGACGCAAAAATGACAGCAATGTTACACCGGCAACTTTTAACTGGATACAGGAGCCCGGCAACATGCACAGATATCTCCTCACATTACAGGTACCAGACCGCCCCGGACTGGTAGAACAGATTGCCAATGCCATCAGTCATCACGGTGGTAACTGGCTGGACTCCGAGCTGCGCCATATTGACGGCATTTTTGCCGCCATTCTCTTGTTGGAAATCGCGCCCCAGCAGTGGGATGACTTGCAAGAATCCCTTGAGTCCATTGATGGCCTTAGCCTCACGGTGGCCAAAGCCTCCGCCTTCCAGCCACCGCGGCAACGCCTGACTTACAATCTGGTGGCTTATGACCGTCCCGGATTGGTCAAAGAGATCTCCAACAAGCTCAGCAGCCTGGGGATTAACATTGAACGCTTCAGCAGCAAATACGAAAGTGCCAGCCATACGGGCATTGCGCTGTTTCGTGCCACCATCAGTTTAGGGCTCAGTGACCCCCACCAGGAAGAATTACTGGCTGAAGCCCTTTACGAGATTGGTGATGATGTGGTGATTGACAAAGTGCGCAGCCGTTAAGGAAACACTTGTGTCACAAGCGGCATCCAGGGCCCAGACCTGTTACACTGCCGGTAAAATCACGCGCATCATTAAACACTATGTTAGGAACACTGGATAAAATGGCCGTCACACTGGATGACAACGGCCAGGCGCAGTACGCACTGCGTGTAGGTGAGCAGCAATTGCCCCTTAACCCGCTTATCGGCCAACCGTTATCACTGCATTTCACCGGCAACATCCGCTGCTGCCATTGTGGCCGTGCCACTAAAAAAAGTTACTCCCAGGGCCATTGTTACGTCTGCATGCAAAAACTGGCCAGCTGCGACATGTGCATCATGAAGCCGGAAACCTGTCATTTTGCCCAAGGGACCTGCCGCGAGCCCCAGTGGGGAGAAGATCACTGCTTTGTGCCCCACTATGTTTATCTGGCCAATACCTCGGCCATCAAGGTCGGCATTACCCGCCATACGCAACTGCCCACCCGCTGGCTGGATCAAGGCGCCACCCAGGGAATGCCGCTGTTTCGGGTGAATTCCCGCTATCTTTCCGGGCTTATTGAAGTGGCATTGGCGCAGTTGATTGCCGATAAAACCAACTGGCGCGCCATGCTCAAGGGAGATAATCCGCCACTGGATTTGAAAGCGGAAGCCCGCTTACTGTTGCCCCAAATTCAGCAAAAGCTGCAAGCGCTGGATAATGGCCGCTCCTTCATCATTGAAACCCTGGATGCCCCCATCACCCAAATTCGTTATCCGGTAAGCCAATATCCCACCAAGATTGTTTCCCACAATTTTGACAAAAACGCCACCGTCACAGGAACATTGCTAGGGATAAAAGGGCAATATTTACTCTTTGATACCGGCGTGATTAACATCCGCAAATTCACCGCCTATGAAGTGGCGGTGGAGCTGTAGCCCGATAGTGCCTTCCCACGTTCTGTTCCCAGTTGGCGTTTTCCCTCCGGCTGGGACATCCCTCTAGCCGTTTTTTGCCTGCCCTGCTTTAGACATTGGTCGCATATTAGCCAATTTTGCAATCATTTAACATTCATTAAATATACCGATAACACAACACCCAGAGGTGATGCATGAATGCTATCTTTTTGATGTTAATGGGGTTAGGCGCAATGGCCTTGGGCTATTTCGTTTATTCCAAATTCATCTGCGAGAAAATTTTCAAGGTGGATCCCAATTTTGTCACCCCTGCCCACGCCATGCAGGATGGCGTGGATTATGTTCCCACCAATAAATATGTGTTGTGGGGACACCATTTCACCTCGGTGGCAGGCGCCGCCCCCATCATTGGGCCGGCCATTGCCGTTATCTGGGGCTGGGTGCCGGCTTTTTTATGGGTAACCCTTGGCACCATCTTTTTTGCCGGGGTGCATGATGCCGGCGCCATCTGGGCCAGTAACCGCAATAAAGCCAAATCCATAGGCGCGGTGACCGGTGACGTGATTGGCACCCGGGCGCGTTCCATTTTCATGGTGGTTATTTTTCTGGTATTGCTGATGGTGAACGCGGTATTTGCCGTGGTGATTGCCAAGCAGCTGATTAACTTTCCCAGTGCCACACTGCCGGTATGGGGCGCCATTGTGGTGGCCCTGATTGTGGGCCAGCTCATCTACCGGCGCCTGATCAACCTGCTACTGGTTTCCATCATCGGTGTGGGTGCGCTGTATGCCATGATTTATGTGGGACCCATGGTGCCCATTTCCCTGCCGGAGATGCTGGGACCGCTGACAGACAATGAAAGCTGGATCATCATCCTGTTTGTTTATGCTGCCATTGCATCCCTGTTACCGGTATGGATGTTGCTGCAACCGAGGGATTACATCAACGGCATCCAGTTGTTTATCGGCTTGGGGTTATTGTATGGTGCGGTGATCATCTCTGGGCCGGAGATTGTGGCACCCGCATTCAATACCGATGTACCGGAAGGCACGCCCTCCCTGGTGCCATTGCTGTTTGTGACCATCGCCTGCGGGGCCATTTCCGGTTTCCACGGTTTGGTGGCCAGCGGCACCACCTCCAAGCAGCTGGATAAAGAACCCGACCTGCGTTTTGTAGGCTACTTTGGCGCCATTGGTGAGGGGTCACTGGCACTGGCGGCCATTATTGCCACTACCGCCGGTTTTGCCACGCTGGCTGACTGGCAAAGCATCTATCACTCCTTCGGCCAGGGAGGCGTGGGTGCCTTTATCCGGGGCGGCGCCAATATTCTGGAATCGGGTCTGGGACTGGATGAAACCATGGCACAAACCCTGCTCACGGTAATGGTGGTGTTGTTTGCCGGCACCACCATGGATACCGGGTTACGCTTGCAACGTTACATTTTTCAGGAATGGGGCCACATCTACAAACTGAACTGGATGAGCAACGGCACCATTGCCACATTACTGGCCGTAGGATCCTGTTTGCTGCTGGCCTTTGGTGCTGGTGGCGACGGCGCCGGCGGTTTGCTGATTTGGCCACTGTTTGGCACCACCAACCAGTTGCTGGGCGGATTGACCTTATTGGTGATCACCGTGATGCTGGTAAAACTGGGACGGCCCATGATCTACACGCTGGCTCCCTTGGTATTCCTGCTGGTGATGACCATTGCCGGGCTGGTCATTCAGCTCAAGGGCTTCTATGTGAAAGAGGATTGGTTCCTGTTCACGCTGGATCTGATTGTGCTGATTGCGGCAATCATCATTACCCTTGAGTGTGTGTCCACCCTCAGCAAAACCATTAAAGACCGCAAAATCACAGCCACAGGTGAATAATGAAACTGGAAAAAATTCGTCGACTGTTCCGTGATGTCAGCCAGCTGGCCGAAGAGGCCTACAATGCACCGTTTCGTTCGGCAATTGCCAGAGCCAGGCGGGAACAGGACGATCTTTTCATGCTGCTGATTTTTTCCGAAATGATGGGCGTGCCGAATCCTGCCGGTTATTACACCCTGGAGCTGCAGCCCATCATGCTGGAAAAATTCCACGACTGGCATGTGCGCATGGGCATGCCCCACTCGCCCCTTGACCAGTTCAAATGCTGTTAACAAAGGATGGTATCGCCCCATGGCACAATTAACCGACAAGCAGGTCATCTGGGTAGGCGGCAAGGGCGGTGTGGGCAAAACCACGGTGTCATCGGCACTGGCCTTGCTGGCCGCTGGCCGCAACAAGCGGGTACTGTTGGTGTCCACCGATCCGGCCCATAGTCTGTCTGACGCCTTTGCCAGGCAAATTGGTGACAGCATCACCCGCTTGGCGCCCAATCTGGATGCACTGGAGATTGACCCGGATCAGGAAGTACAACGGCATCTGGAACAGGTGACCCGTCAGTTGCAGCGTTTTACCCGCCCGGAGATGTACGGGGAAATCGAGCGGCAAATGCGCTTGACCCGCCAATCACCAGGCGCTCAGGAAGCCGCACTGCTCGAGCGCATAGCCCACACCATAGAATTGGGGCAGCAACACTATGATCTGGTGATTTTCGATACGGCGCCCACGGGCCATACCCTGCGCCTGCTGAGCCTGCCAGAAGCCATTGCCGCTTGGACCCAGGGCCTGCTCAAGGCCAATGAACGCTCTGAAAAACTGGGGGCGGTACTGGAACACCTGACGCCCAAAGCCGGACGGGATATTGACAACCCGTTTGATGATCCCGCAGAACACGCCACCGCCGGCATGGACCCGCGCAACAAAGAGATTGCCAACACCCTGTTGACCCGGCAACGCCTGTTGCAACGCACCCGGGAAATTTTGCTGGATCAGCAGCGAACCGCCCTGCTGTTTGTACTCACCCCGGAAAAACTGCCGATTTTGGAAACCCGCCGTGCCGTGGCCAGCTTGCAGGCTGAAAAACTGCCCTTGGCCGGTTTGGTGATTAACCGGATTTTACCGGAGAGCGCCGACGGTGAGTTTCTGGCCCAGCGCCGGGCGCAGGAACACAAGCATTTACAGGAAATAACCCAACGTTTTGCCGACCTGCCGCTATTTCGCCTGCCATTGCAGCCTACGGACATAGAAGGATTAAGCGGGCTGGAGCAGATGGCCGCAAGATTACAGCAAGCGGGGCTGTAAGGCTTACTGTAATGTACAAAAAAGCCCGCATTGGCGGGCTTTTTGATGACGCGGATGTGTCTTTTAGACCGTAAGACTTGCCGATTTCCTGTCAGTCTTCTAGCCTTCAATCCCCTTGCTGGCAAGAAACTCATCATAAGAGCCCTTGAAGTCTGTAACGCCGTTGGCGGAAACTTCAAGAATGCGGGTGGCCAGTGATGACACGAATGCACGGTCATGGGATACGAAGAACAACGTGCCTTCATACAGTTCCAACGCATTGTTCAATGACTCAATGGACTCCATATCCAGATGGTTGGTGGGTTCGTCCATCACCAAAATATTGGGCTTTTGCAACATCAGTTTGCCAAACAGCATGCGTCCCTGTTCACCACCTGAGAGCACTTTGACGGACTTTTTAATATCATCGGCGCTAAACAGCATGCGCCCCAGTACCGCCCGCACGGCCTGATCATCGTCCCCTTCCCGGCGCCACTGGCTCATCCAGTCAAACAGGTTCATGTCGTTTTCAAAATCATCGGCATGATCCTGGGCGTAATAACCGATACTGCTGTTTTCTGACCATTGAATGGTGCCTGACTGCTGGGGCAGTTCATGGATTAAGGTGCGCACCAGCGTGGTTTTACCGGCACCGTTTTCCCCCAGGATGGCAATGCGCTCACCCACTTCGGCAATCAGGTTCACGTCTTTGAACAGCGGGCTGTCGTAACCGTTGCTGAGGTTTTCCACAATCAGTGCATTACGGAACAGTTTCTTGTCCTGTTCAAAACGGATATAGGGGTTAACCCGGCTGGAAGCCTTCACTTCATCCAGCTTGATTTTATCAATCTGGCGGGCGCGGGAAGTGGCCTGCTTGGCCTTGGAGGCGTTGGCCGAAAAACGGGCAACGAAGGTCTGCAACTCGGCAATCTGCGCTTTCTTCTTGGCATTTTCCGCCAGCAGGCGCTCACGGGCCTGGGAAGCTGCCGTCATGTATTCATCGTAGTTGCCGGGATAAATCCGCAATTCACCGTAATCCAGATCCGCCATGTGGGTACACACGGAGTTAAGGAAATAACGGTCATGGGAGATGATGATCATGGTGCTGTTACGCTGGTTCAGGGTTTCCTGCAACCAGCGAATGGTGTCAATGTCCAGGTTGTTGGTGGGTTCATCCAGTAACAGGATGTCCGGATCGGCAAACAACGCCTGAGCCAGCAGCACCCGCAGTTTCCAACCGGGCGCTACGGCGCTCATGGGGCCAAAATGCTGCTCCAGCCCGATGCCTACCCCCAACAGCAACTCACCGGCACGGGACTCGGCGGTGTAACCGTCCATCTCGGCAAATTCCATCTCCAGCTCGGCAACCTTGATGCCGTCCTCTTCGCTCATTTCCGGCAAAGAATAGATGCGATCCCGCTCCTGCTTTACTTTCCACAGTTCCTTGTGACCCATGATGACAGTGTCAATCACACTGAACTCTTCGTAGGCAAACTGATCCTGATTCAATTTCCCCAAGCGTTCGTTCACATCCAGCGACACGTTGCCAGAGGTGGGTTCCAGCTCACTGGACAGGATTTTCATGAAAGTGGACTTACCGCACCCATTGGCCCCAATCAGGCCATAGCGGTTACCGTCACCGAATTTGACGGAGATGTTTTCAAACAGTGGCTTAACGCCGAACTGCATGGTGATGTTCGCGGTTGTGATCACGTCAGGATTTCCAAATCTGTAGCTGAATGAGTAAGGCATCGGCCAGCATCAATGCCAACCGACAAAGCGCGTCACTATAAACAGCCACGGCGGATTTATCAACCACACCGCCATGACACTTGCCCCGGCTTCCCCGCCCATCACGACAACGCCGCGGGCGGAAAAGGCACCAATTACAGCTTTTGATGGCGCAGCCGGTTGGCGTTACTGACCACGGTTAATGAGGACAAGGCCATGGCGGCACCGGCAATCACCGGGCTTAGCAATACGCCGAACACCGGGTATAACACGCCGGCGGCCAGCGGAATGCCGCAGCTGTTATAAACAAAGGCGCCAAAGAGATTCTGCTTGATGTTCTGCAAGGTGGCCCTGGACAAGGCAAATGCCTGGGCCAGATTTTCCAATCGGGGGCTTAGCAGCGTTAAATCCGCGCTTTCTATGGCCACGTCCGTACCGCTGCCCATTGCCACCCCCACATCTGCCGCCGCCAGTGCCGGGGCATCATTAATGCCGTCGCCCACCATGGCCACCACTTCACCTTGCTGTTGCAGTTTTTTAATCCACGCCTGTTTTTCATCCGGCAACACGTCGGCAATCACCTGGCTGATACCCAACTGCCGGGCCACGGCCCTCGCGGTTTGTTGATTGTCCCCCGAGAGCAACACCAGCTTTTTCCCCTGCTGTTGCAAGGCGGCCAATGCGGCTTTGGCACCTGCCCGCACCGGATCGCTAATGGCCAGCATGGCCACCAGCTTACCGTTGCAGGCGGCCAGTACTGGTGTTTGCCCAAGGCGCGCGGCGCCATCCAGCACGGATGACAGCCTTGAGGGCTCAACACCTGCCAATGTTGCCATCAGTTGCTGATTGCCGATGTGCCATTGCTGGCCATCCACGCGGCCGATAATGCCTTGCCCGCGGCGATACTCAAAGGCTTCAGGGGTTTTCAGTCCGATGCTGCGCTGGGCTGCTGCCGCCATGAAGGCCTGGGCCAACGGATGCCCGGATTGCCGCTCCAGTGAAGCCACGGCAGTCAGTAAGGCCGTTTCATCCACGGATGCATCAAATGGCTCAATGGCCACCAGCTGCGGTTTGCCCTCGGTAACCGTGCCGGTTTTATCCAGCACCACGCAACTCACTTTGCTGGCGGTTTGCAACGCTTCACCGTTTTTAATCAACACCCCCATGCGGGCCGCTCGCCCCACTGCCACCATGATGGACATGGGCGTTGCCAGCCCCAAAGCGCAGGGACAGGCAATGATCAGTACACTGGTCAGCACCACCAGTGCATGGGACAACTGAGGCGCCGGCCCGGCCACATACCAGATAATGGCGGCCACCAGGGCAATCACCACCACCACAGGCACAAACACCCCGGCAATTTTATCCGTCAGCCGCCCAATGGGCATTTTGGAGGTTTGCGCTTCTTGTACCAACGCAATGATTTTTGCCAGGCGAGTGTCTTTCGCTCCGGCGGTCACCCGGTAAGTCAGGCTGCCGTCACCATTGATGGTACCGGCGCTGACACGCCCCCCGGCTTGTTTATTCACCGGCATGGGCTCGCCGGTGAGCATGGACTCATCCAGCAATGACTCACCGCTTGTTACCTCGCCATCCAGCGCCACTTTATCCCCTGGGCGTAAGCGCAGCACATCACCGGTTTGCAGGGTGTGAATGGGCACCTGTTCATCGCCGTTATCGGTCACTTTCCAGGCACTGCTGGCTTGCAGGCCGATTAACTGCTGCACCGCTTCACTGGTTTTGCCCCGGGCCCGCAGCTCCAGGGCATGTCCTAAGTTAATCAGGCCGATAATCATCACGCTGGCTTCAAAATAAACATGACGAGTACCGGCCGGAAACCACTGGGGAAACAGCACCACCGCGGAAGAATAAAGCCAGGCACACCCGGTGCCCAAGGCGATAAGGGTATCCATGTTGGCGCTTTTGGCTTTCAAGGCGCGCCACATGCCCCGGTAAAAATGGCCACCGCAACTTACCAGCAGCAGCAAACACAACAAGGCCACCAATCCCCAGCCCCAGCGTGAGCCATCGCTGTGCACTGTCATGTCACCGCCGGCCATACCCCAAACCATCAACGGGACGCCCACGGCCAGCGTCACCACAGACTGGATGATACGGGTGCGGTATTCCCGTTTGTCATGGGTGGCCTTATCCGCCATGGCATGAGCGGCATTGTCCACCACCTCACCGTGAAAACCCGCCGCTGCAAGCAGCTGCTGAGCCTTGCCAACCGCCATCTTTCCGGCAACGCTCACCTGCTTGTCGGCCAGATTGACCCGCGCATCCGCTCCGGCCTTAGCAAAGGCCTTCTCAATTTTTGCCACGCAGCTGGCGCAGCTCATATCCGGGACAAACAGCAATAGCGGCGCAGATGGAGACATCGGTGCCGTACTGCCTGCGGCTTCACTTATCTCTGTTGCCGGGGTGGGAATATGGCATGATGAAGGAGCCGCAGCGACCACTGAGGCTCCATCAGCTTTTGGGCAAATGGCGTTTTCCTCCTGGGTCCACAGCGCTGGACTAAAGCCCGCGTCACGGATAATCTCAAGCAAGCCTGCATCATCCATGGCACTTAAAACCGAGACCTTTTTCTCGGCCAGCGCCACCACTATCGCCCCGTCATTTTGCGTATCAACCCCCCGTTCATTGAGCGCCCGGCGGATCTTGGCTTCGCAGTGGCCGCAGTTCATGTCCGCCACATTAAAGGCATGCCAGCGGGCAGGAGCGTCAGCCACCTGATAACCGGCCTGTTGTAACTGGCTCACGGCCTGGGCCTTGGCAAGCGACGCGCCGCTATCCACATTCAGCGTCAAGGTTTTGCTGGGTACGTCTGTTTTGCACGCCACACCCGGCGTGGCGGCAAACAACCCCTGAATTTTGCGGGCACAGCCGGCGCACTGCATGTTTTGGATATGAAATTGATAAATGGCCATAAAATTTCCCCGATACCGATGGCACACCTGGCGGTGGCATCCTGATGGAAGACAGGGTAAAGTCTCCTGTTACTGGAGAGTCAAGCGCGGCTTGCCAGACAAGCATCAAACTTCAGCGATGGATCACGGGAGCAGCTCATGAAAATAGGCGAAGTGGCCAAAATGACCGGACTCAGCATTAAAAGCATCCGTTATTATCACGATATCGGGCTGGTGCAGGCAGAGCGGGGGGCTAATGGTTACCGGGAATACACTCACGGGCAACTGGCATCGCTGCAGTTTGTGCAACATTGCCGCGAGCTGGGGTTCAGCATTGAAGAGTGCAAGGACTTGCTGCAGCTCAAGCATAATCCCAAGCGCTGTGCCAGTGATGTGAAACGCCTGGCCAGCGAACACCTGAAAGCGCTGGAGCAGCGCATGGCAAGCCTTGCGGCATTGCATCATGAATTAAGCGAACTGGTGGCTCAATGCCATGGCGGCGACTCGCCGGACTGCCCCATTATTGACGGACTGTCTGGCAAAAGCGCTTGCCATCACTAAGGGGATACGGGCTTTGCCGCCATCACGGGTAATGCACCGGCATTTTCCAGCGCCAACGGCGGCAACGGGCCTGCCGGAGTGAAGCCCAGCACTTTTGCATAAAAGGCCAGCTCCGACTGCAGTGCCATCACCTGATTGCCCAGCTGCTGAAATCCATGCCCCTCTCCGGCGAAGCTCAGCAAGGCGGTAGGCACGCCTTTGCGTTTGAGTGCCTGGTAAATTTTCTCCGATTGTGCCGGTGCCACCACCTTGTCAGCCAGGCCCTGCAGCAACAGTAACGGTTCATTCAGCCCTTGAAGATGGTACAGTGGCGAGCGCTCACCATATTGCGCCGCAGCATCCGGGTACGGACCAATCAACTGTTCCAGATAACGGGATTCAAATTTATGGGTTTGCTGCATCAGGGAGGTCACATCGCTGATGCCATAATAACTGGTTCCGGCTTTAAACATATCGTGAAACGCCAGGGCAGACAACACGCTAAACCCTCCGGCACTGCTGCCCCGGATAAGCAGCCGCTCCGGGTCCACCCAGCCGGATTGCACCAGATAACGGGCGGCACCGAGCGCATCGTCTACCTCGGCAATGCCCCACTGACCATACAAACATTGGCGATAGGCGCGGCCATACCCGGAGCTGCCCCGATAATTGAGGTTAAATACTGCAAACCCCCTGCTGGTCCAGAATTGGATCTCCCGATTGTAGGCACTGCTGGCTTCGGCACTCGGGCCGCCATGCAACAGCATGATAAGCGGTGGCAGACTGTGCTTTGGTGGTACGTACAGGGGGTTTTTCGGCCCATAAAAATAGCCGTGGATCTGCACGCCATGGCCGTTATTGAAGCTCAGCGCCTGGGGCTGGGAAATATACTCCGGCTCCAGCCCTTTAATGGGCGGCGCATACACCAGTTCGGCGCCGCGGCCATAAACCCGGTAAATGCCCTGCTCCGGCGTGGTTTTGGCGCCAACGAAATACACGCCGTTATCGGCACTTATCACCTGGCCGACCCGGGCAAAATCCGCCGCTAGGGTTTCGCTGATACCGGTGTTCACATCCTGGCGCCACAGCTGTACCTTGCCGTTATGGCGCCAACTGAAAATCACACTGTGCGCATTTTCAAAGGCGTAGGCATGTTGCCCCAAACGCCATGCAGGAGCGCCAATCTCCCCTTCCAGCCGGGTTACCTGCTCAATGCTGCCGTCAGGTCGTACCCGGTACAGGTTCCACCAATTGTCGTAATCGGCAATGAAATACAACTGCCCGTCCGGGGCGTACAGTGGCTGCATTACCGCGCCTTGGCGCTCGCTGGCAATCTGCCGGATATTGCTGATTTGCCCTTTACGGTTAAGATCGCCCACCCACAGCTGCGTGTTATCCCAAGGCATGTTGGGATGATCCCAGGCAATCCAGGCCAGCTGGCTATTGTCGGCATTAATGGTGGGCGAGCTGAAAAAGTCATGCCCATCAACAAAGGTGTCGCCCTCACCGGCCACATTCAAATTGATGGTAACCAGGCTCGCCTTGGGTTCACCGCTCACGCGATGATCTTCCCGTACACAGATAATGCGCGAGCCTTTGGGATAAGAGATGCAGTCGGCATGGCGCGTGCCGGCAGGCGTGAGGGCAACGGCGTCCTGATTGGGGGCAATGCGATAAAACAACTGATCCGCTTTGCGGGTGGCAAACACGCTGTTGCCAATGGCCAGATAGGCTCCTCCGCCGTATTCATGCACCCGGCTGCCCAGTCCGAAACCTGCGGCCACCACCTGGGAGACCTGATTGTGATCATCCAGCTTGTTAATGGCCCACTGGCCTTGCTGCTGCGGTGTTGACTCACTGAAATACAGCGCCCCGTCCACCCGTTGCAACTGGCCAAGATGCACGCTTTGGGCAAAGACATCTTCAGCGCTTAAGGGAGAAACCCATGCACCAAAGGCGGCAGTGGTCACTTTGGGCGCATTGCTGTGGCTGGCGGTGTCAGACTGACGCTCGCAGCCACTTAGCCACAGCAGCGCCGTCAGTACCGCAATTTTTACCCCTAGCCCCACGCGCATCATCTACTGTCCCTCAACAAATGGCATCCGCTGGCCGCGGCATGATTACTTGCTTTTGAATTTTCGCAAAAACCAGTGCAGCACCTGTTGTTGCTGCAGCTTTGACAACCCGAAAAAGATACACAACCAGGGGGACAATAGATAGTACCAGCGGATTGGCGCAACAGAGCGCCCACTCAGCAACAGGTAAAAGAAACCACCGTATATCACCATGATCCCTAAGCATCCCAGCACCAGCATAAAGCGTTTCATTCCTGTTTCCAGCCAGTGCATCACGCTGCCTAACCCCTAAGTAGATTGCCACAATAAGCGCGAATTGTTCAATCTAACAGGCGGCATGTCAATTCAGGCTTGCGGTTTTTGGCAACAGACGGTGCCGGAATGGTGCCGGAACAATGAAAAATCCCGACACCTCCGCTGACCTGAGATAATGGTCTGGGGAGGTTATTCGGGATTTTTGCAGTCACTGGGCACATGGCGCCAAGACAAGCGCCGACGCCGCAAGTGGCGTGACTTACAGGTTCAAGCCGCCATCCACTTCAATCACCCGGCCATTGATGTAATCATTTTCAATGACGAATTTCACCGTGGCGGCCACTTCATCGGCTTGCCCCAAGCGGCCCACGGGAATGGCCTTTTCCAAGCGGGCCATGGCTTCAGGCTTCATGGTGGCGGTCATGTCAGTGGCAATCACCCCAGGGGCAATGGCCACCGCACGAATTTGGTGGCGGGCCAGCTCTCTGGCCCAGCCGACGGCCATGGCAGCCACGCCGGCTTTGGACGCCGAGTAGTTACTCTGCCCGATGTTGCCATGACGAGCCAGGCTGGAGATGTTGATAATCAGTCCCGGCTGCGCCGATTCAATCATGGCTGCGGCGGCTTCCCGTCCACACAAAAAACTGCCGCTGAGATTAACGTTAATCACCGCCTGGAATTGTGCCAGCGACATCCGTTCGGTTACCTGCCCGTCTTTGGCTTTCAACAACATGCCATCCAGCAAGATGCCGGCGCTGTTAACCAGTACGTTAAGCTGCCCGAAATCTTCCAGTATGAAACGGAAAGTGGCCATCACGTCCTCTTCATCGGTGATGTCTACCGCATACCCTTGCACCTCGGCTTCGCCCAACATGGCACAGGCCTGTTCCAGCTTCTGCTGATCCAAATCGATAAGTGCCAGCCTGGCACCGGCAGCGGCCAGTTGCTGTGCCATTGCGAACCCAAGGCCACCGGCACCGCCGGTGATTGCCACCACCTTATCTTTAATCTCCATCAAGTTTTCCTTGTGATTATGTTTGCTTGTTGCTGAACAGTTCGAAAATGCTGGAAAAATCCCGGCGCCCGTTGCCTTTGCGGCCATGAGAGACGAACAACGCCTGTGCCAATGCCCCCATGGGAATGCTGGAACGGCTTTTCTGGGCGGTCTCCTGGCTCAAACCGAGGTCTTTTACCATGAGATCCACCATAAAACCACCCTGGTAGCCGTTGGATGACGGCACACTGACCATCACCCCCGGGCAGGGGTTGTATTTATCCAGTGCCCAGTTGGCGCCACTGCTGGCTTTCATGATATCCGACAGCACTGCGGGATCCAAACCGTTATCAATTCCCAGACTCAAGGCTTCACTGGTGCCCGCCATCAATATGGACAGCAGCATGTTGTTGCAGATTTTCGCCGTTTGACCACAACCCGGGCCACCGGCATGAAAAATCGTGCTGCCCATGGCATTTAACACGATTTTCGCGCGTTCAACGGCTGCCACATTGCCGCCACAGATAAACGTCAAAGTGCCGGCCGCCGCGCCGGCGGTGCCGCCGGAAACCGGTGCATCCACGAAGTCGAACCCTTTGGCTTCAGCAGCCAACGACACCTCTTTGGCCGTGGCCGCATCAATGGTGGAGCAATCAATCAGCAAAGTGTCTTCCGACACGGTTTGCAGCAACCCGGTGGTGTCTGAATCGCCCAGATATAACGCCCGGCTGTGTTTGCCGGACGGCAACATGGACACCACCACATCGGCGCCGGTGGCCGCATCAATGGCGCTGCGACAGGCAACCGCCCCTTTGGCTTCCAGTGCGGCTACCGCCTCTGGCACCAGATCAAACGCCCTGACATGAAACCCTTTGTGCAACAGGTTAACCGCCATTGGCAAGCCCATGTTGCCCAGTCCAATAAACGCTACAGTGCTCATATTGCACGCTCCTGTGTAAATTTGATTCGGTTAAAGATCCGCCAGGGGATGCTCCTCGGGGAACGGGTCGGCCAGCAGGGCATTCACGGCTTCTTGCGGTGGCACACTGCCTTTGCCATAACGCCATTGGGGCGAGCGGTCCTTGTCCACCAGCAATGCCCTCACCCCCTCACAAAAATCACCGAAGGCGCAGCAGTTAAGGCTCCAGCCAAGCTCCATGCGAAAACAGTCCGCCAGTGACAGCGAGCGGCCAAGACTGGCTTGCTCCCAAGCCAGTGCCCAACTAAGGGGGCTGCCATTGAGCATGGTGTCCCGGGTTTTGAGCAGCCAGGAATGCTCACTGCTGAGCCCCTGCATTTTTTCGAGGATTTGCGCCAACTCGCCCGACATCAGCTCATCTATCAATGACTGATGGGATTTCAGCTGGCTATGCCCGGGATGCTCGCTGCTGTTGGCCTCAAGCATGGTCAGGGCATCGTGCAGTTTCTGGTGGTTCAGGGTGTGGTTATCACCCCAATTCAGTATGGTCATGGCATCCAGCAGTCGCGCTTTGTCGGCCGACCCCAGAAAATGGTTGGCAAAGCCGCAATAGCGGGCATCGGCCCCATTGAGATTATAGGCGGTAAGGCCAAGAAACAGCCCCATTTTGCCCGGCAGGCGGCCAAGAAAATAACTGCCCCCCACATCCGGATACAACCCGATGGTGACCTCTGGCATGGCAATGCGGGAGCGCTCGGTGACTATCCGGTGACTGGCGCCCATCATCAGCCCCAGCCCGCCGCCCATCACAATGCCGTCACCCCACAACAACACCGGCTTGCCAAAGGTGTGCAGCAGATAATCCAGCCGGTACTCCTCCTCAAAGAAAACCCTGGCTTCAGGCGTAAAGCCCCCGGGGTTTTGCTGCTGCGCCTGATACAGCGCCCGCACGTCGCCACCGGCGCAAAAGGCTTTATCGCCGCAGCCCTCGAGCATGATGGCCGCAATGTGCCCATCTTGTTGCCAGCGCTGCAATTGTTTGGTCAGGGCGCGAACCATCGGCAAATTCAAGGCATTGAGCGACTTTTGTGCATTGAGCGTGGCAACGCCAATCTGCTTGCCACTGGCGGTTTCCAGCGTATTAAACAGCACCTGTTCCACGGCAGTTCTCCTTAGACGTTGCGCCAATTAGCCGGACGTTTTTCCAAAAAGGCATTTACGCCCTCTTGCTGATCTTCTGTGTCAAACAACGCCACAAACCACTCCCGCTCCAAGGGTAATGCCTGCGTGCGCGGCATGCTGCGCCCGGCCTGAATCAACCGCTTGCAGGCCGTCACGCTGGCGGGGCTTTGCTTGGTGACCTTTTCAGCCAATGCCAAGGCGTGAGACAGGGCACTGCCGCTGGCAACCACCTCTTCCACCAGCCCGATGGCGAGCGCCTTGGCGGCAGTGAGCCGCTCTCCGCAGAGGATCATCCGCGTGGCCCAGCCTTCCCCCACCAGCGCGGTAAGATTCTGGGTGCCTCCGGCGCAGGGCAGCAACCCCACGCTGGCTTCCGGCAGCGCCAGTTGCGCCTGCTCTTCGGCAATGCGGATATCACAGGCCAGAGCCACTTCCAGGCCGCCGCCCATGGCATAGCCGTTAATGGCGGCAATGGACACGCCGCGAAAATGACTCAGTGCCTCAAATGCAGCACCAAAAGCGGCCGCCACGGTGGCCCCATGCCCTTTATCGCCATTGGCAAACTGCTTGAGATCCGCCCCGGCAGAAAAAAACTTGTCGCCGGCACCGGTCAGCACCAGCGCGCGCACCTCAGGCATGGCATTCAGCTGCAAAACACAATCCTGCAACTGCTGCAAACTGGCCACGGTCCAGGTGTTGGCCGGAGGGTTATTGATGGTGATGATGGCGCAGTGGCCTTCAATTTTGACAATTGACGGTAACATAAGCTCTCCGGTTACAGGGATTGATGGCTGTGTTGTTCCAGCAGGCGCCGGGCGATAATCAACCGCATGATTTCATTGGTGCCTTCCAGGATTTGGTGCACCCGCACATCACGGAAATGGCGCTCCAGCGGGTACTCACGAATGTAGCCGTAACCACCGTGAACTTGCAGTGCGCTGTCGCAAATGGCAAAGCCCGCATCGGTGGCAAAGCGTTTTGCCATGGCGCAATAGGTGGTGGCTTCCGGTGATTGCTCATCCAGTTTGGCGGCGGCCAGATACATCATCTGCCTTGCGGCCACAAGCTCGGTTGCCATGTCTGCCAATTTGAACTGCAACGCCTGAAATGCCGCCAACGGTTTGCCAAACTGCTGCCGCTCATGCATGTAAGTGAGCGCCTGCGCCATGGCGGCCGCCGCGGTGCCCACCGAGCAGGCGGCAATGTTGATGCGTCCGCCATCAAGCCCTTTCATGGCCATGCTGAAACCCTGGCCCTCTTCGCCCAGGCGATAACTGGCAGGAATGCGGACCTTGTCAAAACTAATCTGCCGGGTAGGCTGTGCATTCCAGCCCAGTTTGTCCTCGGCCTTGCCGTAGCTGATCCCCGCGCTGTCCGCAGGCACGGCAAACGCAGAAATGCCCTTGGGGCCGGCATCGCCGCTACGGGCCATCACAATCAGCAGCTCGGTGGCGCCCGCACCGGAAATGAAGCATTTGTTACCGGTGATCACATACTCGTCGCCTTCCCGTTTGGCACGGGTGGTAAGGGATGCCGCATCACTGCCAGCACCCGGTTCGGTCAGGCAGTATGATGCCAGTTTCTGACCTGAGGTCAGGGCTTCTGCCCAATCGTTTTTAAGCCCATCACCGCCCCATTTGCACAGCATCCAGGTGGCCATGTTATGGATGGTGATCATGGCGGTGGTAGTGGTGCAGCCCTTGGCCAACTGTTCAAAAATCAGCGCGGCGTCCAGCCGTGACAATCCAAGGCCGCCACAGTCTTCTGCGGCATACAAGCCACACAGGCCCAGTTCGCCGGCACGCTGGATAACCTCTTTCGGGAAATAATGCTCCGCATCCCAGCGGGCAGCATTGGGTGCCAGTTCATCAGCGGCAAACTGGCTGGCCATTTCCACAAACTGGCGCTGTTCTTCATTCAGATTAAAATTCATCGGTTACTCCTGACCGCGGTTTCCCGCGGTTATCTCAACACATCCAACACACGGCAACGGCGCACCGTTGCCTTGTTGCTATCCGGCGCTTATTTGAGGTTGATGGTCATATTGGGGCCAGAATGGGACATGTCATCCTCAAACCAACGGCTGGTGATGGTTTTGGTTTCGGTATAAAACCGCACCGCCTGCTTGCCATAGGCGTGCTGATCCCCATAGAAACTCCCTTTCCAGCCGGTGAAAGAGAAAAACGGCAAGGGGACGGGAATGGGAATGTTAATGCCCACCTGCCCCACTTCGATTTCATGCTGGAACTTGCGGGCCACGGCGCCGCTGCCGGTAAACAGTGATGTGCCATTGCCATAAGGATTGCGGTTGATGAGGGCGATGGCCTCTTCCAGGGACTCGGCTTCCATGCAGATAAGCACCGGGCCGAAAATCTCCTCTTTGTAGAGGGTCATCTCTTCGGTCACCCCCGTGAATAAGGTTGGCCCCACCCAGTTACCGGCCTCATGGCCCGGCACGCTGGCATCTGAGCCGTCGAGCAAACACTGCGCCCCTTCCTGTTTGCCTTGGGCAATCAGCCCGAGCACCCGCTGTTTTGCCTGAGGGCTTATCAAGGGCCCGAAGCCGGCATCGGGGTCATCCCATAAGCCGGGACGCACGCTGGCCATGGCATCACGCAGCTCCGGTATCCAGTGTTTGGTATCCCCCACAAAAACCGCCACCGAAATGGCCATGCAGCGTTGGCCGGCAGCGCCCACAGAAGCCCCCACCAACTGGTTAATAACCTGCTGCTTGTTGGCATCTGGCATAATCACGCTGTGGTTTTTGGCGCCGGCAAACGCCTGTACCCGTTTCATGTGCTCGGTCCCCGTCTGGTACACGTGACGCCCTACGGCAACGGAGCCCACAAACGAGATGGCCTTGATTTGCGGATGACACAGCAGGGTGTCCACCACGTCCCGATCGCCGTGCAGCAACTGCAACACGCCCTTGGGGGCACCGGCTTCATCAAACAGCTCTGCCAGTCGCTGCGCGGTCATCGGGTCCTGCTCGGAAGGCTTGAGGATAAAGGTGTTACCGCAAGCGATGGCCAACGGGAACATCCACAACGGGATCATGGCCGGGAAGTTGAACGGGGTGATGCCGGTACACACCCCCAAGGGCTGGATCATGCTGTAGGTGTCGATGCCGCGAGCGACGTTTTCCACGGTTTCCCCCATCAGCAGTGACGGAATGTTGCAGGCATGTTCCACCACCTCGATGCCGCGCCAGACATCGCCTTTGGCATCGGCAAAGGTTTTACCGGTTTCTTTGGCCAGAATGGTAGCCAGCTCATCATGATGGGCCTTGAGCAAATGCTGATAACGCAGCATTAACCGCGCCCGCTCCGGCACGGCAACCTGGCGCCAGCTTTTAAACGCGTCGGCCGCATTGCTGATGGCCTGTTCGATTTCTGCGGCTGTGGCGCAATTCACCTGCGCTATTGGCTGGTTATCCGCCGGATTGGTCACGCTGATGCAACGGCTGCCGTTTCCGGTGGTAAATTCACCGGCAATAAAATGCTTTACTTGAGTTGTCATAAAATTGGGATCCTGTTGTGACAGCCGTTTCAGACTTCTACGGCAATAGCTGTTGCTTCACCGCCACCGATACACAGTGTGGCAATGCCGCGTTTGAGACCTCGTTGCTGCAAGGCATGAATGAGCGTGACCACAATGCGGGCACCGGAGCAACCGATGGGATGGCCAAGGGCGCAGGCGCCGCCATTCACGTTCACTTTGGCAGGGTCCAGCCCCATTTCGCTGATGGCCAGCATGGTGACCATGGCAAATGCTTCGTTGATTTCAAACAGATCCACATCGCTCACCGACCATTGCAGTTTTTGCAGCAATTTATTGACCGCCCCGATGGGAGCCGTAGTGAATTCTGCCGGAGCCTGGGCATGGCTGCTGTGGGCCTTGATGGTGGCCAATACGGGCAATTGCAGCGCTTGGGCACGGGCGCGGGTCATCAGCATCAACGCCGCGGCGCCATCAGAAATGGAACTGGAATTGGCCGCGGTAATGGTGCCGTCTTTGGTAAAGGCAGGCCTTAAGGTGGGGATTTTTTCCGGTTTGGCATTGCCCGGTTGCTCATCGGTCTCCATCAGATACTCGCCTCGGCGCTCACTGACGGTCACCGGTACGATTTCATTCACGAATGCACCCGAGCTGATGGCGGCCTTGGCACGTTCCAGTGAGGTCAAAGCCCAGGCATCCATATCCCGGCGGCTCAGCCCGAACTCATCGGCGGTTTGCTGGGCAAAGCTTCCCATGGAACCACCGGTGTAGGCATCTTCCAGGCCATCGGTCAGCATGTGATCCACCAAACGGCCATGCCCCATCCGCTGCCCGGCGCGGGCTTTGTCAAGCAAATACGGTGCCCGGCTCATGCTTTCCATGCCTCCGGCAATCACCACCTGAGCGGTTTCAGCGCGGATCATGTCATGAGCCAACATCACGGCTTTCATGCCGGAGCCGCAAACTTTGTTCAGTGTGGTAGCACCGGTGGCAAGCGACAGCCCGGCACCCAAAGCCGCCTGACGCGCGGGAGCCTGCCCGACCCCAGCAGGCAACACGCACCCCAGCAGGACTTCTGACACCTCTCCGGCAGGTAACGCTGTGCTGTGTAACAGCTCCCGAATCACCGTGGCAGCCAGCTGTGGCCCGGCCACCGGCGCCAGGCTCCCCAAAAATCCCCCCATTGGTGTTCGCCGCGCCGCAACGATTACCACATCGTCCGTGATAGTCACGCCCATTTTCGCCCCCTCTGCTAGTGATAAATCCTGGCTCAACCGCAAAATGGCCAAGTTTGATATTGATCACAAGAATTACGTTTACGCTAACGTAAAGCAACTAGCCGTTAGTCTAACTTTAGCGCATGATGAAGTAATTAAGGGGGTACAAAGCGCGGATTAAGGCACAAGCGACTGATGATAAAAAAGGGGGGATAACAGCGGGGCGGTGGCCGTTTTGCCATGATTACCCTCGCCTTGCGCGGCAATGCGCCGCACACAAAACAAGGGCCACGGTTAAGTGGCCCACTGTCAAACAGCAGATAACGCGGCAGCATTAGCCACCATTGGCGCGCTCCCAGGGGGTAATGGCACTGATATCGTCCAAATCATAGGGCGTCAACTGGTACACGTAATAGTTAAGCCAGTTGCTTATCAGTAAATTGCCGTGACCAAACCAGCGGGCAACGGGTTCTTCGTCCGGGTCGTCATTATAGAAATAATTTTGCGGCACCGGCGGGTTGATCCCGGCAGCCACATCCCGCAAATACTCATCCCGCAAGGTGCCCTTACGGTATTCCGGGTGACCGGTTACAAACAGGTTCCGATGATCATGACTGATCACCAGATATGCCCCGGCCTGTGCCGATTCGGCCAACACCGACAACTGGGGATGCGCTTTTATCTCTGCCACATCCATCTGTGCATAACGGGAATGGGGAGCATAGAACACATCATCAAAGCCCCGGAGCAAAGGCACATGGGCATTGATGCGCCGATGTTCAAATACCCCGGAACATTTCACCTCCAGCAACTGCCGCTTGAGGCCGTACAGATGAAACAATCCCGCATGGGCCGCCCAGCACAAAAACAGTACTGACGTGACATGGGTCTGGGACCAGTCAATGATTTCCTTGATGTGTTCCCAATACGTGACCTCTTCAAAATCCAGCTGCCCTAACGGAGCACCGGTAATGATAAGTCCGTCAAAATTACGCCCTTTCACTTCGTCAAAGTCCCGATAGAAGGTGTTGAGATGATCCATCGGTGTGTGTTTGGACGCCTTGTCATGGATGCGCAATAACTCAATATCCACCTGCAACGGCGTGTTACTCAGCAACCGCAACAACTGGGTTTCGGTTTCGATTTTATTGGGCATCAGATTCAGGATCAGCACCCGGATAGGCCGGATATCCTGCATGGCAGCCCGGCTTTCCGACATCACGAAAATATTCTCGGATTCCAGAATATCCGTGGCCGGTAAATTATCAGGGATTTTTACAGGCATTATCCGTCCCTTTCTGTTAATTGGAGCATAGCAATTCTCCCATGAACCACGTTGTCTGCATGTACAGCGCCACGCTGATGACGCGCGTTACACTACAGACGGATAGATAGAATCATACATAAAGACTTCTAGATGTCCACACATCCAACAGCTAAATCTTGAGAAGGCCGGGCTATCATCCTATTATAAAGCCCGATTTTCTCAGCAGAGCCGCACTATGACCCGTACCTCCGCCATCATCGTGGGCGCCAGTTCCATGTTAAGTAAAGAGATTGCCAAGCAGTTGTCTGCCCAGGGCATCGAATTGGCTCTTCTGGCACACGATGCGAATACCATCAGCGAATTTGCCGCCACCTTGCCCACACCGGCTCACGTTTATGACTTGACCATTGAAACGCCCCAACGGCTCATCGCCCAGTTGGAAAGCGTCTGGCAAGAGATGGGCGATGTACGGCTGGTGCTGATTAACACGGGCCTTAACTCCTATCATCCCGACCTGCCCTGGACACTGGAGCAGGAGATTATTGACGTGGATGTCAGGGGCTTTGCGGCCGTGTGTAATACCGCTTTTCGTTTGTTCCGTACCCAAGGCATTGGGCAGATAGCGGTGATTAACTCCATTGCCGGGCAACGTGGCGGCCCCAGCGTGGCCTTTCATGCCGCCAAGGCATTTGCCCAGAATTATCTGGAAGGCTTGTCCATGCACGCACAGCGGCTGAAATTGCCGATAACCATTACCGACATCCAACTGGGGCTGCTGGATAAAGCCGCACTGCAACGCAGCCGTTTGTGGTTATCGCCGGTGGATGAAGTGGCGCGGCAAGTGGTCAGCGCCATTATCAAAGGCAAACGCCGGGTGTATGTCACCAAACGCTGGCGCCTGGTGGCCTGGCTGATAAGGATGTTGCCCGAATACATTTACAACACCCGTCACTGGCAAAACAAGAAACACTGATGGCTGCATTCATGCAATAAAAAAGGTGCCCATGGCACCTTTTTTATTGCATGAATGCAGCGGTTAGAACTTGTAACCCACGCTAATCATGTAAACCCATGGGTCAATGTCGGTTTCAACAACCTGTTTGGCACCACCCATGTTGAATTTCACATCTGTGCTGATCTGGGCATACCAAACAGAGGCATTCACCAACCAGTTTTTATCAACCTGATAATCAATCCCCGCTTGAGCTGCCCATCCCCAAGAGTTACTCAAGCTCAAATCGGTTAAGGCCCCATCCAGATCGTTGGTGAAGTCATTATCAAAGAAGTTGGTGTAGTTAACACCGGCACCTACGTAAGGACGCACTTTGGAGTTGGCATTACCAAAATAATACTGGGCAACCAGCGTAGGTGGCAGCTGTTTGGTTTCGGCAATCTTACCCAGGTCTCCCAACGATACATCATGGCTAAATGGTGTAGCCGCCAGCAATTCAACACCCACGTTGTCAGTCAGCATATAGCCAAAGTTCAGCCCCAGCTGCGTGTTGTTATCAACCCCAAATTCAGCAACATTAGCAACCACAGGACTGGACTCATTAGGTGCTACCATCACCGCCCCCGCGCGAACGATAATATCACCAGCCTGGTGAGCCATAACTGGCGCAGTGGCAGAAAACAGTGCAGCAACCATCAATCCTGACAGAATATTCTTTTTCATTTACTCACTCCATAGCGACTTGATACCGCATCAATTTTTGTGTTTCTTATAACTTCCGCGTCTACCCTGCCATTATGACTGTCATAAAACTTTGACTTGTATCAATTTTTTAAGGTCAGACCACCATTTATCAGCATCATTGAATATGTGATCACAGATTTAATAAGCGATATCTTTTTTGCTTGTTTCATCACATTACAAAAACAGATTTAAACTTTGATTTTAAATCTTTAAAAAAGATTGCAATTGATATGAATTTTAGAAATCAACTCTTGGATATTAATAGAATTTTTTTATGAATACAGGATATGCAGGGCTGCTGATGCCGGATGGATTTTGCGGTAAAAAGGCCCCTTGCGTTGCATCGCCTTTGCCTTTATCTGCATTTACATTCTCATGCAAAAGTCCTGATGCGCATCAGGCATACAGATAACAGGGCATGGTGGCAACAGGACGGAAAAGCATTGCCCAGTCACCACCATGCACAAACAAAACGCCCCTGAGCACAAAGGCACCAGGGGCGTTTTTTAGCGGGTAATCTGCTGTTTATTTGTCAGCTTCTTCCCTATCCATGTTTTCTGTGTTTTCCAACCAGAGAGCATTGATAATACCGAAGGCACAAGCCAGCAGCAGACCGAGTACCCAAGTGAAATACCACATAACTGCAGCTCCTTAGTAAAGTGATGTACTGTTGGTTTCAATGTGCTGGCGACCGATACGGCCATACATCTTGAAGTAAGTGTACAGGGTGTAGCCCAGTACAATAGGTACCAAGATGATGGCAACCCAAGTCATCACGAACAGTGTCAGATGGCTTGCTGTCGCATCCCACATGGTCAGGCTCACATTTGGATCCAGTGATGATGGCATCACAAATGGGAACATGGAAACACCACAGGTCAGGATCACACCGGCAATGGTCAGTGAGCTGAACAGGAATGCCAGACCAGAACGTCCCATACGGCTAGTGATCACCACCAATAATGGTGATACCAGACCCAGTACCGGGAAGATGATGGTCAGAGGATATTCGCTGTAGTTGGTCAACCAGGCACCGGCTTCAACCGCAACTTGCTTGGTTGTCGGGTCTGAGGCTGCGTGGGTATCCAGTACGGATTTCACCACATAACCGTCAATACCATATGCCAGCCAAACACCCGCGGCGGCAAACAGCACCACAATCACCAGAGACAGTAACTGAGCGGCACCGGCAACACGGTGGTGCAGTTCACCTTCGGTCTTCATCTGCAACCAGCAAGCGCCCTGGTTCATGAACATGGCCACACTGATAAGCCCGGCCAGCAGGCCATAAGGGTTCAACAGGTAGATGAGGTTCAACAACCAGTTGCTGTCTTCTGTGCCGTAGTATGGACGCAGGTATTCGTCAAACTGGAACGGCACGCCCTGCAGCAGGTTACCAAAGGCAACACCAATCACCAGTGGCGGAATGAAGCCACCGATAAACAGGCACCAGTCCCAGGTTTTACGCCATTTTGGATTGGCGATCTTGGAGCGGTAGTCAAAACCTACCGGACGCAACCACAAGGCTGCCAGCACCAAGAACATGGCCACATAAAAGCCGGAGAAAGATACCGCGTAAACAGTTGGCCAAGAGGCAAACAGCGCGCCACCGGCAGTGATCAACCATACCTGGTTGCCATCCCAGTGGGGGGCAACGGTGTTAATCATCACACGGCGCTCGGTGTCATCCTTGCCCACAAAAGGAAGCAAGGCACCAACCCCCATATCAAAGCCGTCTGTTACCGCGAAGCCAATCAGCAGTACGCCAACCAGCGCCCACCAGACAAATCTTAATATTTCGTAATCAAACATGGTCTAATCCCTCTGCTCAGGCTTCCAATTTTTCGAAGTGATAACGGCCTGTCTTCAGACTGCTGGGGCCACGACGTGCAAACTTGATCATCAAGAACAACTCGATTACCAGCAACACGGTGTAAATCAGGGTAGCAGTAATGATACTGAACCACAGATCACCAGCACTCAAGGATGATGCAGACATGTAAGTGGGCAGCACTTCAGAGATGGTCCAAGGCTGACGGCCATACTCTGCCACAAACCAACCACATTCAATGGCAATCCATGGCAATGGCAAGCTGTACAGTGCAGTTTTGAGCACCCAGGGTTTTTCTTCAACCTTGTGGCGTGTGCTCTGCCAGAACGCAGCGGCAAACACCAACAGCATGAAGAAGCCCAGACCCACCATGATGCGGAAGGTATAGAACAGCGGTGCTACGTTAGGAATGGAATCCTTCGCGGCAGCGGCAACCATCTCATCGGTGGCGTCCACAATCTTGGCAGTATAAGGTTTCAGCAGCAGGCCATAGCCCAAATCCACTTTCATCTCTTCAAATGCGGCTCTTTCAGCATCGGTAACCACCACGCTCGGATCTTTTTTGGCGGCACGCAGTTTTTCAAGCAGCGCATAAGCCTTCATGCCGTTACGGATACGAACTTCATGGTCAGCAATCAAATCATGGATACCGGTTACCTGATCGCTCAGAGAACGGGTAGCGATAATCCCCATGGCATATGGGATTTTGATGGCGAAGTCGGTTTCCATGGTTTCCTGGTTGGGATAACCAAACGCGGTAAAGGAAGCTGGTGCCGGCTCAGTGTGCCATTCCGCTTCAACCGCAGCCAGTTTCACGCGCTGCACTTCACCCATGCGATAACCGGATTCGTCACCCAGTACAATCACTGACAAAATGGAGGCCATACCGAAGCTGGCAGCAACGGCAAATGAACGGCGGGCAAAAGGCAAATCACGTTTTTTGAGGATGTAGTAAGCACTGATGGCCAGTACGAACATGGAACCTGCCACATAACCGGATGCCACAGTATGAACAAATTTCACCTGCGCAACAGGGTTGAAGATCACCTCTGCAAAGCTGGTCATTTCCATACGCATGGTTTCATAGTTAAACACGGAACCCACTGGGTTCTGCATCCAACCGTTGGCCACCAAAATCCACAGGGCTGACAAGTTGGTCCCTAAAGCCACCAACCAGGTTGCCGCCAGATGCTGGCGTTTGGACATGCGATCCCAACCAAAGAAGAACATCCCGACGAATGTTGATTCAAGGAAGAATGCCATCAGGCCTTCAATGGCCAGAGGTGCCCCGAAGATATCCCCTACATAGTGGGAATAGTAAGACCAGTTAGTCCCGAACTGGAACTCCATGGTCAGGCCCGTGGCCACCCCAAGTGCAAAGTTGATACCGAACAACTTACCCCAAAACTTGGTCATGTCCTTATACACTTGCTTATTGGTCATCACATACAGTGACTCCATAATAGCCAGCAAAAAGGTCATGCCCAGAGTGAGGGGAACAAACAAGAAGTGATACATGGCTGTCAGCGCAAACTGAAAGCGCGATAGCTCAACAACCTCTTCAATTATCATTTGTGACTCCTTACATGGTGTTCCATCTACCCGTTTTAATCCCCATTAAAACGACAGGATGAAGAGTAGGATAGCGTTAGTAAATTTCTATCCGATGTAGATTCATCAGATAAACCATCCAAATGATTCCCGAACTGCATTTCGACAACGCTAACCTCATAAATTAGGTTTTTGCTATCTTTTTGTGACGCGAATCACATTTATTAGAATTTTGCGTTACATTTCAAAGCTAACTCTATTCATTTCGCTAACAAAACATTAAATATCAGCGACTTGAATGATTTCACCTGTCAAAATTCGACATCATTTTATACCACCAGACTTTGACCCAAATCAATCAAACCCTTGGATTTAAGCGGTTTTTGAGGTGAGCGGCACACTCGACAAAACACCTTATTGACGAATTAATAAATGTGTGCTAGGAATTGGCGTGATTTTGCCATTATTATATTTTTTTACTCGTTTAATAACAAAATTAATTTAATCCAATAAAAGTATTAGTTATCAGTTTTTTATATTTATATTTTTTATTAACTACATAATCAATTTATTGATTTTATTTGATATTTATAAATTTAATCACATCTATGCATTATATTTTATTATGTGATTTTTCATTTTTAGCTAAAAACACCTCCACAAGGTAACGAAAAACTTTCCAGCCAAAACGGTGCCATCTTTACCCGACAACCCCACCACAAGCCCTCTGAACAGCCCGCCAAAACCATGACTAGCGGGGATAAACCCCTGTGGCGACCGGGTGTTTCACCCCTTGAAGATTCAATCTATTATATTGTTTTTATTATTAAAGTTTATTTACAAACCAGGCAAAATACCAGTAAAGCCCTGCCGGGCAACTGCCGACATAAACTGTCATGGTGCAACACGCCGCATCTGACCAAGATACTTAGCAAAGATTGGGGGAAATCCCCGTGAAAACATTAACAAGGCTTAAGGTGATAAAACCATTTACATTGTGGCAAGATAGAACTTTTGTTCACTTCAGCAACCGCGAAAGTAAAAACAAATAGTTAATTAAATGAATTTAAAGCATTTTTTAAGAATGGAATTGTCATAAAAAAAAGCGGGCATTAAATTTACCCGCTTTTTTACATCAGAAAAAATTCATATGAGGGGCGTTACCCCACATTTACCCGAGCATTACGGAACATGCGCATCCACGGGCTGTCTTCTCCCCATTGATCGGGATGCCAAGAGTTGGCCACAGTGCGGAACACCCTCTCAGGATGCGGCATCATGATGGTGACCCGGCCATCGGCAGAGGCAATCCCTGCCAGCCCCTGCGGAGAACCGTTGGGGTTTTGCGGATAACGGGTGGCAATCTCGCCGCTGCCGGTCACATAACGCAGGGCGACCGTACCACTTTGCTCTGCCTGCTGCTGGGCTGCCACCGAGGTGAATTCGGCGCGCCCTTCCCCGTGGGACACCGCAATCGGCATTCTGGAACCGGCCATGCCCTGGAAGAACAAGGACGGGCTTTGCTGAATTTCCACCAGACTGAAGCGAGCCTCAAAACGTTCCGAGCGGTTACGCACAAAACGTGGCCAATGCTCGGCGCCGGGGATGATCTCCTTGAGGTTTGATAACATCTGACAACCATTGCATACCCCGAGGGCAAAGCTGTCCTCACGGGCAAAGAACTGGCTGAATTCATCCCGGGCACGGGGGTTGAACAAAATGGATTTTGCCCAGCCCTCACCGGCGCCCAACACGTCACCGTAAGAGAAGCCGCCGCAAGCCACCAGCCCCTGGAACTGCTGTAACTGGATGCGCCCTGACAGCACATCCGACATGTGCACATCGATGCTTTCAAAACCTGCCCGGTCAAAGGCCGCTGCCATTTCAGTCTGGGAGTTCACCCCTTGCTCACGCAAAATGGCCATTTTCGGTGCAGCACCTTTCAGGATATAAGGCGCGGCAACATCTTCCGCGGGATCAAAGCCCAGTTTTACGGTCAAGCCAGGATCCGTTGCATCCTGTTTCAGCTGGAACTCTTCCAGCGCACATTGCGGATTATCCCGCAGCGCCTGCATGCGATAGGTGGTTTCAGACCAAAGGGTGCGCAGCTCGGTGCGACTGGCGCTAAACACGTCACGATTGCCATCTGCAATGCGCAGCACATCTTCATCATTCAATGTTGCCACCGGCACACAGCTGACGCCCGCAGCCTGATAGGCAGCCATCACCTCGGCAGCATCAGCAGCGGCCACCTGCACCACGGCGCCAAGTTCTTCATTGAACAGGCGGGCAATGTCGCTGCCTGGCAGTCCGCTTAGCTCCACATTCAGCCCGGTATGGCCGGCAAAGGCCATTTCAGCCAAAGTCACCAGCAAACCGCCATCACTGCGATCGTGATAGGCCAGCAATTTGCGTTCTGCCACCAGCGCCTGGGTCACGTTGAAGAACCCTTTCAGCACAGCGGCGTTATCTGCATCCGGGGCGTTATCCCCCAGCTCGCCATACACCTGAGCCAAACAGGAACCGCCCAAACGCTGCTGCCCATTGGCCACATCCACCAATAACAATGCGGTATCGCCTTTGTCAGTGCGCAGCTCCGGCGTTACGGTGTTGCGAACATCACGCACGGCCGCGAATGCCGTGATGATCAGAGACAACGGCGCGGTAACGGTTTTCTGTCCGTCACTGTCTTCCCAAGCGGTTTTCATGGACATGGAGTCCTTGCCCACCGGAATGGTCAGCTCCAGCTCAGGGCACAACTCTTCGCCCACCGCTTTCACGGCTGCGTACAAGCCAGCGTCTTCGCCGGGGTGACCGGCTGCCGACATCCAGTTGGCAGACAGTTTAATCCGTTTCAAATCGCCAATGTCCGTCCCGGCAATATTCAGCAGTGACTCAGCCACCGCCATGCGGGCAGAAGCGGCAAAATCCAGCAAAGCCAGCGGCGTGCGCTCGCCAATGGACATGGCTTCGCCGGCGTAGGTGTCAAAGGTGGCGGCGGTGACGGCGCAATCCGCCACCGGCACCTGCCAAGGGCCAACCATTTGATCCCGATTGACCAGCCCGGTCACGCTGCGATCGCCAATGGTGATAAGGAAGGTTTTATCCGCCACAGCGGGCAAGTTCAGTATCCGTTTCACCGCTTCCGGCAGGGCAATGCGGTCCTGCGCCAACGGTGTGCCGCTAACCTGCTGTGTGGTTACGTCACGGCTCATTTTGGGCGCTTTGCCCAGCAGCACTTCCAGCGGCAAATCGATGGGTTTATTGTCAAAGTGCTCATCATGCAGGCTGAGGTGCTCTTCTGCCGTTGCTTCCCCTACCACGGCAAAAGGTGCCCGCTCCCGTTCACAAATGGCGGTAAAGGTGGCCAGTTTTTCAGCGGCCACGGATAGCACATAACGCTCTTGCGACTCGTTACACCAGATTTCCAGCGGGCTCATGCCCGGTTCATCCGATGGCACATTGCGCAGCTCAAACTTGCCGCCACGGCCGGCATCGCTCACCAGCTCAGGGAAGGCATTCGACAAACCGCCGGCGCCCACATCGTGAATAAACTGGATGGGGTTGTCTTCACCCAACTGCCAGCAGCGGTCAATCACTTCCTGACAGCGGCGCTCCATTTCCGGGTTGTCGCGCTGTACTGAGGCAAAATCCAGATCTTCGCTGGACTGCCCGGACGCCATGGAGGATGCGGCACCGCCGCCAAGGCCAATGTTCATGGCTGGGCCACCCAGCACAATCAGCTTGGCGCCAAGGGAGATTTCCCCTTTTTGTACGTGTTCTTCGCGAATATTGCCAAGGCCGCCGGCCAGCATGATGGGTTTGTGGTAACCACGGACTTCCACACCGTTATGGCTGCACACCTGCTGCTCGTAGGTACGGAAATACCCCAGCAGTGCCGGGCGTCCGAATTCGTTGTTAAAGGCAGCGCCGCCCAGCGGGCCATCCATCATGATGTCAAAGGCACTGACAATCCGCTCCGGCTTGCCATAATCCCCTTCCCATGGCTGCACAAAGCCCGGAATTTTCAGGTTGGATACGCTAAAGCCCGTCAGGCCGGCCTTGGGTTTTGAGCCGCGGCCGGTGGCGCCTTCATCACGGATTTCGCCGCCGGAGCCGGTGGCCGCACCGGGATAAGGGCTGATGGCGGTGGGATGATTGTGGGTTTCCACCTTCATCAGGATATGCACCGGCTCAGTGTGATAACGATAAACGCCGTCAGTATCCGGGAAGAAACGGCCGGCATCGCATCCGGTCATGACCGCCGCGTTGTCTTTGTAAGCAGACAGCACGTAATCCGGTGTATTTTCAAAGGTGTTCTTGATCATCTTGAACAATGATTTGGGCTGCACCTCATCATCAATGGTCCAATCCGCATTGAAAATCTTGTGACGGCAGTGCTCAGAGTTGGCCTGGGCAAACATCATCAGCTCAATGTCATTGGGGTTGCGCCCCAGCTTGATGAAGTTTTCCACCAGATAATCGATTTCGTCCTCAGCCAGAGCCAAACCCAACTGCCGGTTGGCCACTTCCAGTGCACGGCGGCCTTCGGCGAGAATATTCACGCTGACAAACGGTTTGGGCTGTGCTTTCTGGAACAGGCAGGCCGCGGCATCAAAACCGTCCAGTACCACTTCCATCATGCGATCATGGAGCAAGCCTTTAAGCTGTTGCTGTTGTTGCCCGTCCATGGCATCACCCTGCACGTAATAGGCAATGCCCCGCTCCAGGCGGCTTATCTGTTGCAGGCCGCAGTTATGGGCAATATCGGTGGCTTTGGAAGACCAGGGAGAAATCGTGCCAGGCCGCGGCGTCACAAATAAAAGCTGACCCTGAGGCTCATGGGATTCAATGGCCGGGCCATAAGTGAGGAGCTTTTCCAGCTGCATTTTATCGGCATCGGCCAATGGGGTTGTCACGTCGGCCAAATGCACATATTCAGCGTAGATATCCTTGACTGGCAGCCCGGCAGCACGACAGGCTTGTAACAATTTTTGCACTCTGAAATCTGAGAGTGCCGGGGCTCCGCGGATGATTTCCATCACGTCTTATCACCTTTTTAGATAGGAATACAGGGTCAGAAGTGCCGATATTATAGGGAAATACCGTGGGTAAATCACCTCGCAGTTAGCGCAATTAACCACCATCTATGGTATAAACTTATGCAATAAGAGGAACATAGCGTTCAGCACACCAAACAACGCCATTCACGGACAAGGGAATAAGGCTGCCAACAAAGGCAACAGGCTGAAATATAGACGTAAATTATCCGGCAGTTCACTTTGCTGTCCATGTTGACTGATAACACCTGTTAAACGCTCAATTAGACAACACCCATGAAAAAACTGACTGCTGTATTCATCGCCCTGTTATGGCTGGCGGGTTGCCAAAAACCGCCGCCAATCGAGATGCCGCCGTCCACGCCCCGCTGGCAAACAGCGCCCCTGCGGGTAGGTACCCTCTACAGCCCGCAAATTTACGTCTCATCCCCACGGGGCGATAGCGGATTTGATTACGAGCTGGCCAGCCGTTTTGCAGATTTTTTGAATGTACCGCTGCACATCACCCCTTATGGCAATATCCAGGAGTTGTACCAGGCGCTCCAGCGCGATGAGATAGACCTGATTGCCGCAGGGCTTGGCGACACCTCGTCCCGGCGAGCGCAGTTTCGTTTAGGCCCGCCCCTTTATTATGTGGATCAACTGCTGGTATACCGGGAAGGCTCACCGCCGCCAGCGGATTTGTCCCAACTTGGCGCACCACTGGAAATTATTGCCAACTCGGCCTTTGTAGAAACCCTGCAAACATTGCAGGCACAATATCCCGCACTGCAATGGCACGAGGTGCAGGACAAAGACAACGAAGAGCTGCTCTCACAGATAGCCAACAATGAGTTGCCATATACCATCACCAATTCCACCACTCTGGAGATCACCCGCCGCTTTATGCCCGAGCTGCGCGCGGACAGGGTACTGAAAGCGCACCAAGCGGTGGTATGGCTGTTACCGCCCAATCACAGCGATAGCCTGATGAGTGCCCTGCTGCGCTTTTGGCATCAGGAAAAAAGTGACGGCACACTGGAGCACCTGGTGGAGAAATATTTCGGCCATGTAAAACGTTTTGATTACGTGGATACCCGCGCCTTTATCCGCGCCGTTAAAAACCGCCTGCCCCGGTACGAGCAATGGTTTAAAGACTACGCCGGCGAACTGGACTGGCGCAAACTGGCGGCCACCAGTTATCAGGAATCCCACTGGAACCCTCGCGCCCGCTCGCCCACCGGTGTGCGCGGCATGATGATGCTGACCATTCCCACCGCCCAGCAGCTGGGCGTGCAAGACCGGCTCGACCCGCAACAAAGCATTCGCGGCGGCGCGCAATATCTCGCCCAAATGCTGGAAACCCTGCCCGCATCCATCCCGTCGGAAGAACGCATGTGGTTTGCCTTGGCATCCTATAACGTGGGTTTTGGGCATGTGGAAGATGCCAGGGTACTGGCAGAAAGGCTCGGGAAAAATCCCAGTGCCTGGAAAGACGTGAAACAAGTGCTGCCATTACTGCAAAAGCGTAAATATTATCAAGCCACCAAGTACGGGTATGCCCGAGGCAGTGAAGCCGTGCAGTATGTGGACAATATCCGCCGCTATTACGACACGCTGGTATGGCTCGATAACCAGCAAAACCAGCCTGAACTGGCAGAGAACGACACCGACAACCGCGCCGCCATCCGTCCCGTACCGCCACAGTCTCCCGTGACGGAGCCTGAAACGGCAGTGCAACCTCACTGAGTTGCACGCAACATCAGGCCATATTCCTGATGGCGAAAACCCTCATAACCTGCTAAGTTGAATGCGAATTTACTGCCGGGATCCCCCATGAAAGCACTTTCTATCAATCGTAACGCCGCCCACAGACGCCGCCTTATCAAAAAAGTCCACCGTAAACGCATTTTTGCCAGAGAACGTTTATTCTCAGGTTTTTATTATACTAATCAGCATCATAATCATTACAGCTGCTTACTCTCAGCTGTTTCTTTTCCCGGCGACGACGACGAAAAAAACTGCTGAGGAGCTCCCCGCATTCAGCGGCCATTACGCCGCCAGTCACCAACACCTGATGATTGAATAATGGTTGCTGCAACAAATCCAATACGGAACCGGCCGCGCCGGTTTTAGGGTCGGCAGCGCCATACACCAAACGCCCTACCCGGCTGTGCACCATGGCACCGGCACACATGGCGCAAGGCTCCAGCGTCACATACAAGGTGGTATCCAGCAAACGATAATTTTGCAGGATTTGCCCGGCCTGGCGTAAACAAAGAATTTCTGCATGGGCACAAGGATCATGGCTGCCAATGGGTTGGTTGCGACCACTGGCAATCAACTGGTTATCCCTTACCAGCACGGCCCCTACCGGTACTTCACCGGCAGCTTCAGCCGCTTTTGCCAATAGCAAAGCCTGCTGCATCCAATAATCATCCTGTTGCACTGTCATAAGGTGTCTCATGGCGCCGATTAAACACAACAAAGGCGCGGGTGCGCCTCTTTTAATCTCTGGCCAATAACGCGGCCAGACGCTGATTTTAACATACCTTGTCCGCGAAACGCCTCCTCAATGACCGGACGAATTAAAGAAGATGACATTCCCGGTAATCCCCCCAGATACGCCATGTCACCGGTCATAAAAACCCCATGCCTAACGTTCAATTATTGAGCAAACAAAATGCCTGACGCATTTTGAATATCAAGGTCTTGTTTCTTAACGGAAACTAGGTTTAACTACGTCGAAAACATGATGGGTGTTCAAGTAATAAAGGTATGGCATGCGTTTTTTAAAACGAATTTTGACGGGTATTGGCAGTTTCATTGAGTACATTACTTGCAAACCTGTATTTTATATAATAATACTACCTTTTTTTCTCTTTACTTTATTCGTATATTTATATATCAGACCAACCCCGGGTGCTCATAACATTAAAGATCTGGAAACACCATATTCATTAAGAATTTCTCATTACGCTGCCCTAAACCAAAAAGGCTTGTGTAAAACCTACAAGAATTTTGTGAATGACTATGTCATATACCGGCAATCTGAACGTATGAAACGATTTCCGTATGATAAAAACATCCAATATTACATGAAAAGAAAGTTAAGCCATAAGAGCCAGTCATTATTAAATAACAGCTCATACGGCTATCTTTTCAGAAATGCCAAAGAAGCATTTGACACTGTCAAAGTGCGGCATTCTGATGTGGGTAATGACTATTACACCAAACAATTTATTGCATCTAACGTGACAGATAAAGATCGTTTCTTCTTGGATGTGATGACCTCTGGCAGTACCTATGGCGGGAAATATCAACCCGAGATATTTTCTACCATTGAATACAGCCGTTGCACCCGTTTAGAAAAACAGTTTGGTTTAATCGACAACCTCATCTATAAGGTTGAAAAGAAATATCATGAATTAATGTATAAATTCAAAGGCTGGTTAAACATAAGCCAGTAGTGCAAAACAATAACATCATTAAAAATGGCGAGCCATCAATGCATCATGTTTGATGGCTCGCATCATTTAAACGGTCAATTAGCATTGACCGATGTTCAATCACGCAAGATATTATTTCAACAAACTTGCTACCGTACTGATGGCATCAACCGCTTTCGAAGCTGTTTGAGTGGTATCCATAGCCTTACCCAACACACTATCATCCGCATACTTCTTCTGAATTAACACGGTCACTGAGCCGGATACTGGCTCCTCTGCCATAAAATCAACAAACTCTGCACCACTACCCAGAGCTAAATTGATGATAATCACATAGGTACAACGCACCTCATCCATGATTGTTGATGTTCTTAAGGTAACGGGTTTTGGCGATGTAAAACATTCATCATCAAAATCGCAAAGACGCAATAACTTGATGAGATCGCCCTGAGTGATGGTCGGCAGATTACTCAACATGGGCTTTGATGTAACATCACAAGTGCCCGCTTTGCATGTAATGGCAAACGCTGATGCATTACCAGAAAGGTACTGATTTACCCAGTCAATTTTTTTTGCATCCACAAATGTGGATTTTAAATTTTTCACTTGCTGATTAATGATGTTTTTAACTTTATTAGCCGTCATTAATATCCCTTTACCCGTATCGTAATTGTGTCAAACTCACGCTAATGAAACTGGCATATTGCCACAATATCCCATCATGTTGCCATCTCCAGCGGCAACGTGACAATAAAAAATGCAAGAAACCCGCCACGCCCAAAGCCGAGTACATCCTCGGCCAATTCACGCCAACACTCCCCGCCTGATATGACATCAGCGGTACAGGCTATTGCTCTAACCTGTCACACACTGTTGCCCCAATGTCACTGACCAAATCCATTGAGCCATTACACGTGAAGTGAAAATGAATTTTTGGCTAAATCGATCCCGAGAGTGATGGTATTCATAGTATGGCCTCATTTGGTGTCTACTCCGTAAGTATGACAACGGAGGAGAGGTGGAGCGTCCATACCATTAACAAGGCCCTGATAAGCAGTCCGGTTATCCAACCAGTAAAAATATTATTATTTTTTAATATCAGCAGTTTAAAGATTTGTTATCGTGAGATAGTGTGCGATATCCAGGGAGATAACAAGTATGCTCATTTTCATCGTAAATTTATCTGGACAAAATGGCGTAACTTGATAATTATTAAAACAATTCACATGCTCGCTTTACACTGGTCAGAGGTGCTAAATGAGCATTCTCATTATTAAAATGTTAAATTTTTCAGAGAGATTCGTGCGATGAATAAGAGGAAATTTCCGAACAAAGAGAGTCTGAAAAAATGGCTGATTTCTGCAACTGGCATTGTACTTACATCTGTTTCTCTGATGAGTGATGTTCAAGATTTGGAGTTTCAATTTTCAAATCCAAAGGCTCTGGTTACGGTGATGGAAGGAGCTCCTACTTATTTCCCTGACGGGCAATACATCATTACCTATTCCAACAGTTCAGATCTGGATTCTGATAATCTCGATTATTCAAAAATGGCAATGGTAATATCTCTTGAGGCAAAGTTGGCTAAATCGGATACATTAATTGGTGGTCTAAGACCATTACTTACTGCACTAGCCGACTTTGAATATTGCTGCACCATAGATCGAACCAATCCAGCCTACGTAACTGCAGGCATCTGGGTAGTAGAGCCTAGTAATCCCGCTGAACTTGAGAATTTGAAACAAGTTTTGCACGAAAATTCTGTATTTTATGCTTTTAACGATGGTTCTGGCTTTGTCACACTTAACAACGCAAGGATGGGTAACGGTGTGCAGAAGCTGGTCAAAATTTAACAAGCAAAGTCAGGGCGACGCCAAAAAGCGGCGCGCCTGCTTTGGGCGTTAGTGTACAAAGATAAGAATCGAGCAAATATGAAAATAATCGAAGTTAAGTGGAAAAACCATCCGGTATTAGGAGATTTACATTTAGATTTTTCTAATGTGTCTACACATAAACCTTACAGTACAATAGTGTTCGCTGGCGAAAATGGTACAGGTAAATCAACAATACTTGAGGAAATTAGTAATTTTCTTAACCTTGGCTCTTTTGAGTATTTTGAATATATATCTTATGTAACAGAGGTTGATAATAAGCTTTTTAAAGCAGTTCCAACTAATGATGGAACTACCCATGTCAATTTCTTTGATCTCATTGATGAAAATGAGCAACGAATCAAAATACGTGAAGATAGGTATAACAATAGAGTAAAGCTTGATGAAAACACTACGGATTTAAGACACTATGGTTGTGTTTATTCTAAAGCGAGAGCTGATTATAAAACCCAGAAGATATCAACCACAACAACAAGTTCTTTAGATAAAGAGAAGTACGATGTTGATGGCAACGATGATTTTACTTCTTTGAAACAGCTAATAGTTGATGTGGTTAATCAAGATAATAATAAATATGCAGAGATGAATAAGACTTTAGGAACATCACCTAAATCTTGGGGTGAGTTCTATCCAGAGTCAAATTTGTTCCGATTCAAGAACTCTTTTGATAATTTCTTTGAAAAATTAGAATACGAAAAAGTAACAGATATTGATTCGGAAAAAACTATTACTTTCCTAAAGAATGGGATTTCAATCCCTTTAGATGAGTTAAGTACAGGTGAAAAACAAATTGTGTTTAGAGGGATCTATCTTCTTCGCAATAGTAACTTGTTGTCAGGTTCTGCTATTTTGGTAGATGAGCCGGAGTTAAGTATGCACCCCAAATGGCAACAGAAGATATTAAACTATTATAAAGGATTATTTACAGAAAATGATTCACTCAAAGTACAGATGTTTTTTGCCACGCACTCTGATCATGTTATTAAAGAGGCATTATCTGACAAAGTTGATAATATAGTTATTACGCTGGAAGAAATAAATGGTATAATTCAAGTCAAAAAAATTGACTCGCCATCAGTTTTACCTTCTGTAACAAGTGCAGAAACAAATTATTTAGCTTTCGATATTACTTCTAATGACTATCACATTGAGCTTTATGGCTGGCTCCAAGATAAAGAATCCAAAAACAGTGTAAAATCATGCGATACATACATTAGATCTCATCCATGTTTTGATTTATCAAAGCATCAGAAAAGTTCTGGTTTCGGTTCAACTACATATGAAACGCTTCCTACATATATTCGAAATGCTATCCATCACCCAGACTCTGGGAATGTATTCACAGAAGATGAACTGAGAATTTCTACGGAGTTATTAATCGAATTATGTCGCTAAGTGTACACTAACAAGCATTTAAGAGTGATTCGCAACGCTTGGCGCTTTCGCTTCTCTCAAGTATAGCCAAGCGCCGCTCACACCTTAATGCGGCGTTAGTTGCCAACGAGGAAACGCAGCTTATACAGAATGTTTAGAGTTAAAGTCAGTGTGTTTTTGGTGGGATTACCGGATTACCAAAACATCAAGATCACCATAAAAAATGCCAGTCAGGCATACTGACTGGCATTTCCTTACGTTATCAAGAGCAGGTTAGCCGTTGATAACTTGGCCTATTCCCACTCAATGGTGGCGGGTGGTTTGCCGGAGATGTCGTAAACCACGCGGGAGATGCCGTCGATTTCATTGATGATGCGGTTGGATACCCGTCCCAGGAAATCATATGGCAGGTGTGCCCAGTGTGCGGTCATGAAATCGATGGTTTCCACTGCGCGCAGTGATACCACCCAATCGTATTTACGGCCGTCACCCATAACGCCCACGCTGCGTACCGGTAAGAATACGGTAAAGGCCTGGCTGACTTTCTGGTACAAGTCGGCTTTATGCAGCTCTTCAATGAAGATGGCATCCGCCCGGCGCAGCAAGTCGCAGTATTCTTTTTTCACTTCGCCAAGCACCCGCACGCCCAGACCGGGGCCGGGGAATGGATGGCGGAACAGCATGTCGTAGGGCAGGCCCAGTTCCAGGCCAATCCGGCGGACCTCGTCCTTGAACAGTTCCCGCAGCGGCTCTACCAGCCCCAATTCCATATCTTCCGGCAGGCCACCCACGTTGTGGTGAGACTTGATCACATGGGCTTTGCCGGTGGCGCTGCCTGCGGATTCAATCACATCCGGATAGATGGTGCCTTGGGCCAGCCATTTGGCATTGACCCGTTTTGAGGCTTCTTCATCGAAGATTTCCACAAATACGCGACCGATGATTTTGCGTTTGGCTTCCGGATCATCCACGCCTTTAAGGGCATCGAGGAAACGCGTTTCACCGTCTACGTGCACAATGTTCAGGCCGAAATGATCGCCGAACATTTCCAGCACTTGCTGTGCTTCGTTCAAGCGCAGCAGGCCGTTGTCCACGAACACGCAGGTCAGCTTGTTGCCAATGGCGCGGTGCAGCAGCATGGCGGTGACGGAGGAATCCACGCCACCAGAAAGGCCGAGAATGACTTCATCATCGCCCACCTGGGCTTTAATGCGTGCCACGGCATCTTCAATGATGGAGGCCGGTTGCCATTTGTTGTCGCACCCGCTGATATCCAGTACGAAATGCTCCAGAATGCGCTGTCCCTGACGGGTGTGGGTCACTTCCGGATGGAACTGTACGCCGTAAAATTGCTTGTCTTCGTTGGCCATGGCGGCAAACGGACAGGTATCGGTGCTGGCTACCGCCACAAAACCTTGCGGAATGGCGGCCACTTTGTCGCCATGACTCATCCAGACATCCAGCAGCGGTTTGCCGTCAGGGTTTACCGCATCCTGAATGTCACGGAACAAGGGGGAAGTTTGCAGCATTTCCACCTGGGCATAACCGAATTCACCTTCGCCGATGCCTTTGATCACCTTGCCGCCCAGCTGTTCACTCATGGTCTGCATGCCGTAGCAGATCCCCAATACGGGCACGCCCGCATTGAAGACGTATTCGGGGGCGCGGGGAGAGGCGGCTTCAGTCACACTTTCAGGGCCACCTGAAAGGATAATGCCGTTAGGGGCAAATTCCCGGATCTGCTGTTCGCTGACATCCCAGGCCCACAGTTCGCAATACACGCCGATTTCACGAATGCGGCGGGCAATCAACTGGGTGTACTGGGAGCCAAAATCCAGAATGAGTATCTTGTGCTCATGAATATTGCTCATGGAAAACCTTTATTTCTTGTGCAAATGCCGCCACAAGTGGCGACATGAAAGAAGACAACGGCAGCCACAAAGGCCGCCACTTAATTATTATCAGCCACGAACGTTGTAGTTCGGGGCTTCTTTGGTAATTGTCACATCATGCACGTGAGATTCGCCCATGCCGGCAGAGGTCACTTTCACGAATTGGGCTTTTTCGTTCAGCTCCTCGATGGTGGCGCAGCCTGTCAGCCCCATGCAAGAGCGCAGCCCGCCCATGTGCTGATGGATAAGCTCTTTGATTTTGCCTTTGTAAGGTACGCGGCCTTCAATACCTTCCGGTACCAGTTTGTCAGCGGCGTTATCGCTCTGGAAGTAACGGTCTGAAGAACCTTTGGACATGGCGCCCAAAGACCCCATGCCACGATAGGATTTGTAAGCACGCCCCTGGTAAAGTTCCACTTCGCCGGGAGCTTCATCGGTACCGGCAAACATGGAGCCTGCCATGATGCAGGATGCCCCGGCAGCCAGCGCCTTGGCCAAATCCCCGGAGTAACGGATACCGCCATCGGCAATTACCGGAATGCCCAAAGGTTTGACGGCTTCAACGGCATCAGATACGGCGGTGATTTGCGGTACACCAACGCCGGTCACGATGCGGGTGGTACAGATGGAGCCGGGGCCGATGCCCACTTTCACTGCGTTAACACCCGCTTCCACCAGGGCCAATGCCCCGTCGGCAGTGGCCACGTTACCGCCCACAATCTGGATGTCCGGATATTTGGCACGGGTTTCACGAATGCGCTGCAATACCCCTTCGGAGTGGCCGTGGGAAGAGTCAATCAGCAGTACGTCAGCGCCGGCTTTCACCAGTGCGTCAACACGCTCTTCGTTGCCGGCACCCGCGCCCACAGCGGCACCCACCCGCAAACGGCCCAATTCGTCTTTACAGGCGTTGGGTTTGCGCTCGGCCTTTTTAAAGTCTTTAACGGTGATGAGGCCTTTGAGTTTAAAGTCGTCATCCACTACCAGCACTTTTTCAATGCGGTTGCTGTGCATCAGTTTTTGTACCTGATCGTGCTTGGTGCCCTCTTTTACGGTTACCAGGCGCTCTTTTGGCGTCATCACTTCTTGCACGGTTTTGCTATGATCGGTCACGAAACGTACGTCACGACCGGTGATAATTCCCACCAATTCATTGGCTTCGGTGACTACCGGATAACCGGCAAAGCCATTGCGTTGAGTCAGCACGTGCAGTTCAGCGATGGTGGTAGATGGTGTGACGGTTACCGGATCGGCCACCACGCCAGCTTCATAGCTTTTCACTTTGCGCACTTCTTCGGCCTGAGCTTCAATGCTCATGTTTTTGTGGATAAAGCCAATACCGCCTTCTTGTGCCATGGCAATGGCCAGACGGGCTTCGGTTACAGTGTCCATGGCAGCGGACAGCAACGGAATATTAAGCTCAATCTTTTGGGTCAGCCGGGTTTTCAGGCTTGCGGTATTAGGGAGGACAGTGGAGTGCGCAGGTACCAGTAATACATCGTCAAAGGTAAGCGCTTCTTTAATTAAACGTAACATTTGCAACATCTCCCCTTAGGGTAGGAATCAAATAGAGGTGAAATATTGCGGCGGCATTATACCTTGCAAGCAAGAATGGGTAAATGGGAAAATAAGGAAAAATTCAGTCAGGAATGTGTTCCATGTCAACTGCCGAGCACCAAGTGTATACCGTCTCCCGCCTTAATGGTGAGGTAAGGCAACTGCTGGAAGGTGAATTTGGCCGTATCTGGCTTAATGGCGAAATTTCCAATTTTGCCAGCCCCTCCTCCGGCCACTGGTATCTGACCCTCAAAGACAGCCGCTCACAGATCCGCTGCGCCATGTTCCGCAGCCGCAACCAGCAAGTACGCTTTACGCCGGTCAATGGTCAGCAAGTGCTGGTGCGGGCCAATATCAGCGTGTACGAGCCACGGGGGGATTATCAGCTGATTATTGAAACCATGCTGCCCGCCGGTGACGGTGTGCTGGCCCAGCAATATGAAGTGCTGAAAATGAAACTGGCCGCAGCGGGGCTTTTTGCCAGCGACACCAAACGGGTGCTGCCGCGGCACATTCAGCGCATTGGGGTTATCACCTCCCCGACCGGCGCTGCCATTCGGGATGTGTTGCAGGTATTGGCGCGCCGCGACCCCGGCATTGAGGTGATTGTCTATCCGGCGGCGGTGCAGGGAGAACAGTCCCCAGGGCAGCTTGTCCGGGCGCTGGATCTGGCCAATGCCCGCCAAGAGGTGGATGTGCTGCTGTTGACCCGTGGCGGCGGCAGTCTGGAAGATCTCTGGAGCTTTAACAATGAAGCCCTGGCTTATGCCATTTTCAACAGCGAATTGCCGGTTGTCAGCGCCGTGGGCCATGAGGTGGATACCTGCATCAGTGACTATGTGGCCGATTTGCGGGCCCCCACCCCGTCGGCAGCCGCTGAAATGTTGTCCCGGGATGCGGGCGATAAACGCCAGCAGCTGCAAGCCCTGCGCGGGCGCTTATGGCAAAGCTGGCAGCATCGCCAGTTATTGCTGCGCCAGCGCCTGCAGGAATGGGATCATCGCTTGCAACGCCAGGATCCCCAGCGGCAGCTGCAACAGCTCAGCCAGCGGTTTGATGAACAGCAACTGCGTTTGGGCGCGGCCATCTTGCAGTTCATACAGCAAAAACAACAGCAAGGATTAAGCCTTAGCGGCAGGCTGAATGCCCAGCACCCCCAGCACCGCTTAACGCTGGAAAGCCGGCGCCTTGGCTATTTAAGCCAGCAACTGCAACAACAGATGCGGGGCAAACTGCAGCAAAGCCAGCAACGCATGGCCAACGCAAGCCATGGGCTGGAAAGTGTCAGCCCGTTAGCCACCCTCAGCCGGGGATACAGCATTACCAAAAATGCCAACGGCCAAGTTGTGGAAGATGCCCGTGAACTGCAACCGGGGCAGAAATTGCTCACCCAGCTCAAGCAGGGCAAGGTGGTGTCCTTGGTGGAAAAAGTGGAACTGCCCTAACCTTCATGACTGCCATGGCCGCCACAAGCCCCATGGTCTGCCCGAGATTCAAGCTAAAAAAATCCCCCGCTATCAAGCGAGGGATTTTCAGTCACGGGTATGGATGTTGCAAAATAAACTGAACGCAGGCCAGTTTATACAACCCCTTACCAGCCGGTTTTTTCACGCAGGGCTTTGCCGATATCGGCCAAAGAGCGCACGGTAGTCACACCGGCAGCTTCCAGTGCGGCAAATTTATCTGCCGCAGTGCCCTTACCACCGGCAATGATGGCGCCGGCATGGCCCATGCGCTTACCTGCCGGGGCGGTAACCCCTGCAATGTAAGACACAACAGGCTTGGTCACGTTAGCCTTGATATAGGCTGCCGCTTCTTCTTCCGCTGTACCGCCGATTTCACCAATCATGACGATGGCTTCGGTCAAGGGATCGTTCTGGAACATTTCCAGCACGTCGATGAAGTTGGTACCAGGGATTGGGTCGCCACCAATACCGACACAGGTAGACTGGCCAAAGCCTTCGTCAGTGGTCTGTTTTACCGCTTCATAGGTCAGTGTGCCTGAACGGGAAACAATCCCCACTTTACCGGCTTTATGAATGTGACCTGGCATGATGCCAATCTTACATTCATCCGGGGTGATAACCCCTGGGCAGTTAGGGCCAATCATGCGTACGCCGGTCTGCTCCAGTTTTACTTTCACCTGCAGCATGTCCAGTGTAGGGATGCCTTCAGTGATGCAGACAATCAGCTCAATACCGCTGTCGATGGCTTCCAGAATGGCGTCTTTACAAAAAGGCGCGGGTACGTAAATCACGGAGGCAGTGGCGCCAGTGGCCGCTACCGCGTCTTTTACGGTGTTGAATACCGGCAATCCCAGATGGGTGGTGCCGCCCTTGCCCGGAGATACCCCGCCAACCAGCTGCGTGCCATAGGCCAGCGCCTGTTCGGAGTGGAATGTCCCCTGACCGCCAGTGAAACCCTGACAGATTACCTTGGTATCTTTATTGACTAAAATCGACATTATTTGCCCTCCACAGCTTTAACCACTTGCTGAGCCGCGTCGGTCAGACTCTTAGCCGCAATAATGTCCAGACCGGATTCAGCCAGTACCTTGGCACCCAATTCGGCGTTGGTACCTTCCAGACGCACAACAACCGGTACGTTAACACCCACTTCTTTTACCGCACCGATGATGCCTTCGGCAATCATGTCGCAACGTACAATGCCGCCGAAAATGTTCACCAGTACCGCTTTTACGTGGCTGTCTGACAAAATGATCTTGAACGCTTCAGACACGCGCTCTTTGGTGGCACCGCCGCCCACGTCCAGGAAGTTGGCAGGTTTGCCGCCGTGCAGGTTAACGATGTCCATGGTGCCCATGGCCAGACCGGCACCGTTCACCATGCAACCTACGTTACCGTCCAGTGCCACGTAGTTCAGTTCAAACTTGGCGGCATGGGCTTCACGGGCGTCATCCTGTGACGGGTCATGCATGTCCTTGATTTTGGGCTGACGGAACAGCGCGTTGCTGTCGACGCCAATCTTGCCGTCAAGGCAATGCAGGTTGCCTTCAGAGGTGATCACCAATGGGTTGATTTCCAACAGGGCAAAGTCGTAATCCAGGAACATGGTTGCCAGCCCCATGAAAATCTTGGTGAACTGTTTTACCTGGGCTGAGTTCAACCCCAGTTTGAATGCCAGATCACGGCCCTGGAAAGGCTGTGGGCCGGTGATTGGGTCAATCACCGCTTTGTGGATAAGCTCCGGTGTTTCTTCGGCAACTTTTTCAATTTCCACGCCGCCTTCGGTAGAGGCCATGAACACTACGCGACGGGAAGCACGGTCAACCACCGCGCCCAGATACAGTTCGTTGGCAATATCGGTGCAGCTTTCCACCAAAATCTTGGCCACGGGCTGGCCTTTTTCATCAGTCTGGTAAGTGACCAGATTCTTGCCCAGCCATTTTTCGGCAAAGGCGCGTATCTCTTCTTTGTCTCCGGTTACTTTCACACCACCGGCCTTACCACGGCCACCGGCATGCACCTGACATTTCACGACCCACTTGTCGCCGCCAATGTGCCCTGCAGCTTCCACAGCTGCCTGAGGGGTATCGCAAGCGATACCTTCAGAGACTGGCAAACCATATTCAGCAAATAAGGCTTTTGCCTGATACTCATGCAAATTCATGATGATTTATCCGTTTACAACGTTTCAGTCCAGCTGGCCCGCTTGGGGCCAGCCACGAGATCACTGCCTGTATTCCCCCTTACAGGTCAAGCAGCAGACGGGTTGGGTCTTCCAGCAGATCCTTAATGGTCACCAGGAAACCGACTGACTCACGACCATCAATGATGCGGTGGTCATAGGAAAGAGCCAGGTACATCATGGGCAGGATTTCCACCTGACCATTTACAGCCATCGGCCGATCTTTGATCGCATGCATACCCAGAATCGCACTCTGTGGCAGGTTCAGGATAGGCGTAGACATCAGGGAACCGAACACACCACCATTGGTGATGGTGAAGTTGCCGCCCATCATGTCGTCGACTGTCAGCTTGCCGTCACGGCCTTTAATGGCCAGTTCGCGGATGGCTTTCTCCATATCTGCCAGCGTCATTGTATCGGTGTCACGCAGCACTGGGGTGACCAGTCCACGAGGGGTTGATACAGCAATGCTGACATCAAAATAGTTGTGGTAAGCCAGTTCATCACCGTCCAGCGAGGCGTTCACTTCCGGATAGCGCTTCAGCGCTTCGGTAACCGCTTTCACGTAGAAAGACATGAAGCCAAGGCGGATGCCGTGTTTTTTCTCAAACACGTCCTGGTATTTCTTGCGAATATCCATGATGGGCTTCATGTTGACCTCGTTAAAGGTGGTCAGCATGGCGGTGGAGTTTTTGGCTTCCAGCAAACGGGTGGCAATGGTTTTACGCAGACGAGTCATCGGCACGCGTTTTTCACTGCGATCACCCGCCAGTGCCACAGGGGCAGGCGCGGCAGCAGGTGCCGCTTTGGCGGCGGATTTCACAAAGGCTTCCACATCTTCCTTGGTGATGCGACCGCCCACACCTGTGCCTTTAATCTTGCTTGGGTCCACATTGTGTTCTGCCACCAAACGGCGCACAGAAGGACTCAAGGCATCGCTGCTTTCTTCTGCGTCAGGCGCTTCTTTGGCCGCACCGGCTTCAGCCTGTTCCTTGGTCAGTTCCTGACCTGCCACCACACCGGCAGTGAATTGTGCAATCACCTGCTCGGCCAGCACGGTGTCGCCTTCTTGTGCCAGCAATTCGCTGATGGCACCGTCTTCAGGTGCAACCACTTCCAGTACAACCTTATCGGTTTCGATGTCCACCAGATTCTGATCACGGGTCACCGCCTCACCGGGCTTCACATGCCAGGTGGCAATAGTCGCATCGGCTACGGATTCTGGCAGAACTGGTACCTTGATTTCGATACTCATGGAACGCTTTCCTTTTAAAAAATTTATTACTTCAAATTTAACGCGCTGACGATCAGAGATTCCTGCTGGTGTCGGTGCAGTTCAGGGTAACCACAGGCAGGTGCGGCTGACGCTTCACGACCGGCATAGCTGAGCTGTGCCCCTTTGGGGATGGCCATCCAGAAATGGTGCTGGCTGCAATACCAGGCGCCTTGGTTCTGCGGCTCTTCCTGACACCAGACAAAATCTTTCACATGCTGGTAAGCGGCCAGCACTTTGGCCATTTCTTCGTGAGGGAACGGATATAGCTGTTCGATACGGATGATGGCCACATTCTGGCATTCTTCTTTACGGCGGCGCTCCAGCAGTTCGTAATAGACTTTACCGCTACAGAAAACCACCCGCTCAACCTGTGCAGGATCCAGAGCGTCCACTTCGCCGATGACATTCTGGAAAGTGCCCTGTGCCAGCTCTTCCAGTGAAGAAACCGCCAGGGGATGACGCAGCAATGACTTGGGCGACATGACCACCAACGGACGACGCATGGGGCGCACCACCTGACGGCGCAGCATGTGGTACACCTGCGCGGGAGTGGACGGTACGCATACCTGCATGTTGTGGTTGGCACAAAGCTGCAGGAAGCGTTCCAGACGGGCACTGGAGTGTTCCGGCCCCTGGCCTTCATAGCCGTGAGGCAACAGCATGGTCAAGCCGCACAAACGGCCCCATTTCTGCTCGCCGGATGACAGGAACTGGTCAATCACCACCTGGGCGCAGTTGGCAAAGTCACCGAATTGGGCTTCCCAAATGCCCAAGCCTTCAGGCTCGGCAGTGGCATAACCGTATTCAAAGGCCAGTACCGAGGCTTCTGACAATACGGAGTCGTTGATGTCAAATGAGCCCTGTTTGTCCGCCACATTGCGCAGTGGCAGGTAGGTAGTGCCATCATTTTGATTATGCAGTACCGCATGGCGATGGAAGAAGGTGCCACGACCTGAGTCCTGACCACTGATCCGCACCCGTTTGCGCTGTTCCAAAATGGTGGCGTACGCCAGGGTTTCTGCCGCGCCCCAGTCCAGCGCCTTTTCACCTGCGGCCATGGTGCTGCGGTCTGTGTATATTTTGGCTACACGGGATTGCAGTTTGAAGCCTTCCGGCACGTAACTGATTTTGGCTGCCAGCTCTTTGAGGTGCTCAAGTGGCACGGCCGCTGCGTAGTCCTCATCCCATTCGTGATTCAGGTAAGGCGTCCAGTCCACGGTGTGCAGCGTCATGGGGCGCCATTCCTTGACCACGCAATCGCCTTTATCCAGCGCATCCCGGTAGTTGTTGACCATGGCGGTCACTTCTTCCGCGGAAATGCCCTGCTGGCTTATCAGCTGATCGGCGTAAATCTTGCGGGTGGTGGGATGTTTCTTGATTTGGCTGTACATCAGCGGCTGGGTGGCACTTGGCTCATCCGCCTCGTTATGGCCATGGCGACGATAACAGACCAAATCCACCAGGATGTCCCGCTTGAAGGTGTTACGGAAATCCACGGCCAGCTGGGCGATGAACGCCACGGCTTCCGGGTCGTCGGCATTCACATGGAAAATCGGCGCTTGCACCATTTTGGCGATATCGGTGGAGTATTCTGTAGAACGCACATCCTGATGATTGGAGGTGGTGAAGCCCACCTGGTTGTTCACCACGATGCGGATGGAGCCACCGACTTTATATGCCCGGGTCTGGGACATATTGAAGGTTTCCTGCACAATCCCCTGCCCGGTAATGGCCGAATCACCATGAATGGTGATCGGCATTACCTGCAAGCCGTCAGTGCAGCCTCGGCGATCCTGCCGTGCCCGAACCGAGCCCATGACCACCGGATTGACAATCTCCAGATGGGATGGGTTAAAGGCCAGCGCCAGATGCACGTTGCCCCCCGGGGTTTCAAAATCGGAGGAGAAGCCCTGGTGGTACTTCACGTCACCAGACCCCAGATTGTCATGATGCTTGCCGGCAAACTCGTCAAACAGCTCTGCCGGGCGCTTGCCCAGAATGTTCACCAGTACGTTGAGGCGACCACGGTGCGCCATGCCGATGACAATCTCTTTGGTGCCGGCATCCCCGGCACGGTAGATGATTTCCCGCAGCATGGGCACCAGGGTATCGCCGCCTTCCAGCGAGAAGCGCTTGGCGCCGGGGAACTTGGCCCCCAGGTATTTTTCCATGCCTTCTGCCGCATTCAGGCCATCCAGAATGCGGTGTTTCATGGCTTGGTCATAGCTGGCCTTACCGAGCGTGGGTTCCAGACGGTGCTGGATCCAGCGTTTTTCTTCGGTATCGGTAATGTGCATGTATTCAGCACCGATGGAGCCACAATAGGTGGCTTTCAGTGCTGCCAGCAAATCGGCCAGTTTCATGGTGTCGCCACCATGATCAAACGAGCCGGTATTGAATTCTCGTTGCATGTCCTCGGCAGTCAAGCCGTGGAATGCAGGGTCCAGTTCTGCCACGGTATCGCGCTTCCACAGACCCAGAGGGTCAAGGCGGGCGTTCTGATGGCCACGGAACCGATAAGCGTTAATGAGCTGCAAAACCTTAACCTGTTTCGCATCGACTTCAGGATCGGTTACCCGGGCGACGCCTTTGTGTCGTCCTTCCATAGCCAAAGCTCGGAAATAGTCGCGGATCTTGGAGTGGGTGGCTTCTGGTATGTCCGCAGACGTACCATTAACGGGAGGCAGGTTATCAAAGACGGCGCGCCAGTCTTCAGTGACTGACTCGGGGTCTTCCTGATAGGCTTCATACATCTCTTCTACATAGGTCGAGTTTGCCCCGTTCAGGTGAGAGGACTCGAGCCAAGCTTTCATGATGCCTTGGTGCATTTCTATTCCTTTCAATCTTGGTATACGTGCATTGCCTGATGTTTCATCAGATAAAGACCGCCAGAGAAATCTCCGTATTGCGCGGCAAGTTGTTGTCCCTTACATACAAAAGAGAGCCACCTCCTGCTCTTCAGGAAGTGACTCCAGACGAGCCTATTCATGTACGAATGATTGGCCGTCTCCTCGCATTTATACCGCCCGTTTCAACAACATGGACTTGATGTGACCAATGGCTTTGGTCGGGTTCAGCCCTTTAGGACAAACATCGACACAGTTCATGATGCCATGGCAACGGAATACGCTGTAAGCATCATCAAGTGCATCCAGGCGCTCTTCGGTTGCATTGTCGCGACTGTCAATCAGGAAGCGATAGGCATGCAACAAGCCGCTGGGGCCGATGAATTTGTCCGGGTTCCACCAGAATGACGGACAAGCGGTAGAACAGCAAGCACACATGATACACTCGTACAGACCATCCAAATGTGCGCGCTCCTGCGGAGATTGCAAGTGCTCCCGGATGGGCTGTTTGCCGTCATTGATAAGATAGGGCTTGATTTTTTCGTACTGCTTGTAGAACTGGGTCAAATCGACCACCAAATCACGCACTACCGGCATGCCGGGCAATGGCCGGATTTCCAGTTTCTTGCCGTTGAAGGAAGACACGTGGGTAATACAGGCCAAGCCGTTTTTACCGTTCAGGTTCATGCCATCGGAGCCGCAAACCCCTTCGCGGCATGAACGGCGAAACGCCAAGGACGGATCCTGCTCTTTCAGCTTCAACAGTACATCCAGTACCATCAAATCGGAACCGTCAGGAATTTCCAGGCTGTAATCCTGCATGTAGGGTTTGTTGTCCACATCAGGATTGTAACGATAAACTGCAATATCCAATTTCATCTGTACAACTCCTTAGTAGGTACGTTTCTTAGGTGGAAACGCTTCGCGGAACTTGGGTGCCATATTCACCGGACGACGGTTCATGCTCTCGCTGACCGGGTCAAACAGGCTGTGACACAACCAGTTGGCATCATCACGTTCCGGATAATCTTCACGGCTGTGGGCACCGCGGCTTTCGGTACGGTAGTTGGCCGCATAAGCCGAGGCAATGGCCGTAGCCATCAGATTATCGAGTTCCAGACATTCAATACGCTGAGTGTTGAATTCTTTGGAGTTGTCAGACAATTTGGCATTGGCCAGACGCTGGCGGATCTGCTGCAGCTCTTCCAGGCCTTCGGCCATGGCTTCACCGGTACGGAATACCGAGAAGTGCATCTGCATGCACATTTGCAAATCCTTGCGGATTTTGAAAGGGTCTTCCCCGTCTTTGTTGCTTTCCCAACGGTTGAGGCGATCCAGGGACTTGGCAATTTCCGCTTCGGTAGCGGCCAGAGGCGCTTCACCATCCTTGAGCACTTCGCCAAGATGATGCCCGGCGGCGCGACCAAAGACCACCAAGTCCAGCAGGGAGTTACCGCCCAAGCGGTTGGCACCGTGCACGGATACGCAGGCAATTTCCCCAACGGCAAACAGGCCTTTCACATCCTGCTCCACGCCGTCTTCATTGCGATGGATAACCTGTCCGGTCACGCGGGTAGGCACGCCGCCCATCATGTAATGGCAGGTAGGGATAACCGGAATTGGGCCGTCAGCCGGGTCGATATGGGCAAACGTACGGGAAAGTTCGCATACTCCGGGCAGGCGGGCTTCCAGGGTTTCCTTGCCCAGATGATCCAGTTTCAGTTTCAAGTGCGGGCCCAAATCGCCTTCAACACAACCGCGGCCTTCGCGGATTTCGGTCATCATGGCGCGGGCAACCACATCACGGGAGGCCAGGTCTTTGGCGTTGGGCGCATAACGTTCCATAAAACGCTCGCCGTCTTTATTCAGCAGGTAGCCGCCTTCACCACGGCAACCTTCCGTTACCAGCACCCCGGCGCCGGCAATGCCGGTGGGGTGGAACTGCCACATTTCCATGTCTTGCAGTTGTACGCCGGCGCGGGCAGCCATGCCCACACCATCACCGGTATTAATGTGTGCGTTGGTGGTCGACGCAAAAATGCGTCCGGCGCCACCGGTAGCCAATACGGTGGCTTTGGCCTTGAAATACACGATGTCACCGGTTTCAATTTCCAGCGCGGTACAGCCCACAATCACGCCTTCGGCATTTTTCACCAGATCCAGCGCATACCATTCTGAGAATACCTGGGTTTTGTTTTTTACGTTCTGCTGGTACAAACAGTGCAGCAAGGCATGGCCGGTACGGTCTGCAGCCGCGGCAGTACGTGCCGCCTGTTCACCGCCGAAATCCCTGGACTGGCCACCAAAAGGACGCTGATAAATCTTGCCGTTGTCAAAACGGGAAAAAGGCAGCCCCATGTGTTCCAGCTCAATGACCGCTTCAGGGCCGGTCTGGCACATGTACTCAATGGCATCCTGGTCACCGATAAAGTCAGACCCCTTGACGGTGTCATACATATGGTACTGCCAGTTGTCTTCGTGGGCGTTGCCCAGCGCTACCGTAATGCCCCCTTGGGCCGATACGGTATGAGAACGGGTTGGAAATACTTTAGACAACAGCGCACAGCTTTTGCCTTCCTTAGAAATCTGTAGTGCAGCGCGCATGCCGGCACCACCGGCACCAATTACCACTGCATCGAACTCGCGAACTGGAATAGCCACTTATACCCCCCAGACAATCAGGATGCCGGCTGCCAGATAAACCAAGGCAGTCACCACAAATACGAACTGCAATACACCGCGCAGCGAGACGTTTTTGACGTAATCGGTCAGCACCTGCCAGACACCAATCCAGGCATGGATTAACAGTGCAATCAAAGCCAGCAGCGTGAACACCTTCATGGGCAGGGTCGCAAACAGGCCATGCCATACGTCATAGGTGAGAGGAGAACTTACCGCCGCAAACACCACCAAGAAGATGGTATAAGCCGCCAGTATTACAGCGCTCGCGCGCAACATAATGAAATCATGAACGCCGCTGCGTCCGAAACTTGCTGCGTTGGTTACCATATCCACACTCCTGCCAATACAGATAAAACAATCGCCAGTACAAAAATTGCGTTGGCGGAGGCTTTACCGGATGCCAGCTCTTCCCAACGGCCGGTATCCATCACCAAGTGGCGCAAGCCGCCCAGCAGATGGTAACCAAGTACGGTGAGAATGCCCCACAAAATGAACTTCACCACGAAGCCATCCAACAGGGTCTGAACCTGGTTGAAGCTTTCGGCGGATTGTAGGGAAGCGTTGAGCAACCACAGCAAAATGCCGACAGCGAACAACATAATGACACCAGATACACGGTGGAGAATGGATGCGATTGCAGTCGCCGGAAAGCGAATGGTCTGCAAATCTAGATGGACAGGTCTTTGCTTTTTCACGTTCTGCTCACTCAGCTCCATTGAGCATTTTTGTTATATGAACTGATTTTGACAAAAAATCAGTTTGTGACGCAAGTCACGTTTTGACTTTTGCAAACGGACTGCTGTTTACAAACAGGTAACTAATTGACCCAATTCATATTTATGGAATATACAAAGAGAGATATAAGCGTCCTGTTTATAGCCCCCAAGGACCGCAGCAAGTATACTCGCCGTAAAAGTCAAATACAAACATCACATTCTGCAAATTTTATTTTTTCGGCATATTTTTACCGTAACCCATAGAGTTAACAGGGAAATTGGTCTTACCTATACCAATGTCTAACGGATTTAAACGCGTATTTAAATTGAAATGTGATCCAGATTACTTGTAAAGTAATGGCCGTTTGATAAGCCGCACTCACATTATTGAAGTTAAGGAGATTGGGGTATGGCTGATTTAAAAGCCAAATTGGAACTTCCAGGGAACGAATCAATAGAACTGCCAGTAAAACAAGGAACCGCTGGCTTCGATGTGATTGATATCAGTACATTGGGCAGTAAAGGTTACTTTACTTTCGACCCTGGCTTTCTTGCCACCGCCTCATGTGAATCAGCAATTACATTTATAGATGGTGACAAAGGCGTACTGCTGCACCGGGGATATCCCATCGAACAACTGGCCGTAGAGTCCAGTTATATGGATGTGTGTTACCTGCTGTTATACGGCGAGTTACCCAACAAGAGTCAGTACGAAAAGTTTGCCAAGACTGTCCGCAACCACACCATGGTGCATGAACAACTGGCATCTTTCTTCCGCGGTTTCCGTCGTGACGCTCACCCAATGGCCATGTTATGTGGGGTAACAGGTGCCTTGTCCTCTTTTTATCAGGACTCTCTGGATGTTGCCGATGCCCGTCACCGTGAAGTGGCTGCCTACCGGCTGGTATCCAAAATGCCGACCATTGCTGCCATGTGTTACAAATATTCCGTGGGGCAACCTTTCCAGTACCCTCGCAATGAACTGAGCTATGCCGGCAATTTCCTGCAGATGATGTTTGGTGTGCCTTGCGAAGAATACAAGGTGAACCCGATTGTGGAACGGGCCATGGATCGCATCTTCATTCTGCATGCGGATCATGAACAGAACGCGTCCACCTCCACTGTGCGCCTGGCCGGTTCATCCGGTGCCAATCCCTTTGCCTGTGTGGCGGCGGGTATCGCTTCCCTGTGGGGCCCTGCCCATGGCGGCGCTAACGAAGCCTGCCTGCGCATGCTGGAAGAGATTGGTTCCGTGGATCGCATTCCTGAATTCATTGAAAAAGCCAAAGACAAGAATGACCCATTCCGTCTGATGGGCTTTGGTCACCGGGTTTACAAGAACTTTGACCCTCGTGCCAAAGTGATGCGTGAAACCTGTCATGAAGTGCTCAGCGAACTGAAAATCGATGATCCGCTCATGGATGTTGCCATGGAGCTGGAACGCATTGCCCTTGAAGATGAATATTTCATCTCCAAGAAGCTGTATCCGAACGTGGATTTCTACTCCGGGATCATCATGAAGGCCATTGGCATTCCTAGCAGCATGTTCACCGTGATTTTTGCCCTCTCCCGCACTGTGGGTTGGGTATCACACTGGAAAGAGATGCTGGATCAACCCGGTCACAAGATCAGCCGGCCACGCCAGCTGTATACCGGTTACGCTTCCCGTGACTTTGTGGCACTGGACAAGCGTTAATTATCCCATGCCACTTTATTAAAGGCGCCTGATGGCGCCTTTATTATTTGATGCCCTTCCAACCTTTTTATCCCCTCTGCTCGTCTAATCTCACACGCCCTTGTACAAGAAACATACTGTTAACTGATTTAGCAAAATTCACCAATTAATAAACAGTTTCGCGACATTCCGAGGTAAATCTAGGCTTTTTCATCCAAAAATAAACATAACCAATTGTATTAAAACAATATTAATTTATGGCATCAGTTTTGCTTTAAGTGGTTTAGTCTGAATGATAAGGATTTTTCAATGAAATTTTCATCCACACACATAAGCGCTATTGCCGTTGCCGGCATCATGACACTCATGCTCAGCGGCTGCGGCGAAGAACAAACCACAAAAAAAGAAGAAGCCTTCGCCATACCGGTTGAGGTCACAACAGTCACAACAGGCCAGGTCTCCTCTTACTACAACACCACCGCCACACTGGAAGCCCCCGAAGAGGCCAATGTTGCCACCCGCATTGCCGGCGTCATCGAGCAGATTTACGTGGAAGAAGGTGACCGGGTGAAAAAAGGCCAGTTATTGGCACAAATTGATGCCCGCCAGCAGCGTTACCAGCTGGCGCACTCCGAAGCGGAGGTCAAAATCCTCTCCCAGGAGTTAGCCCGCTATCGCAAAATGAAAAATCCTGAATTCATCAGTGCCGACAGTGTCTCCAAACTGGAATACAGCCTGCAATCCGCCATTGCCCAGCGGGATCTGGCCGCCTTGCAGGTTACCGAGAGCGAAATCCGCTCCCCCATTGACGGAGTGATTGCCGGCCGCTTCATCAAGGAAGGCAATATGGCCAAAGAGTTTGATAAGCTGTTTTATGTAGTACAGCAAGACGAGCTTTACGGCATCATGCACTTGCCGGAGCAGCAGCTTGCCAGTTTGAAAACCGGTCAGGAAGCGCAGGTTTTTCGCAATAAAAACGATTATGCCGCCGCCAGCGTACTGAGAATAAGCCCGGTGATAGACAGCACCAGCGGCACCTTTAAGGTCACCCTGCTGGTACCCAACCACCAGCAACAGCTCAAGGCCGGCATGTTCACCCGGGTGCAGCTGAAATATGACACCCACAGCAATGTACTGGTGGTGCCCTACAATGCGGTGGTGAATCAGGATGACCGCCAGGCGCTGTACATCATCAAGGAAGGCAAGGCCCAGTACCGGGATGTCACACTGGGGTATCGCCAAAACGATCAGGTCGAAGTGATCAGCGGCATTAACCCCGGGGAACAGGTGGTCATTCGCGGCCAACATAACCTGAAAGACCAGTCATTGGTGGATGTTCTATCCCCATTAACCCTCACCGCCGCCAAATAACCCCAAGGGACTTGCACATGTCAATAATTAACACCTCGGTGCAGCGCCCGGTCACCGTGTGGATGTTCATGCTGGCAATCATGATGTTCGGCATGGTGGGGTTTTCCCGGTTGGCGGTAAAACTGCTGCCGGATCTCAGTTATCCCACCCTCACCATTCGTACCGCCTATAACGGTGCAGCACCGGTGGAAGTGGAGCAACTGGTCAGCAAACCCATTGAAGAAGCGGTGGGAATTGTGAAAGGCTTGCGCAAAATCAGCTCTGTTTCCCGTGCAGGTTCCTCGGATGTCACGCTGGAATTTGAATGGGGCACCCAGATGGATTTGGCGGGGCTGGAAGTGCGGGAGAAACTCGACACCATTGAGCTGCCACTGGATGTGGACAAGCCGCTGTTACTGCGCTTTAACCCCAATCTTGACCCCATCATGCGCTTGGCATTACCCGCCAAAGACGGCAGCGAAAAGGAGCTCAAACGGCTGCGCACCTATGCAGAAGAGGAGCTGAAGCGGGAGCTGGAAACCCTGCCAGGCATCGCGTCGGTCAGGTTGTCCGGCGGACTGGAGCAGGAAATCCACATTCTGCTTAACCAGCAAAAGCTGTCCCAGTTGAACCTGAGCAGCGAGCTTATCAAGCAACGCATTGCCGAAGAGAACATCAACCTCTCCGCCGGCAAAGTGGTACAAGGCGACAAGGAATACCTGGTCAGAACCGTCAACCAGTTTCGCAATCTCAATGAGCTGTCGCAGATCATCATTTACCGCCATGACGCAACGCTGGTGCGCTTGGGGGATATTGCCACGGTAACCGATGGATTCAAGGAACGCTCGGACATCACCCGCATCGGCGGCAAAGAGTCCATTGAACTGGCCATTTACAAGGAGGGTGATGCCAACACGGTTGCGGTTGCCCAGAAACTACAGCAACGGCTGCAACACATGAAAGCCCAGGCGGCGACTACTGCCGCGCCGGTTCCGGAGGTAATTTACGATCAGTCCGCCTTTATTGAAAGCGCCGTGAGTGAAGTGACCTCAGCCGCCTTAATCGGCAGTTTGCTGGCCATGCTGGTCATTTACCTGTTCTTGCGGGACATCGTTCCCACCCTGATTATCTCCCTCTCCATTCCGTTTTCGGTGATTGCCACCTTTAACATGATGTATTTTGCCGGCCTCAGCCTGAACATCATGTCCCTTGGCGGCATAGCCCTGGCGGTGGGATTGTTGGTGGATAATGCCATTGTGGTACTGGAAAACATCGACCGCTGCAAAGCCTCGGGCATAACCCGGCAACAAGCCGCCATTAGCGGCACCCGGGAAGTGGCCGGAGCCATTACCGCCTCCACCCTCACAACCCTGGCCGTGTTCGTGCCGTTGATTTTTGTGGACGGCATTGCCGGTGCCCTGTTCAAGGATCAGGCCCTTACCGTCACCTTTGCACTGCTGGCCTCACTGCTGGTGGCACTGACATCCATCCCCATGCTGGCTTCACGCAAAGGCTTTACCCCGTTATCGGCCGAGGAGCCGCCACAGCCCCCGTCCCCGCTGGCAACAGATCGCTGGGGGAAAATCCGCCACCATGCGGCCATGCTACTGCGCCTGCCGTTCCGGTTACTGTTTAACTGGCTGCCAAGAGGCTTGATGACACTAACCCTGCTGCTGGCAAGGCTGGGCAGCTGGTTGCTGGGGTTATTCATGCGACCACTGGCAGCGCTGTTTAACGCCGGTTACCGGTTATTGGCACGGATTTACCAGCCACTGCTGGAAGGTGCCCTGCAACATAAAACGCTTACCTTGGCCATTGCGCTGCTGTTTACCGCCTCGGCGGGATTACTGCTAAGCCGCCTGGGAATGCAGCTGATCCCGCCCATGAACCAAGGGGAGTTCTACGTGGAAATTCTGCTCCCGCCAGGCACGGCGGTAAAGCGCACGGATCAGGTACTGCAGCAACTCAATGCTGCCATTGCCGATGACGATGCGGTGCAGCACGCCTACAGCCAAGCCGGTAGCGGCGGCCTGATGACCGCCGACACCAGCCGCGGCGGTGAGAACTGGGGACGCTTGCAAGTAGTACTGAAAGATCATCATGCCTTTGAGTCGGTTGCGGAAAAATTACGTGCCCGCGCCCGCACCATTGCGGAGTTGGAAGCCCATGTGAAGTTTCCCGAGCTTTTCAGCTTCAAGACCCCGTTGGAGATTGAGCTGAGCGGTTATGAGCTCAAGCCGTTGAAACAAAGTGCGGATGCACTCATGGCGCTTCTGGCCAGCGATCCCACGTTTACTGACATTAACAGCACCCTGCGCGACGGCCAGCCGGAAATCACCATTCATTTCGACCATGCAAGGATTGCTGCGCTGGGGTTGGATGCCCCTACCATTGCCACCCGAATCGCCCAGCGGGTAGGCGGCACCGTTGCCAGCAAATACACCCTACGCGAGCGCAAGATTGACATACTGGTACGCAGCCAGGCCGATGAGCGGCGCCATATCAGCGATATTGGTGCCATGCTGGTCAATCCGGACAGCCCTCACCCATTGCCGTTAAATGCCGTGGCAGAAGTGCAGCTGACGGTTGGCCCCTCGGCCATCAACCGCATCAGCCAGCAACGGGTTGCCATTGTCTCGGCCAACCTGGCCCAGGGTGACTTGAACCAGGCCGTGGCCAGCGCCCGCCAGTTACTGACCCAGCTCCCCTTGCCCGCTTCCGTGCAAGTGCGCTTTGGCGGCCAGAATGAAGAGATGGAAAGCTCGTTCAACTCCCTTAAAATTGCGCTGCTGCTGGCGGTGTTTCTGGTGTATATCGTCATGGCCAGCCAGTTTGAATCCTTGCTGCACCCCCTGCTTATCCTGATGGCCGTTCCCATGGCCCTCAGTGGCAGCGTTTACGGCTTGTGGCTGACCCACAGCCAGTTATCCGTGGTGGTGTTTATCGGCCTTATCATGCTGGCGGGCATTGTGGTCAATAACGCCATTGTGTTGGTGGATCGCATCAATCAGCAACGCATCGCCGGTGTGAACAAACTCGATGCCATCCGCGATGCCGCAGCATCACGGCTTCGCCCCATCCTGATGACCACCCTGACCACCACGTTGGGGCTGCTACCCATGGCCATCGGTTTGGGTGATGGCGCCGAAGTGCGAGCGCCCATGGCCATTACGGTCATTTTCGGATTGAGCCTGTCAACCCTGCTGACCCTGGTGGTCATACCGGTGCTGTATGCCCTGTTTGATCAAAAAACCTTTGATGGCGCTGATGACACCCATGCCGACGCCCTCAACGGGACGGGAGTCAACCCATGAATCTAACCGCATTGGCATTAAAGCGTCCGGTCACCACCAGCATGTTTTTTGTGGCGATTTTACTCTTTGGGCTGGCATCCGCGCGCTTGCTGCCCCTGGAGATGTTGCCCGGCATCGACATTCCGCAAATTTACGTGCAGGTGCCATACAAGGGCTCATCCCCAGCGGAGGTGGAGCGGGATATCACCAATGTACTGGAGGAGTCCCTTGCCACCATGGGCGGTGTGGATGAACTGCTGTCCAAATCCTCCCAGGATGGCAGCGAAATTGAAATCAGGATGAAATGGGGCGAAAGTGTCGCCACCCGCAGTCTGGAAGCCCGGGAAAAAATCGATGCGGTGCGCCACCTCCTGCCCGATGATGTGGAGCGGGTGCAGTTGCTGCAGTTTTCCACCGCCGACATGCCGGTGCTCACCATCCGCATCTCCAGTGAGCGGGAGCTTTCCGCCGCCTTTGATCTGTTGGACAAACAGTTGCGCCGGCCACTGGAGCGGGTAGCGGGCGTATCCCAGGTAACCCTGTACGGGGTTGATCAAAAACGGATTGAAATCCGCATTGATGCCCAGAAGCTCACGGCCAGCGGCATCACCTTGCCAGCGTTACGCCAGCAGCTGCTGCGGGAAAACTTTGTTATCAGCGGTGGTGCCCTGCGAGACAACAATGTGCTGTATCAGGTATCCCCCAAGGGCGAGTTTCGCCAACTGGATGACATCCGCGCGTTGAGCATTGGGCCGGGGTTACAACTTAAGGATGTGGCCGACATCCGCTTTGCCCTCCCAGAAGCCACCGCCGGGCGCCATCTTGACAAGAAATATGCCGTGGGACTGGACATCTTCAAGGAGTCCGGGGCCAATCTGGTGCAGGTGTCCGACAACGTCATCAAGGTGATTGATGCGGTCAAGCAGGACAAACAGTTTCAGGGGATCAAGTTGTTCGTGATGGATAATCAGGGACTGGAAGTGGAATCCTCGCTGCATGAACTGCTGATGTCAGGGTTGATTGGCGCCTTGCTGTCCTTTGTGGTGCTGTACCTGTTTTTACGCAATCTGCCCATGACGCTGATTGTGGTGTCATCGGTTCCCATCTCCATCTGCATGACGCTGGCCGGCATGTACCTTCTGGGTTACAGCCTCAATATCCTGTCCATGATGGGATTGCTGCTGGCCATCGGCATGCTGATTGACAATGCGGTGGTGGTGTCAGAAAGCGTGCTGCAAGAGCAACAGCACCATCATGGCGGAATACACGGCATTATTGCCGGGGTGGACAAGGTGTCGCTGGCGGTACTGGCGGGCACCCTGACCACGGCGATTGTGTTCCTGCCCAATATTTTCGGCGTGAAAGTCCAGCTCACCGTGATGCTGGAGCACGTAGCGGTGGCCATCTGCATCTCATTGGCAGCATCACTGCTGGTTGCCAAAACGCTCATTCCCTTGCTGCTGAGCCGCATCCACCTGCAACCAGACCTTGTGGATGCACCGCCCCCCAAACTGCAGCGGCATTATCAGCAGTCGCTGGCCTGGGTGCTCCATCACCCGCGGATTTCCACATTGCTGGCCGCCTTGGTGCTGTCATCCACCGCCATACCGCTGCAACTGGTGCAAAAGGACAATGAAGACAGCAACAGCACCCAGCGGATGTATATTGACTATCGGGTGGAAGGGCGCCACAACCTGCAACTGACCGAAGCCATGGTCAATCAGATGGAGCATTACCTGTATGCCAATCAGGCAAAATTCCATATTGATGCGGTATACAGTTACTACGCGCCTGACAACGCCAGCTCGGTGATTTTGTTAAAACCGGATTTGCCCATGCCACTGGCCACCCTGAAACAGGAAATCCGCGAAGGTTTTCCCAAATACGCCTTCGCCAAGCCCCAGTTTGGCTGGGGTGACAGCGCATCAGGGGTACGGCTCACCCTTACCGGCCGCTCCACCAGCGAGCTTATTCGCCTCAGCCAACAGGTGATCCCTTTATTGTCCCACATCAAGGGGCTGGCGGATGTACGCTCAGAGCTTAACGGCGCCCAGCAGGAAGTGGTCATTCACATCAACCGGGAGCTGGCGGCCCGCCTTGGCCTGAAACTGAGCGATATTGCCACCACCATCAGCACGGCGCTGCGGGGCACCCAGTTACGCTCTTTTCGCCACGACCCCAGCGGCGAGCTGCGCATCGCCTTGTTGTATGACAAGCAGTGGCAGCAATCGCTGGACACCCTGAAACGACTCCCAGTGGCCCGTCTTGACGACAAAGTCTTTACACTGGGTACGGTGGCCCAGATCCAGATTGTGCCCCGGTTTGACGTTATCCGCCATTACAACCGGGAAACGGCCCTGTCCATTGGTGCCAACCTGGAGGGGATCACCATGGAGCAGGCGCAAAAGGAGATCTCCCGAGCCATGCAACAGGTGAGTTTGCCCGATGGTTACCGCTCATCGCTCACCGGCGGTTTTGAAAAACAGGATGAAGAGCAATCGGTCATGCTGATTAATATGCTGCTGGCCGTCGCCATGATTTACATCGTGATGGCCGCCTTGTTTGAGTCGCTGTTACTGCCAAGCGCCATTATCACCAGCATATTGTTTTCCATCACCGGCGTGTTTTGGGCCTTGCTGCTTACCCATACGCCCATGTCCATCATGGCTATGATTGGCATTCTGGTACTGATGGGCATTGTGGTGAATAACGGCATTGTGCTGGTGGATCAGATTAATCAGATGACGCCTGGCCTGGAGCAACTGCCCCAGGTCATTACCCGGGTGTGCATCACCCGCCTGCGGCCGGTGCTGATGACCGTTGCCACCACCATATTGGGGCTGGTGCCGTTAGCTGTCGGCCAAACCCAGGTAGGTTCCGGCGGCCCGGAATATGCCCCCATGGCCATTGCCATCATCGGCGGTCTGGGCTTTTCCACCGTGACCAGTTTGTATCTGGTGCCCTTGTGTTACCAGGGCTTTTACCGCCTGCGCCATGCCAGCGCCCGGCACTTTGCCAAGGCGTTGCAACAGAGCAAAACCCTGTTGCCCTGGATTTGACCCCAAAAATGGCAACAAAAAAGCACCACGCCATGGCGTGGTGCTTTTTCATTTCACCGTAACACGGACAGTCTTCAGTCCTGCGTTTCCTGCCAGTTGCTGGCTTTGTCGGCCAGCAACACCGGAATGCCGTCATCAATGGGATACACCAGACGGTCTGCTTTACAGATCAGCTGCTGGTGCGCTTTGTCGTACTCCAGTTTGCCTTTACAAACCGGGCACGCCACTATATCCAGGAGTTTTTTATCAAATGCCATCTGACTGTCCTTTCTGTTTAGTCATGTCTGTGACTCATTACCGCCCGAACCCGGGCCAGTAACTGGGATTCAAATTGTGCCGAAAATGCTGCGTCCACGGCCAGATACCACCAATGCCTGCCGGCAAATGCCCGGCACTTGATGGCATCCTTTTCAGTCATCACCAGTGGCTGCTGGGCCACGAATGCAAAATCTGCTGCATTGTAGGGGTGATGATCCGCAAATACCATGGTTTGTGTCAGGGAATAGCCCTCTGCCTGCAAAGTATCAAAAAAACGCTGAGGATTCCCAATGCCGGCTACCGCCACCAGCGGTTGTGTTTTAGCCGGAGGGAGCCCCTCAGACGTCTCGGCTACCGGTTTGAGGCCGCCAACCTGCAACTGCATGGCAAAACCGTCACGGCTATCTTGCCGAGCGCCGTTCGCCACCACAAAATCCACGGTATCAAGGCGCCAAGCCCCTTCCCGCAACGGACCGGCCGGTAACAGCATGCCGTTGCCCAGCCCCCGACTGGCATCCAGCACCAGCAGCTCGATATCCCGGGCAAGGCGGTAATGCTGCAAGCCATCATCACTGATGATGATATCCACCTCAGCGGACTGCAGCAGCAAGCGGGCACTGGCAATGCGATCGGAGCCTACCGCCATGGGCACGCCGGTACGCTGCACTATCATTGCCGGTTCATCCCCGACCTCTGCCGCTGAAGATGAGGGTAACACCAATCGTGAATGGGTTTGGCCGCTACCGTAGCCACGGCTGATAACACCGGGATGATAGCCCTGACGGCGCAGCCACTGCACCAGATAGATCACTACCGGCGTTTTGCCGCTGCCGCCTACAGTGATGTTGCCCACCAGTATCACCGGCACCGGCAGTTTGACCTGTTGCTTCAGTCCCAGACGGAATGCCAGACGGCGACAACCACTGAGCAGGGCAAACAGCCAGGACAATGGCCATAACAGCCAGCGCCCCCAGTGATGCCCATACCACACGCGATTCAGCCAGTTTTCCACGGGGCTTAGCTCCCGAACTGCATCTGGTACAGCTTGGCATACATGCCATCTTGTGCCAGCAGCGTCTGATGATTGCCCCGCTCCACTATCTGCCCCTGATCCACCACCAAAATCTCGTCGGCATTCTCGATGGTGGACAGACGATGGGCAATCACGATGGAGGTGCGGTTGCGGCGCAGGTTATCCAGCCCTTTCTGAATGGCTTTTTCAGATTCCGTATCCAGCGCCGAGGTGGCTTCATCCAGAATGAGCACCGGTGCATTACGCAAAATGGCGCGGGCAATGGCAATGCGCTGGCGCTGACCACCCGAGAGGGTCACCCCGTTTTCACCGATTTCCGTATCCAGCCCGTTGGGGAGCTTGTCAATGAACTCCATGGCATAGGCCAGTTGGGCGGCTTCTTCTATCTGTTGCCGGCTCACCTCTCCCGGATAGGCGTAGGCAATGTTATTGGCAATGGTGTCGTTAAACAGCATCACCTGCTGGGACACCAGCGCTACCTGGCTGCGCAGGCATTTCAGCGAATAATCGTAAATGCTCACGTCATCCAGCAGAATGTCGCCACCATCCAGCTCGCCGTAAAAACGGCTGAGCAAACTGGCAATGGTGGATTTACCGGAACCGGAGCGGCCCACCAATGCCAGGGTATGGCCTGGTTGCACGTGAAAATCCACCTGTTGCAGCGCTTGCTTTTCCTGCCCCGGATAGTGAAAGCTCACATTGTTAAAGCGCACATCGCCCCGGACCCGTTCCACTTCATGCTGACCGCGGTCTTGCTCCGGTGCGGTATCCAGCAGTTCGAAGATGGTGGTACAAGCGGTGATGCCCCGCTGGAACTCCGCATTTACCCGGGTGAGGTTCTTGATGGGTTGCAGCATGGACAGCATGCAGGCCAGTACCGTGGTGAAAATGCCGGCGGTCAGTTCACTGCGCATGCTGTCAAGACTGGCGGCAAAAATCACCGCGCCCAAGGCAAAGGAGCCGATAATCATCACCAGCGGCTGGCTGATGGACTGGGTGGTGGCCAGCTTCATGTTCTGATAACGGTTAAAATCATTGGCGCGGGAAAAACGCTCGGCTTCGGTGCGTTGTCCGCCAAACGACAGCACGTTTTTATGCCCCTTGATCATCTGTTCGGTCACCGTGGTCACCGAACCCATGGCGCCCTGAATTTGCCGGGACACTTTACGAAAACGCTTGCTGACAATGGAAATCACCAAGCCGATGAGCGGCGCAATCACCAGAATGAAAATGGACAGTTTCCAGGAGTACCAAAACATCACCGCCAACATGCCGATGACCGTCACGCCGTCACGCACGATGGTGATGAGCGCATTACCGGAAGCCCGGGCCACCTGCTCGGTATCGTAGGTGACTTTGGAGATAAGGTTGCCGGAGTTTTGCTGTTCCATGTAACTCACGGGCAGTTTCAGCAAATGCTCGAACACCTGCTGGCGCATCTCCTGCACCACCTTGGCGCTCATGTAAGAGATACCGTAAGTGGAGATGAAGTTGCACAGGCCGCGCAGCACAAACAACCCCACAATCACGAATGGCGCCATGGCCAACACATCATTACCCGACTGGAACCCCTGGGTGGTCACCACTTCAAGATGGGTGTCCACCGGTGGTTGGGCAGAAAAACCTTCATCCACAAACGGCTTGATGAACATCATGAACGTGACGTCCACCGCGCCGTAACCCAACAAACCCAGCACCGAGATGACAAACACGCGCCTCAAATGCTGTACATAAGAGACTAACCGTTTGAATATCGCCCAGGTTTCATTTTTTGACGTATGAGGCATCGAGACCATAATTTCAGTAAAATTCACGAAGTCCGCATTCTACTCTGGATTGCGGGTGTAACCAAATCCAAACAAGCGGTTATACCAGTAAGGTGCCAGTTGCTGGCGATAGGTGCGCACCCGAATTCCCCGGTCATCCAGCATGAAGCTTATCTGCCCCTGCTCACCGCTGACCAGTTGCCGGGCATGGACCGCCTGATAACGCTGACGGACCTCCTCTTTTGGAAAATGCCAGCGATTGGCAAAGCCTGCCGGAAATACCACCCACTCAGGGTTTACCGCCCCGATGAAATCTGCGCTGGATGAGGTTTTGCTGCCATGGTGAGGTGCCAGCAAAATCTGGGCATGCAGCGGCACGCCCTGGCGCAGCAGCGCCACTTCTCCGGCCAATTCGATATCTCCCGGCAACAATACCCGGTGCACGCCGTCATCCAGTAACAGTACACAGGAGCCATTGTTGCCGGCCTGTGGCTGCGCGGGTCCAAGAAGCGTCAAGGTCAATTGCTGCCAGCGCCATTGCCTTGGACGGCAATCGGCCGATGCGGGCAACCAGGGCGTGTCGGTGATAAGCAAAGTACCGGGAAACGCCTCATGAAGCACCCTGAAGCCACCGGCGTGATCATTATCGCCATGACTTATCAGCAGGTAATCCAGGTGACGTACTCCTGCCGATGCCAAAAATGGCAAAATCACCCGTTCGGCATAACTGAAACCTGAGGGAAATGCCGCGCCGGTATCAAACAACAAGGCCCGGGTGCCCTGCTGGGCCACCACCGCCAGCCCCTGCCCTACATCTAGCACATGCAGTTGCCAACCTTTGAGGGGCAGTTCGGCGCGCCACTGGACAACCTGCAACAATGCCGGCAGCAGTAAAAACAGGGGGATGACCACATGCCAAGGCCTTGGGCGCCATAACCAGATAACGCCGGCCAATAATCCGAACCCCAGGCTCAACGTCAGCATGCTGGGCAAAAGCACCCAGTTGCCCGGCAAGGTGTCGCTAAGTTGCCACAGCCAGTTGGCCGGTAATAGTGCCCAGTCGGCCAGTTCCCAAGGCCATGACATCGGCATGGATGCCACCTGGGGTACAGCCTCAAGCACACGCCAGAGAGTCAGCGCCAACAAGCTTAACGGGATCACCACCACACTGAACCAGGGCACCAACAACAGGTTTATCCAAAAACTGTGCAGGGTCATCCCGCCAAACAGCATGGCCTGCACCAGGGTCAGCCCCAGGCATAACCGCCATTGAACGCGCCAGAACTGGCGGCACCAGCGTAATGTTGCCGCCCGCCAGGACAATTCTTCGGCGGGTAACGGCCGCTGCCACTCCAGCAAAATGAGCGCCAATGCGAGAAACGACAACCAGAAACCGCCACTGAGCGGTGCCAAAGGGTCCATCAGCAGCACCAGTGCCATGGCCCATAACCAACGTTCCCAAGCCGATACGTTACGCATGGACCAACTGACCAGCACCAGGGCCAACAGCATGAGCAAGGCCCGTTGCACCGGAATGGCAAAACCCGCCAACCAGGCATAAACCCCAGCGCCCAGCAAGGCCAGCAGTTGGGCAGTCAGCAACCCCCATCGCCCTTGCCCGGGCCAGCACCGGCTCAACCCTCTTGCCAAGGCGTACAGCCACAGTGCCACCACTGACAGGTGCAAGCCCGAAATGGCCACCAAATGCCCGGTGCCGGTCTGCCGGAGTTGCTGCCAGCGGCGCTCGCCGATAAGGCCCCGCTCCCCCATGGTCAGTGCCAGCAACATGTCGCCGTTGGGCAAGGTTTGCAGTAACGGCATCAGTTGCGCCAGCAAGCGTGAGCGCACATCCTGGGCCGCAGCCAAACGCTTGGCGTTTATTACCGTGCCTTTGGCTGTCACGTGTTGTGCCAGTAGATACTGCTGCTGGTTAAAGCCGCCCTGATTCAATACCGAGACAAAAGCCCGCGGGCGCACCTCAAACAGCCACACTTCCCCGATTTGAGGCAATGTGCCAACCTCGGCATTATCGGCGGCCATGGCGGACACATCCCAGCCCAGACGCCAACGCCGGGGTGGCTGCCAACGGGATGACGTTCGGGATTCCGCCACTTCCAGATTAATCCAGTCGCCATGGGGCGCAACCAGTGATATGATTTTGCCCCGCACGGTCAGGGGTGTCGTCTGTCCCCGAAGCGATGAATATTCGTCTACTTCTCGCAACGACAATACGACGTGGCAAAACACCATCATCCACAACACGCCTGCAAGCGCGCCACACAGCAGTGCCTTGATTGGATAATGGTGTTTGGGAACTTGCCACAGTGCGCACAGGAGTAAAGTCCCTGCAATAATTAACGGTGACAATAATGATGACGGCATGGCTGGCCATACTCTGGCTGACACCAGCGCCAGACAAAAGCCGCTCAGAATGTAATTCATCAGCTAAGTTAAGACAGCAATCAAACCTTATGCCAAAGAAACTGATTAAAAAGTTCCTGCCAAAACCTGAAGTGCTGCGGGAACACAAATACCTGCGTATGTTCGGTGATTTGCTGAATAATCCCAATCTGTGGGCGCTCACCCGTCGCTCAGCGCCGGGCGCGTTTGCCGTGGGACTGTTTGTGGCCTGGGTGCCCATGCCGTTTCAAATGGTGCTGGCCGCGGCGCTGGCCATTGCGTTTAACGTCAACCTGCCGGTGTCGGTGGCCTTGGTGTGGATCACCAACCCGGTGACCATGCCCCCCATGTTTTATCTGGCCTATATTGCCGGGGCCAAGCTATTGCACCACCCCACCGAGCAGTTCTCGTTCGAGCTATCCTGGCATTGGGTGGAAACCTCATTCGCCACCATTGCACCGCCTTTTTTGCTGGGTTGTCTGGTGTTTGGGATCATCAGCGCCATTGTGGGCTATGTGGCGGTGCGCAGTTTGTGGCAGTACTCCATTTACAGTCAGTGGCAAAAGCGCCGCCGCAAATAGCGCTCACCATAAAATACAGGCCGCAATATCGCGGCCTGTATCGTTTTTGCATCACATTTTCATCTGGCGTTATCTCGCTGCTAGGGCTCTGGCCGGCGCAATGCAGCTGGCGCGATAGGCCGGATACAGTGTTGCCAGCAAACTCATCAGCAATGCCATCAGCAGTACCCAGAGCACATCTTGCCATTCCAGGCGCGACGGCAAAAAATCAATGAAGTACACATCGGCCGATAAAAATTTATGTCCGGTCAGCCCTTCGATTGAGGCCGCAATCGCCGACAGGTTTTGCGCAAAGAAAACACCGATGGCCACCCCCAGCACGCTGCCTACCACCCCGTTCAGCCCGCCCTGCACAATGAACACCAGCATCATGGCCCGACGGCGCAAGCCCATGGTCATCAAAATGGCTATCTCGGCGGCTTTATCGCGCACGGCCATCACCAAGGTGGAGACGATATTGAAACAGGCCACGGCAATCACCAGCGCCAGCACCAGATACATGATGGTGCGCACCATCTGGATATCCTGATACAGATGCCCCTGACTACGGGTCCAGTCATTGATGTACAACATCTGTTGCTGCTGGTAGCCCAATTGGCGGATAAGTGACGGCGCCTCAAACACCCGGGCCACTTTGATGCGAACGGCATTGACCCCGTCCCCCAGCCCCAGCAATTGTTGGGCATAAGCCAAAGGCACGTATGCCTGGCTGTAATCCAGCTCGCCGCCCACACTGAAACTGCCGCTGATGACCAGCGTATGACTGCGAGCCCGGCCAATGTCAGCCGCACTGTGCCGTGCCCGGGCCGGCGGCAAATACAGGGTGATGGAATCGCCCACGGCCAACCCAAGTTTTGTCAGTAGCCCCTGGCCCATCACGATATGGTTGCTGTCACCTTCCAGACTTTGCCAGCCTTCAGCCGACAGGTAATCTCCCAGGGTTGACACCTGTTGCTCCAGTACCGGGTCCACGCCGGTCACCTGCACGCCCACAAAACCGCCGGGCTTTTGCACCAGCCCTTGCAGTTTCACCATGGGCGCAGCGCCGGTAATGCCAGCGATGGCATGGGCCTCGGTGAGCATCTGCTGCCAATTGTTGATGGGTTGCCCCGCCGAGAGCAACTCCCCTTGGGGCACCACCCCCAACAGCCGTTTTTCCAGCTCACTTTCAAAGCCGTTCATGGCCGACAAGACCAAAATGAGTACCGCCACGCCCAAGGCAATGCCCGCCGTGGAAGCAAACGAGATAAAACTGACAAAGCCGTTGTGTTGCCTGGCCCTGTAAAAACGCCAGCCAATCAATACCGGCAACCATTGCTTCATAACGGGGCTCCTGCAACCGTCAGGCGACCGTCCACCATTTGCAGTTGCCGGTCCATCCGGGCCGCCAGTTGATGATCATGGGTCACCACCACAAACGCCGTTCCCAGCTGGGCCGCCAACTCGCGGATCAGCTCATACACGGTTTCCCCGCTGCTGGCATCCAGATTGCCGGTGGGTTCATCCGCCAGCACCAGTCGCGGATTGTTGATTAACGCCCGGGCAATGGCCACCCGTTGCCGCTCACCGCCGGACAATTCCGCCGGCAAGTGCTGTAACCTGTGCTGCAAGCCTACCCGGGTCAGCAGTTGCTGTGCCTGCTGCTGCACTTGTTGCTTGTTGCGCCCGGCAATCCAGCCGGGCATGGAGACATTTTCCAGCGCCGTAAATTCTGGCAACAGATGATGAAACTGGTAGATGAATCCCAACTTCTGATTACGGATCTGCGCCTGGCGCGTGGCCGGCACCTGATACAAATCCTCCCCGTCCAGCAACACCTGCCCGCTGCTGGGACAATCCAGCGTGCCAAGTATATGCAACAGCGTACTTTTGCCGGAGCCGGAGCTGCCCACAATGGCCAACTGCTCACCGGCCACCACGGTCAATGCCACATCATGCAATACCGGCGTACTGAGACTGCCTTCCTGATAACTTTTGCTGACCCCTCGGACCTGCAGTAATGGCGTATTCTGCATCTGCTCTCTCTTTGATTCATTCATAACTAAGGGCTTGTGCCGGCTGTACCGCCGCCGCCCGCAGCGCCGGATATAACGTGGCCAGCAACGTAATGGCAATGGTGCCCACGGTAATGCCCAGCAACTGGCCGTAATCCAGCATCACCGGCAACTGTTGCCCGGCGCCCAGAATGCTGATCCCCAATGCACTGAGCAGCGGATTGATGTAAACGGTAGCCAAACTGCCCAAGGTCAACCCCAGCAGCAGCCCCAAAAAGGCGTTCAGCGATCCTTGGGACACGAACACCAGCATGATGTCGCCCCGGCCAAGCCCCTGGGTTTTGAGCACCGCCACATCGGTGGTTTTATCCACCACCATCATCACCAATGCCGAAACGATGTTGAATGCGGCCACGGCAATGATCAGGCTCAGCATCAGCGACATCATGTTTTTTTCCATTTTCACCGCCGCAAACAAGTGGCCATAGCTGTCGCGCCAGTCACTTACCTGCACCTTGAGCCCTTGGGCTGTCAGTAGTCTGGCCACCTCGGGAGTTAACTGGGGCGCACGAAAAGGGTCGGTCAGGAACAGCCGTAAATCTTCAATGTCGTCTGCGGCCTTGCGCATGAGCCTGCGCGCGTCGGCATAATGCAGATAGGCCACATTGGCATCCACCTGCGAGCCCATTTCAAACACGCCCGCCACCGTAAAAGTGCGCTGACTGGGCACAGGCCCCAGCGGCGAATACACCACTCCATCACCGCTGATTAGCCGCACCTTGTCGTTTTGCGTCACATTCAACCGCCGGGCCAGTTCAGCCCCCAGCAACACCTGGTAACGGCCGGATTGCAGCGCATCATAGCCATTGCCCAGGGTGTGTGATGCCAGCGGCGACAGCGCGCTGTCGGCCTCGGGCAAAATGCCGTACAACTGCACGGCGCTGATGTTGTCCTGTGACTGCACCATGGCCTGAATGGTGACACCGGGCGCTGCGCCGCGCACGCCCGGCAAGGTTTGCAACAGCGATGCCTGTTGTTGCCAGTGGGGCAAAGGCGCTGCGCTGTGTACGGTAAGTTGCGGCACGGCCCCCAAAATGCGCTGTTTCAGTTGCCCTTCCAGCCCGTTCATTACCGAGCTCACCATGATCAATGCCGCCACGCCCAGAAAAATGCCGCTGACCGCAAAAAAGGTGATGAACGAGGCAAACGCATTGGACTTGCGCGCCCGCCAGTAACGGTAACCGATAAAAAAGGAAAGGGCCGGATTCATGGGCAGAACAATCGCTCCTCAATCCCGGCATGGGTAATATTGCGCCAGGCTTGCTAAATCATTGAAGTGGGCACGATAATAGGTGGATTAGCCGACTAAATACAAGGGGCAGCGCCTTGTTTCCAGAATCCAGCGCCTATTTCAGTGTTCCGCATCCGTTTGATGCCTATGTGTCATTGTGGCCAAAAGATCAGCCACTGCCAGATGAAACGCTGCTGCAAAGCATGAAATCCAAAGGCATGCAGCTGATGAGTGAGGTTAAGGCCCTGGAGGGCAACTGCCTTATCCATCTGCGGCAAATGGGCGATGACGGCCGAGCCATTGTGGAATACCTGAAACTGCAATCCCGTAAAATCGATTTGGTACTGCAACACCTGCTGGAGCAGGAAGCCCGCGACGGCGAGCACTGCATCGGTTTGCAGTTTGGCGGCAGCGGGGTGCGCCTCAAAAGCGCGCAGTCACTGGCGCGGGGCCAGCAAGTGAAACTGTTGCTGTTTGTCCGTGAGGAAATCCTCTCGGTATTATGCCTGGCCCAGGTGAGCGATTGCCGGGAGGATCCGGATGAGCCGGGCTGTTTCCTGCTGGATTTGCAGTTCAGCGTGATTACGGATGCCGAAGTGGAACAACTGGTGAAAGCCAGTCTGGTGGTGCAGCAAAAACAGCTCAAGCATCGAAAAACCAACAACTGACGGCACTGGTACTCATCGGCGCAAATCTCTACAATGTGCCCCAACTCTTTTCCCATAAATCCATTTGCCGCTCAATGACCGCTTTTTCCGTTCTCGCACCGCAGGGTGCCACCAAGGCTGCGGATGTACGCTACCTTGGCCTAGATGAAGGTGTTGCCCGCGCCCTGACATTAGCCTCCCTGGCATCCAGCCACCCCGGCATCAGCTTGCTGGTAACACCGGATACCCCAACGGCGCTGACCCTGGAAGCGGAACTGCAGCACCTGTTGGCGGACAAACTGCCGGTGTGGTTGTTTCCGGACCGGGAAACCCTGCCCTATGACAGCTTTTCACCGCATCAGGATTTGATATCACAACGGCTGGAAACCCTCTCGCGCCTGCCAAGTGCCAAACAGGCACTGGTCATTGTGCCCCTGACCACCTTGATGGTTAAACTGCCGCCGGTGGCATTTCTCAGCGCCAATGTCATGCTGCTGAAAAAAGGTGACCATTACCCACTGCAGGAGATGCGGCAGCATCTGGTCAACGCCGGTTATCATCTGGTGGGGCAAGTGTATGAACACGGCGAATTTGCCATCCGCGGCTCCATTCTGGACATTTTCCCCATGGGCTGCGTCAAACCGCTGCGCATTGAGCTGTTTGACGATGAAGTGGAGTCCATCCGCTATTTTGAGGCGGATACCCAGTTGTCCCAAGAGCCGGTGGACCAAATCCGCATGTTGCCCGCCCGGGAATTTCCCACCGATGACAGCGCCATTGAAGGCTTTCGTCAGCGTTACCGGCGCTATTTTGAAGTGGTGGTCAAAGAGCCTGAATCCGTCTACCAGCAGGTAAGTCGCCATTTGATGCCCGCCGGGATTGAAAACTATCTGCCGCTGTTTTTTGACGCCACCGCCACCCTGTTTGATTATCTTGGCAACAAGGCGCAACTGTTCACCATTGGCGATTTAGCACATGCCGCCGATGAACATCTGGCCCAGGTGCAGCATCGTTATGAAGACCGCAAGGTTGACCCGCTGCGGCCGCTTTTGGCCCCCCAAGAGCTGTACCTGTTAACGGATCAGTTATTTGCCGCCTTCAAACAGTTGCCACGGGTGCACATTGATGCGCCCGGCAGCCACAAGCATCAGCTGATGGCGGCAACCGCCCCATTGCCGGAACTGACGGTCAACCACAAGCAAAAACAGCCGCTGGCTGCACTGGCGGCATTTGTGGCCGCCAAAAACAAAGTGCTGTTCAGTGCCGAGTCGGAAGGCCGCCGGGAAGCCTTGCTGGAAATGCTGGCCAAAATCGACCTCAAGCCGCGGCTTTTTAACGGTATTGAGCCGTTTCTGCAAAGCCCTGACAACATCGGGCTGATGGTTTCCCCCTTGTCCCAAGGGTGCGAGCTCACCAATCCTGCGCTGTGCATCATTTGCGAAACCGAACTGTTCGGTGCCCGCATTGCCCAGCAGCGGCGCCGGGACAAACAGCGCCAGGTCAGCCAGGATGCGCTCATCCGGGATTTGGCCGAACTGAAAGTGGGGCAACCCATCGTGCACCTGGAGCACGGGGTGGCCCTGTATCTGGGGCTGGAAACCCTGGATGCCGGCGGCATGGTGGCCGAATACCTCAAGCTGGAATACGCCGGCGGCGACAAACTGTATGTGCCGGTATCATCGCTGCACCTGATCAGCCGTTACACCGTGGGGCCGGATCAGCAACCCTCCCTCAACAAGTTGGGTAACGACACCTGGGAGAAAGCCCGCAAAAAAGCCATTGAGCGCATCCGCGATGTGGCGGCCGAGCTGCTGGACATCTACGCCCGGCGCCAGTCACGGCCGGGCATTGCCGCCAAAATGGAGGCAGAGGATTACGCCCTGTTTGCCCAGAGCTTCCCGTTTGAGGAAACCGTGGATCAGGAGACCGCCATTGATGCGGTGCTCAGTGACATGCAATCCCCCATTGCCATGGACAGGCTGGTATGCGGTGACGTGGGTTTTGGCAAAACGGAAGTGGCCATGCGCGCGGCCTTTGTGGCTGTGAATGCAGGCAAGCAAGTGGTGATGTTAGTGCCCACCACCCTGCTGGCCCAGCAGCATTATGAAAACTTCAAGGACCGTTTTGCCGATTGGCCGGTACAGATTGAAGTGATGTCGCGTTTTCGCACCGCCAAAGAGCAGCAACAGGTCATGGACGCACTGGCCCAAGGCAAAGTGGATATCGTGATTGGCACCCACAAGCTGCTGAATTCAGAAGTGAAGTTTGAAAATCTTGGCCTGCTGGTCATAGATGAAGAACACCGTTTCGGCGTGCGCCAGAAAGAGAAAATCAAGGCGCTGCGCGCCAATGTGGACATTCTCACCCTCACCGCCACGCCGATCCCGCGAACCCTTAACATGGCCATGTCCGGCATGCGGGATCTGTCGATTATCGCCACGCCACCGGCCAAACGGCTGGCGGTGAAAACCTTTGTCCGGGAATACGATAAAAACAGCATCCGTGAAGCCATTCAGCGGGAAATCTTGCGTGGCGGCCAGGTGTATTACCTGCACAACAATGTGGAAACCATTGAAAAAGCGGCGGAAGATATTCGCCAGTTGGTACCGCAGGCACGGGTGGTGGTGGCCCACGGCCAGATGCGGGAGCGGGAGCTGGAACGGGTGATGTCAGACTTCTACCATCGCCGCTATAACGTGCTGGTGTGTACCACCATCATCGAAACCGGCATTGATGTGCCCAGCGCCAACACCATCATCATTGAACGGGCCGACATGTTCGGACTGGCCCAATTGCACCAGTTGCGCGGGCGGGTTGGCCGCTCCCACCACCAGGCTTATGCCTATCTGATGACGCCCCATCCCAAACGCATGACCAGCGATGCCCGCAAACGCCTTGAGGCCATTGATGCCCTGGAAGACCTCGGCGCCGGCTTCATGCTGGCCACCCAGGATCTGGAGATCCGCGGCGCCGGTGAATTGCTGGGCGAGGAGCAAAGCGGCCATATTTCCAAAATCGGCTTCAGCCTGTACATGGACATGCTGGAATCGGCGGTAAATGCCCTGAAACAGGGCAAGGAGCCATCGCTGGCGCAAATGCTCAATGAACAGTGCGAGATGGAGCTGCGAGTCCCGGCCTTGCTGCCAGAGGATTATGTGGGAGATGTGAATATCCGCCTGTCACTTTACAAGCGCATTGCCAACTGCCGCACTGAAGCCGCACTGGATGAGCTTAAAGTCGAGCTCATTGACCGTTTTGGCATGCTGCCTGACGCCACCCGCCACCTGATGCAACTGACGCTGCTGAAGCATCAGGCCACCACCTTGGGACTTAAAAAGCTGGAAATGCACAGCCGGGGCGGTAGCCTGGAATTTTGTGACGATCATAAGGTGGACCCGGGATTCATCATCGGGTTGCTGCAATCCCAGCCACAAATCTATCGAATGGACGGACCGAATAAGTTAAAGTTCACCATGGTAACGGAAAACAGCAAGCAACGGCTGGAACTGGCATCACTGCTGCTGGAGCAGTTGGCCCAACACACTGTGGGAGAGCGATAGTGTTTAACAAATTTCTGCTGGCAACCCTTACAACATGCCTGCTGAGCGCCAGCTTACATGCAGTGGCCGCCCCTTGGTACGAGGTGGAAATCTACCTGTTCCAGCGTCCGTTGCAAACCCAACAGGAGCATTGGCCGGATACCCCGTTGCCGCTGGATACCCGCAATGCCATCGATTTGCTCACCCCGCAAGTGGCCAGCGACATCACGGGGGTCAGCATGGCCCTCAATGACTGCAACAGTCAGTGGAATGGCCTTAACACCACCTCGCAACCCTGTGACAACACACTTGAAAGCGCCAAGACACTGGTAATGCCTCAGGTAATGCCGGTGGACGTACTGCCAAAAGATCCCCAAAGCGCCACCCTGCCCCATGCCGTGCTGGAGGATGCAGACAGCGCCCAGTTCGGCGAGATTATTGCCCGATTACAACGCCAGTCCGGCGCAGAGCCGCTATTGCATATCACTTGGCGCCAGGAGATGAAACCCCGGCGCCAATCCCGGCCCTTACACCTGTTTGCCGGCCGCAACTTTGCCGAACAATTCCAGCACAACGGCTTGCCGGTCAGCCAGCAGGTTGCCGTAAAAGACCGGTTTGCCACCTTTGATGCCCTGAAACTGGAAGAAAAAACCACGCCTGTATGGCAGTTTGACGGTCTGCTGAATATCTATCTCAGCCATTACCTTTATGTGGAAACCCGCTTTAACCTGCGCCAACCCGGCCAAAAAAGCATTGCCATTGAAGGGCACCCGGCAACCGAGATGCCATACCTTTACAGTATGCCCATGGAGCAAAACCGCCGTATTCGCAGCACTGAAATCCATTATTTTGACCACCCGGCGATGGGCATGATTTTGCAGGTGCGCCGCATTCAGCAACCGGATGACACCACAACAGAAACGCCTACTGATGCCGAGGAGCCCGCAGCAACATCACCGGCGGCAGACAATCCGCCCGACATTCCCCTGCCCCAGGCGGATTAACGGCACCTAGGCGGTAATGGAAAAATCGAGGTAGATTTCATCTGCCTCGTCTTCTTCCACAAAAACGCTGTCGACCTGTGCAGTCACCGGCCCGATTTCGCACCAGTGGATTAATTGATCCACCGCCGGAAAAGCCCCTTGGGCGAGAATGCGCACCCGGCCATCATCCAGATTGCACACATAGCCCGTCACCCCCAGCGCCTGGGCTTTTTGCAGCGCGCTGCGACGCAACCCCACGCCCTGCACCTTGCCACTCATGGTGATCATCACCCTTTTCATGTCCCGCCCCCATTGTCATTACTCTTATAAATCAAGCACTGAACGTGCAAATTGCAACGTCAACAACTGATAAATCTGCAACACAAGCAAACAAGGTCAGATACAACGCCATGGCACCGAAGGCTCTGTTGCCATCACGCTTCGGCTAAGGCTGCTTTTTAAACGCTTTAATCGACACCATGTGGCTGGACAGGGACGGAAATTTATGGGGCTGCTGCTTATCCCAAATCACGTCATAATACTGACTCAGCAAAGTGCCACTGCGCTGGCTGTCGAGCACCTCGTCATGCAAGGACAATAAGCACAAGGCCCTGCCACGATTCTTGGCGCGAAAATCCGTCACGCATTTCTGGGAGATGTCTTCGTATTCTTCCGGCCGGTCGATTTTGCCGGGCATGTTTTCTTCCGGCCACAAATTGGGATTCACCAGCACGGTCTTGACCCCGGCCAAAAAGCCAATCCGCTCCGCCCAGTAGCCCCCTAACCCCACGCCCACCAGCAATGGCTGTTTGTCACTGGTCAACTTCAGGTGCCTGCAGGCATCATTGAGCAGGTGGCGCATGTCATGCTTGGGATACAGGGTGCTGTAGCTAAGCAAACGCACATCGTCATCAATAAACTGCAGTTGCCTGATTTTTTCATGGTTGCCAGGGCTGGTCGCGTCAAATCCGTGCAGATATAAAATCATGTTTGCGATCTCCTATACTGGCGCAATCAACATTACGTTAACCAAGGTGCCACTCCAGTGTTTTGTGCTAGGTCAATGATTAACCAAGAAGCCTGGCTGCCAACGCCGATGCCTGTTGCCAGCGCGTTTCATTTTGTAATGCCTGCAACAGTCGTGAAGGTTGAGGTTTTAAACGTGCCAATAAATCCGGGGCAGATGCCGGCCAGCTAAAATCCTGCAGCAGGGTGCGGGCGCCTTCCGGTTCGTTACATACCAACACCATATCACAACCGGCAGCAATTGCAGCGCTGGCACGTTGGCGAAAATCACCGGCCATCGCGGCGCCTTTCATCCCCAGGTCATCGGAAAAAATCACGCCATCAAAGCCTAACTTCCCCCGCAACACCTGCTGTAGCCAACGGGATGAAAAACCGGCAGGCTGAGGGTCTACCTGCGCATAAATCACATGGGCGGGCATGACGCCCTGCAAGGCCCCCGCCTCGATTAATGCCGCAAAAGGCGGCATATCCTGGGCAGCAATCTCATCATAGCTGCGGTTATCAATGGCCTGGGCATGATGGGTATCAGCCGCCACGCTGCCATGGCCGGGGAAGTGCTTGCCAATGGCCACCATGCCGGCCTCGTGCATCCCTTCAATAAAACTGCGGGCCAGCGGAATCACCTCATCCGCCGTCGCCGCAAAACTGCGTTTGCCTATCACTTCACTCACGCCGTTAATGTCCAGCACCGGCGCAAAGCTCACATCAATGTCACAGGCCAGCAGCTCCAGCGCCATTAAAAAACCCAGCTCTTTGGCCCATTCAATCGCCAGCGGCATATTGCCGGCTGCTGGCAGAATGTCGCCCATGGCCGGCAGTTCACTGAACCCCTCACGAAAACGCTGTACCCGCCCGCCTTCGTGATCCACCGCTATCACGATATCCTGTCGCAGGACCCGAATGGATTGCACCAGTTCAATGAGCTGGGCGCGGTGCTGATAATTGCGGCTGAATAAAATCACGCCGCCCACTGCCGGATGCCGTAATACGTCTGCCTCATCGCCCTGCAATTGGGTTCCGGCAATATCCAGCATTAGATAACTCATAAACCTTCCTTATAAAATTTATACCTGGAGCGGCCCAGCCCCGCTGGTAACATTTGGCATACAACACACTATAATACTTAAACACCGCCGCGCAGACGCATGCTTTAATGCAGCTAATGCGAAACCATAACGATAAAAATAACTAATGATATGACAACTGCAAAATGTGGGATACTTAGCGCCATTTACAGTACGCCCACGGGGCTAAGATACCTGTAATTTCCACTGAGAGCGAGCAAGGCTCTCAGGATGTACAACAAGAGCAAGCACTATCAGGGTTAACTACATGATCAGCGTATTTGACATGTTCAAAATTGGCATTGGCCCCTCCAGCTCCCACACTGTAGGGCCGATGAAAGCCGGCAAAATTTTTATTGAAAAACTGTCCCAGGACGGCCTGTTAACCGCCACTGACGAGATAAGGGCGGAACTGTTCGGCTCGTTGGGGCAGACGGGCAAAGGCCACGGCACCGGCAAGGCCGTTATCTTGGGTTTGATGGGGGAAGACCCGCAAACCGTTGATACCGACGCCATCGATGCGGTACTGCAGCAAGTGCATGATACCCAATCACTACAACTGGCAAATGGCCAAAGGGTCATCTTCACCCGGGAAAGCGGCATTACCTACCATCGGCGCAAAACCCTTCCGGCCCACGCCAATGCCATGACCCTTTCAGCCTGGCACGACAATCATTGCCTGCAACAACGCACTTATTATTCAGTGGGGGGCGGTTTCATCCTGAATGAAGAGGAAATCCGGCAGCATGATGCCTCACCGGCCACCCCGCTGTTAAGCGTGCCCTATGACTTCAACAGCGCTACCCAGCTGGTCAATCTGTGTCTGGATAATGGCTTGAGCATTTCATCATTGATGCTGGCCAATGAGCGCACCATTTGTGCTGAGAGCCAGATCAAAGAGCAGCTATGGCACATCTGGCAAACCATGAAGCAATGCGTTGAAAAAGGCTGTCACCGGGAGGGCATTTTACCCGGAGGGTTAAAGCTAAGACGCCGGGCACCAGCACTGTACCGGCGCCTTAAGGCCGAGAGCAAAAACACCATTGACCCGTTGAATGCCATGGACTGGGTGGATCTGTTTGCCATGGCGGTCAATGAACAAAATGCTGCCGGGGAGCGGGTTGTGACAGCGCCCACCAACGGAGCTGCGGGCATTATCCCGGCGGTATTGTGTTACTACGACACCTTCGTGGAAGCCGTCGACAAGGAAAGCTGCGCCCGCTTTTTGCTGACCGCGGCCGCCATCGGCATCCTGTATAAAAAAAATGCCTCCATTTCCGGGGCGGAAGTGGGCTGTCAGGGCGAGGTCGGCGTGGCCTGCTCCATGGCCGCTGCGGCCTTAACCGAGCTGATGGGTGGCACGGTGGAACATGTGGAAAATGCCGCTGAAATCGGCATGGAACACAACCTGGGGCTGACCTGCGATCCCGTTGGCGGTTTGGTACAAGTGCCTTGTATTGAGCGTAATGCCATGGGGGCGGTAAAGGCCATCAATGCCTCCCGGCTGGCCTTGCGGGGGGATGGCAATCATAAGGTATCGCTGGATAAAGTCATCAAGACCATGATGGATACCGGCAAGGACATGCGCAGTAAATACAAGGAAACCGCCAAAGGCGGCCTGGCCGTTAATATCGTGGAATGTTAATGCCACCACAGCCGGATAATCTCCGGCTGTGAATTTTGATGGCGATTTCACGGGCAACGCCATAGCACATCTATCCGGCGCTGATTGCGAAGGGGTGAACAACCCTACTGGGCAAAAGTCTTGAACGTAAAAGAGCCTAGCGCACCGGCAGCGTTATATCCGCAAACATCGCTTCAATCAGCTGGGCATCTTTCAGCGCTTCGGCTTTTTCTACCACGTCACGGGTTAGATGGGGCGCAAAATTCTGGATGAAGTCATACATATAACCCCGCAAAAAGTTTCCTTTTCGAAAACCGATTTTCGTGGTGCTATGGGCAAACAGGTGGCTTACATCAATTGCCACCAGATCATTGTCAATCTGGGGGTCAACCGCCATGGACGCGATAATGCCCACACCGAGTCCCAACCGCACGTAGGTTTTCAATACATCGGCGCTAGTGGCACTGAACACCACACGGGGTTCCACTCCGGCCTTTTTAAACCCTTTTTCAATCTCTGACGCCTTATCAAAACCGAATACATAGGTGACCAAAGGGAAACGCCCCAGCTCTTCAATGCCAATATGGCTACGAGAAGCCAGGGGATGGTCTTTTTTCACCACCACCGAACGGTTCCAGTGGTAGCAAGGCAACATGATTAAATCCGTATACAGATGCATCGCCTCCGTGGCAATGGCAAAATCTGCCACGCCATGGGCGGCAGACTCGCTTATCTGTGCCGGGCTTCCCTGATGCATGTGCAAATTCACCTTGGGGTAACGGGCAATGAATTGCTGAATGATTTTGGGTAAGGCATAACGCGCCTGGGTATCGGTGGTGGCTAAAATCAGCTCGCCCTGATCCGGCTTGGTGTATTCCTCAGAAACTTTCTTGATGCTTTCCACTTTGCCAAGAATGTCATTGGCAATGCGGATAACCTGCTCACCTGCGGGGGTTACATGGGTTAAGTGTTTGCCACTACGACCAAAAATCTGGATCCCCAACTCATCTTCCAGCATCCGTACCTGCTTGCTTATCCCCGGTTGGGAGGTATACAGGTTTTCAGCAGTCGCGGAAACGTTCAGGTTGTGATTGACTACCTCGGCAATATAACGCAATTGCTGTAGCTTCATGGGATAAGTCCTTGATTTTCTGTGCCGCCAAGTGACAGAATGTGGGGGTAGAGGCCTCTATCTATAATCAAACGTTATAGTACAACGCCAGATTCAAATCAAACAGGAATATATTGATTTTCCTGTCCAAGATCTACAACACCAGCGTCAAGCTAAGCTATGATCGCTAGGTTAGTTTGTTGATTTATTGTAGCATTACTCAAATTATAAAATTATCGGAACGACTATGGCATTTACCCTGGTACTGGTGCTAATCGGTGCGTTGCTGTTGTTGGTCATTGGCATCAATGCCCTGCAACAGCAAAAACAACGTGCTGAAGCGTTGCGCCGCACGGAGCTGGCCCGTCAACGCGCCATTTTGGACGAAACAGAAGAGGTGCTGGCCAATACCGGCATGTTCCCCTGTACCAGCCATGTCAATCTGGTGCTCTACAAACGCATCAAGGAAGCAGCGCAACAAGCCAGGTTGCTGTCCAATCCTTCCCAAAAAAGCGATTATGAACGCCGGGTGCTGGATCTGGATGCCATGATCGCCAACCTGCAAAAAAATCCCCCCCAGCAGCCTTCCATCGAAAATTTTCGCCTGCCCGATAATGACCGGCAAATACTGGTGCTGGTGCAAACCTTGAAAAAACTGCGGGCCATTATTCGCGATGAACACAACAAGGGGAAAATGGATCCGGCCATTTTTGCCAATGAAGAAACCCGCATCAGCAGTTTGCAGTTGCGCATTAATGTGGACAGCATGTTATCCCGGGCCCGCAGCAGCTGTTACATGAAACAGTATGGTTCGTCCCGGCAAATGGTGACCAAGGCGCTAGCCACACTCAATACCATCAAGGGGCAAACGCCGAATGATCCTTTTATCAGCCGCAAAGTGGAAGAGGCCAAACAGCTGCTGGAAGAGATAAACAATGCGGTTAAAATGGCGCAGCCCGCACCGGCCAAGGCCAAGGAAGAAGACGACATCGACATGTTGTTCCAGCCAAAAAAGAAATGGTAATGCGCTGTCAGCCGATGCCCAGTGCTTTGGCATCATGATGTGCCAGCAGGCATGAGTGGTTGCCCATGGTCAGCGTTCAATCCGTTATTTCTCCATGGTCGGCACAAAAACCACCTTCGGTGACGATGATCAGGTTGAACTTACATTACCGAAATGAAGACAACTCTCGCGATAAAAGCCATTAACTGCGCCGAATTCAGATAATAAGTGTGCTGCCCATGCCTAAATCAGTGGCATCTTGTTGGCACTGTTTTGGTGAAATCCTTATAAAAAAGAACCATCATTATGTACTTGGTACTATGACGGAAAAGCAACCAGCATTCCCCTAAGCAACAGTATAAAAACCCCATACCCAAGGAAAACAATCGAACGCCTACGGCGCTTGGGCAATAATTCTTTAACCAACAGCGCATCATTATCGCTCAATTTGGCTCCCCATAAGAGAAACCGATAAACCTTGAGCAAATAATCACCGCCACCCATGTTAATGACCGCACGATGTTTGGGCCAACACCAAAGGTATTTCGAATAGACAACACTGCCATCGGCCCTGAGTTCAAATTTGGTGGTAAGGCGATCATATGAAACATCAAGTATGCTGCCAGCAATATTGTGTTGATGGGTTTGAAACCGTTCGAAATGCATATTCCGCCATATTCAGTGAAGCGTTACATCACCCACATTCTATCTAATAAATACCATTGAAAAACAGGCATAAAAAATGCCGGCATTGCTGCCGGCATTGTTACTCATACAATCACTGACTGCTTATTTACCCATGGGGTTTTCAGCAGTACGACCATCATCATGGCAGCTGTCACAAGTGGGCTTCTGACCTACGTTCATATCATGCACAGCATGACAATCGGCGCATTTCAGCATACCGTCATGGGGTTTGTGAACCGCATCCATGTCAGCCAAGCCACCGTGGCAACTCTGGCACTGCTGGAACTCATACTCGCCATCAGCAGATGGTGAACCATCCTTATGGCAAGATTCGCATCCGCCCATATCCACGTGGAAATCAGAAATCTTCTGATCTGCCGCGAATGAAGCAGATGACATTGCCAGAGCAGCCAGACCCGCACCAAACAATGCACTTAACAGTTTATTGCTCACAATCAATATCCTCCGGTTTTGACAGCTACTGGGAATTCTTATCTCAGGGTTGACCCCCATCCAGCCGCCGGGAAATAGCACGACGTTAAATTAAATTAGTCAAGCTTTAACCACTTAGCAAACTAAATTTAATTTGTACTACTTTAACAATATCGGAATGGGCAAAATGTGCGCTAAATCAAGTTAAATACTTACCGCCAACAAGTTTTTTAAAAAATTTTTCTGATAAAACAGTTACTAATAAAGTCCATACAAAAGATAAGACAATAAAAAAGGGGGCTGACACAAGCCCCCTGACAGATCACAAACCGTGTGATTATGCGGCATTGCGCAAGGCTGCGATGCGTTTTTCCAATGGTGGATGGCTCATGAAAAGCTCCGCCATGGAACGCTTGCCGTTAATCCCGAATGCAGACATGGTGGCGGGCATATCCCCCACTGCCGGGCCTTGACTCAAGCGTTGCAAGGCACTGATCATCTTCTGCGGGCCTACCAATTTGGCCGCACCGGCATCGGCACGAAATTCCCGTACCCGGGAAAAATACGCCACAATCAGCGATGCCAGAATGCCAAACAACATTTCCATGACAAACACTACGCCCATGTAGGCAAAGGTGCCCAATCCTTCACCCTCTTCATCGTTACTGGACATCACGTTACTCACAATCCCGGCAACAACCCTGGCGGCGAAAATAACGAAGGTATTCACCACCCCCTGAATAAGGGTCAGTGTCACCATGTCACCATTGGCAACGTGGCTCATTTCATGGCCCAGCACCGCTTCCACTTCCTCGGCGTTCATGCCGTAAAGTAAGCCGGTACTGACGGCCACCAACGAGTTGTCCTTGCTGGGACCGGTGGCAAACGCATTCATTTCCGGTGACTGATAAATGGCCACTTCCGGCATTTTCAGCCCCAACTGCTGCGCCTGGCGGGCAACGGTTTCCAGCAACCAGCGTTCCGTATTGTCCCGTGGCTGGGTGATGACCTCACATCCCATGGCGCGCTTGGCCATCCATTTGGAAATGGCCAGACTGACAAATGCCCCACCAAAACCAAATATTGCTGCAAATACCAACAAGCCTTCCATTGAACGGCTATTGACGCCGAGCAACGACATCACGATGGATGCCACGGCAAGAATGGCCAGGTTTGTTGCAATCAACAGAATTACACGCTTCATATCAGCTCCTATGCATGAAATCCGCTACATCGATAATTTTGATAAAGACATAATATGTCTATCACTGCACTTTTCAAGGGGCATGCAGATTAATTTATGTTTATCTGCTGTGCTTCCCTACTATCCCAAGCAGAAGGCTGCAGTCTAGAAACGACGGATTAAAACAGGATTAATAACATATCAGCAATGACTAAAATATGAAAAAACAGAAAATTATGGCTGGCGGGCGCTTTTTGCTAGTATGGTCTGACACATTAACCAGCTGGATGATGACATGGCTATTCAAGCATTGCTGCTGAGCAGCTCCCGCGCCGGTAACACCCCTTATCTGGAGCATACGCTACCCTTTATTGCACCATTAACCGCCACGGCACGTAAATGGCTATTTATCCCCTATGCGGGTGTCAGCATGAGTTACGACACCTATCTGGAAGCCGTGGTCAATGGCCTGGCACCATTGCAGCTGGATATCAGCGCCATCCACCAACATGGCGATCCCAAACAGGCCATTCGCGATGCCGAGGGGATTATTGTCGGGGGAGGCAATACCTTCCACCTGCTCCATGAGTTGTATCGTTACGATTTGCTACACCTCATCCGCGAGCAAACCGAAGCAGGCAAGCCATACATTGGCTGGAGCGCCGGTGCCAACATTGCCGGTAAAAGCATCCGGACCACCAATGACATGCCGATTATTGAGCCGCCCTCCTTTACCGCACTGGGGCTGGTGCCTTTTCAAGTCAATCCCCATTACAGCAATGCCACCTTGGCCGGGCACAATGGGGAATCCAGGGCGCAGCGCATTCTGGAATTCACCTGCGTTGACCCGCTGACACCGGTGCTGGGCATTCAAGAAGGCACCGCCTTGTACCGGCAGGATGACAGCTTGTCACTGCAAGGAGACAAGGAAGCCTATCTGTTCAGCGGCGTGGAGCAAGAGATACCGGTGCCCGTTGGCAGCGACCTCTCCCATATGTTAAGCGCTCAGGCCTGACCGTCATAGGCGGCCCAAAGAGACTCAGGGACAAAAAAACGCCCGACCATGGCATGGGCGAGCGTCAGGAGGCATGAGTCAGCAGGCCGTTATCAGCTGGCGCGCAACAAGGGCGTCAAGTCCAGATATTCTGCCATTGCCGATACCGGTGCATCCTGCAGGTGCGGAATGCACCCAAGGCATGGCGACTGCATCATCTGCTGCAAGCTTGCCAGGTTTTCATCAAAACGCGCCATATCCGCCTGCGCCCGGTTGGCCACCCAACCGGCCACCCGCAAGCCGTCAGCCCGAATAAGCTCTTCGGTCATCACCGCATGATTAAGGCAGCCAAGCTTCATGCCCACTACCACAATCACCGGCATGGCCAACGCCGCGACCGTTTCGGATAAATAGCGGTTTTGCCCCAGCGGTAAACGCCAGCCGCCAGCCCCTTCCATCAAACAGAAATCTGCCATGGCATACTGGGTCAAATCCAGACGGGACAGCACAGACTCAGGGCTAAGCTCCAGACCAATGTCAGCTGCCGCCACATGGGGAGCAATGGCCGGGGCAAAGGTGAAGGGATTGATTTTCTCATAATCCAGCTGCAGGGTGGATTCCGCCATCAACATCAACGCATCCGAATTGCGCAGCCCTTGCGCCGTACTCTCGCATCCCGAGGCAATGGGTTTTACGCCCACGGTTTTCATGTGATAAGTGGTTCTGGCCTTGTGCAGCAATGCCGCGGCCACATGGGTTTTACCACTGTCGGTATCCGTACCTGTGACAAAAAAAATCATAATTAAAACCCTCAATACACCACGGCGCTAACTGCGGGCGGTAATAAACACGATGTGATAGTCCAGCGGCAATCCGTCAGCAGTGCGCAGCCGCTCTGCACGCGCCGCCAGCCCCCGCCAGTAGCTACGCCCCCGCAACCCTTGTGAAGGTGCGGCCATGGAGGCTCCCACGCCTTTCAACGAATACAAAAGGTCACGCAACTCACTAAAATAACAGCGAATAGTTTGCTGTTCCAGCGCGATTTCCTGCCAGGGGAATGCCGCAAATTGCTGCCGGATATGGGCCAGTCCAGCAAAGCGGTGACAAGACAAGCCCAGTGTTTGCAGCTGAGGCAAGACCTCCACCATCATGGCAATACGCACCTCGCCGCCAGGACGCAGCACCCGTTTCAACTCGCCAATCACCGATCCCAACTCGCCACACCATTGCAAGGCCAGGTTCGAGTACACCATGTCAAACATATGGCTTGGCAGCGCCAATTTCTGTGCATCAGTACAAATTGTCTGATAATGGGGAAACCTGTTACGCACCTGCTGCAACATGGCCGGTGCAATATCCACCGCCGTCACCCCTGCCGGATGAAAACGGGCAAACTCAGTGCCGGGGCCACAGCCCACATCCAGCCAGTTGCCGCCATTCACAGTGCAGCCATCGAGCAAGAGTGATGAAGTGCGCCGCTGCAGGCAGTCATGCTGCTGGTAACCACTGGCGGCTTTGGCAAAACGGACGGCAACCTGTTGTGCATCAACCGGCATCACAGCACTCCCTGATGGCGGTTGCCAAGGCTTGCAACTGCGTTGGCTGATGGCTGGCACTAAGGGTGATCCTTAAGCGCCCCTGCCCTTGCGGCACGGTAGGCGGCCGAATAGCTCCCACCAGGAAGCCTTGTTGCAGCAGCTCGCCAGCCACCTGCATCACCCGCTCGCTACTGCCAAGCAGCAATGGCTGAATGGCGGTTGCCGAAGGCATCAGGCGAATGCCAAGGCGTTGGCATTCCTGGCGGAACAGTTCGATATTCTGCTTGAGCCGTTGTTGTAAGTGCCCACTTGCAGCCAATTGCAGCGCCTGCGTGACGCCGGCACAGCTGGCCGGCGCCAAGGCGGTGGAATAAATGTATTCCCGGGCATTGGCCGCCAGAAAATCAATCAAGGCACGGGCGCCAAGAATGGCCGCGCCCTGTCCGCCTAAGGCCTTGCCAAACGTTACCAACCGGGCAAAGGGCTGCACGGTCAGGGAGTCGCTCAATAAAAAGCCGTGGGCATCATCGATGATCAGCGGGCTGTCAAACTGTTGGCATAATGCCGCTAGCGCAGTTAACGGCGCGCTGTCGCCATCCATGCTGAAGACGGATTCCGTCACCAGGGCACTTCCCGGAAAACGGGCCAACAGCTTGGCGGCGGCATCAAGATTGTTATGGGGAAAACGCCTGAGCTTAACCTGATGATCCTTGAGGGCATCTATCATGGAGGCGTGAATAAGTTTGTCGGCAATCACCGTATCAGCAGCGCTGAACAGGGTCTTGAGCAATGCACTGTTGCCGGCAAAACCGCTGGGCAGCAACAAGGCGGCCTCATGACCCGACAAACGGCACAATTGCTGCTCCAGCAGCGCATGGGCCTCACTGTAACCACTCACTAACGGCGATGCGGTACTGCCGCAGCCATAACGTTGCAGCGCCTGTTGCTGGGCGGCAATCACCTGGGGATGAAAAGACAGGCCGAGATAGTCGTTGCCGGCAAAATCCACCAGTATCCTGCCCTGGCGCTGCACGGTTCTGGGCATGATGTTTTGAGCATCCTGCCCTGGCAAGCGCTGCTCGGTCAGCACCCGGCGACGCAGCAGCCCGGCGGCCTGTTGCTGCTGTTGCCTGATGGCAATACGCTGCAACAATGAAGTACTCCCGGTCACCGTTTACAGTGCCCCCGCATCATAAAACTGGCCACTGGCTTTGTCGGCAACGGCGTTGGCATGATTGACCGCATGTTGCAGCTCATTGCCTTCCTCTTCCACCATGGCGGCTTGCCCCTGTTCCGGTTTTACCCCCAAACGCCGGAACAGGCTCATGTCATCGCCCTCTTCCGGGTTAATGGTGGTCAGCAGTTTGCAACCGTAAAAAATGGAATTTGCTCCGGCAAAAAAGCACATGGCTTGCAACTCATCGCTCATTTTTTCCCGGCCGGCAGACAAGCGCACCCGCGACAACGGCATCATGATGCGGGCAACAGCGATGGTTTTGACAAATTCCAGCGGATCCAAATCCTGCTGTTCAGCCAGCGGGGTTCCGGCCACTTTCACCAGCATGTTAATCGGTACGGAGTCGGGATGTTTGGGCATATTGGCCAACTGCTGCAATAACCCGGCACGGTCGGTAACGGTTTCGCCCATGCCGACAATGCCGCCGGAGCACACTTTCATGCCTGCGGCGCGCACATGAGCCAGCGTGTCCAGGCGATCCTGATAGGTGCGGGTGGTAATGATGTCGCCGTAAAATTCCGGTGAGGTGTCCAGATTATGGTTGTAATAATCAAGCCCGGCCGCTGCCAGCTCATTGGCTTGCTGCTGGTTCAGCATGCCCAGCGTCATGCAGGTTTCCATCCCAAGGGCTTTCACCTCTTTGACCATCTCTGTCAGGTAGGGCATGTCCCGGGCTTTAGGGTTTCGCCAAGCGGCACCCATGCAAAAACGCGTGGCACCGGCAGCCTTGGCGCTGCGCGCTTCTGTCAGCACCTTTTCCATTTCCAGCAGCCGCTCCTGCTCCAGGCCGGTATCGTAACGGGCGCTTTGGGGGCAGTATTTGCAATCTTCCGGACAAGCGCCGGTTTTTATCGACAGCAAGCGGCTTACCTGGATTTCATTAGGATTGAAATGTTGCCGATGCAACGTGTGCGCCTGAAACAATAAATCATTCATTGGCAAGGCAAAAAGCGCTTCAATCTCTTCCCGTTGCCAATCATGGCGTAATTCTGTCTGCAACATTCCCGCGCGTCCTGTTAAATGCATGCCCTTGTCAGCAAAGTCGCTTGAAGGGGATTTTTAATTTGGCTAGCATACCTCTGCGCCGACATCAGTCAACGCCAATGAATATTATCAGTTTACAATTGGTTGATTTATGAACAATATTGATTATGCATTTGATCGGCAACACGTGTGGCACCCTTACAGCTCCATGGCGCATCCCAATCAGATGTACGGCATCACCGCCGCCAAGGGCGCCAGATTAACCCAGGCTAACGGACAGGAACTGATAGACGGTACCAGCTCCTGGTGGGCCTGCATTCACGGGTATCAGCATCCCCGCATCCTCAACGCCATGCAGCAGCAGTTGCAACAGTTAAGCCACGTGATGTTTGGCGGCATCACCCACGAAGGCGCCATCGAACTCAGCCGACAACTGCTGGCATTGCTGCCCGCCGGGCTAAGCAAGGTGTTTCTGGCAGATTCCGGCTCCATTGCCGTGGAGGTGGCGCTGAAAATGGCGCTGCAATACTGGCAAGGGCGCAATGCGCCGCAAAAACAGCGGATCATGACCATTCGCCACGGCTACCATGGAGACACCTTTGCCGCCATGAGCGTGTGCGATCCTGATGAAGGGATGCACACCATGTTTGGCAGTAACGTAACGCCGCAGCTCTTTGCCCCGGCCCCCACAAGCCGTTTCGGCGAAGATGCCAGCCAAGACATTGAGGGATTGGAGCAATTGCTGGCACAGCATCATGAGCAGATTGCCGCGCTGATCCTGGAACCCATCATGCAAGGTGCCGGAGCCATGTGGTTTTACAGCGCCGATTATTTACGGGCGGCACGGCAACTGTGCGATCGCTATCAGGTGTTATTGATTGCCGATGAAATTGCCAGCGGCTTTGGCCGTACCGGCGCACTGTTTGCCTGTGATCACGCCGGGATAAGCCCGGATATCATGTGTGTGGGCAAAGCCCTGACCGGCGGCTACATTAGCCTGGCCGCCACCGTCTGCAGCGATGAAGTGGCCAGTGGCATCAGCGACTCGCCCGCCGGTGTCTTCATGCACGGCCCCACCTTCATGGCCAATCCCCTTGCCTGCAGCGCAGCAAGGGCCAGTCTGGCATTAATTGCCGAAGGCCACTGGCATCAGCAGGTAGCCGCCATTGAGCAGCAGATGCGTGCTGAGCTCAAAGATGCCATTCACCTGCCGGCAGTCAAGGATGTTCGGGTGTTGGGTGCAGTGGGCGTGTTGGAGATGCACCACGCTGTTGACACCAATCTGCTGCAACGTGAATTTGTGCAGCGAGGGGTATGGGTACGCCCCTTCAGCCGATTTGTCTACATCATGCCGCCTTACATCATTAGCCCGCAAGAGCTGCACCAACTCACCAGTGCCATGCTGGCGGTGGCACAAACCCTGCCAGCCCTCCATGGCAACGATACGCCCAGCATCAGTTTTGGTTAACCCAGGGGCCACATAAAAAAACGGCCTGCAAAACAGGCCGCCAAAAGGATTGAAACAAGGGATTAATGCCAAACTACTCAATTGCATCAGGCGCTGTTAAAACGCCTGGTTACAGCTTTTTAGGGGAGTAACGCCCCCATGTGTCCGGCAGTCACCACTGCCGGACAACGCTTTTACCATCAGAACTTGTGATATTTGTCGATACCGTACGCCTTGCCGGTTTCATGACAAACGGCACAAGCCTCTGTGGTGCTGTCCATGTACCAGGTGTCGGTAACATCTCGGTCAATTTCACCACCATTTTGCTGCATGTGGCTCAATGCGGCAGCACCGGTATGGCAAGCGTAACAGTTGGCGGTAATGGGGCTGGCCATCTTGTTGCTGGTGCCATAAGCGCGGGCCTTGATGAATTGGTTCGGAATGTCATTCAGGCTCACACCATCAGCATGACAGGCAACACAACTGCTTTGCGGATTGATGGCGCTGGCAGCATTGGCATTGCCTTCACCATCCACACTCCCCACCCCCCAGTGCATACTGTGTACCATGGGACCGAATCCCGGCGCACTGGACCCTGCACGGCGATCCTGCCCATTGTTATGACAGCCGATGCAACCTATACCGCCCTCGGAGAAACTGCCCGCGCGATGGAAATCGGTGCCGCTGTTATGACAGGTAGCGCAAGCGCTGTCAGACACGACATGGCGCCGGTCAAAACCCGCCACGCTGAGACTGTTGGGGTCAACCACATCGGTATATCCCTGAATGGACGCAAGATCGGATGTATCCGTGGCATAATTTTTTCCGGTAAAGGTCAGCCGCAGGGATGCAACCAGCGACACGCCCGGGTAAGCGGTCAGATCAACATTGTTAAAACACATGGTTTTATTGCCGTCTGCATCATAACTGGCATCATATCGATTGGAGATACGGGCACCAAAACTGCTGTTGTAATAAGCATGAATATAAGCGCTGGTAGACCTCACCGGCTTATCCGCATTATGTGCTGTCTGGTCTTCATCCGTCATGGCTTGCAGGTTCAGCAAGGTTTCACCATTTTCATCCACGCCGTAAAGTGACATGGTGGTGCACCACTGCCCCGCCGCATTTTGTGCTAATGGCGTGCCACTGATTTTATAGCGGTTAACAATGGAAGTGTTATAGCTGATACCGGCAGCGGCTTCATGCATTTTACGTAAATCCAGCCCATTGGCAGGTAAAATGTCGCCGGCCGCTGTGGCACCCGCGTCATGGCAATCAATGCAACCCGGTCCCACAATATTGATATTGGCCGTCACGTCCACGTGGCAACTGCTACAGTTCATCACGCTGAAATTGGTGGTAAAGGCCTGATGGTTGATATGGCCGATTTTGGACAGCGTATTGGAGGCATAACTCCCCCCTTCCATCGTACGGCTCACCGAGCCATGGCACACCAGACAGCCAGCGACAAAATCGATATTGCCATCCATGCCTTCGGCCACATAACTGGAGTGACGACGGGGACTTAACGAATAGTCCACATGGCAGGAATAACAGCTTTCAGTGGTGGTGGAAAAACTGCCTTCGGGTTTATTCACCACTAAAGCGCTTGAGCGTGCAATGGCCGTATTACGCGAACCGCCCACACGTAACCAGACAATGCCATCAGTCCCGGCATTCACCGCCGGCATGGGAGCAATAAAGCGGTAATGACCATCGCCCAAGACTTCCAGCACCGCGCCTTCGGTGCTCATGGTGGCAGCACCGCCATTCATGCCATCACGGTTATTGATAAACCCTTTATCCGTGGCAGCGGCCACTTTTGCCTCGGCACTTTCCAGACCGTTAATCAGATTGCCATTTTCATCTGTAATTTCAAATTCGTAACTGATTGAGCCTTCATCAAAACGATAATCAATCACCTCAAGGTGGGTGGTTAAAGAGCTGGTCACCGGGGTATGGGTCAAATCCTGCCCCGGTTTCCCCGGCTCTCCCGGAGTGCCAGGGGCACCGGGAGCGCCATCAGCCCCGTCTTTACCATCTGAGCCACAAGCGCCTAGCACCAAGGCCCCTAATAACAATGCCAGTTTGCGGTATTGCATGTTCATCATTTACTCCTGCTCAGTAAACTCACAAGCAGTAATCACCTGTAACGATACCAAACCGTGACAAGAAAATTTCTGCCAGTTTTCTTAATTTAATTAATATTGTGTTGTGGGTTTAATTATCAATAAGGAGTATTAATTAATTATCGGCGGATAAAATTGACCTAAAACAAATTCTATTCCGAGATAAAAATTTATCGCTTTTATTTATTAAATAGGAATTAATATTTTCTTCAAAAATTAAATTTGAATTAAATATCTATTATCAAGGATTAATTAAGTCGAGAAATTAAAACCGTATGAATAACAACTTAAAAACAAGGCTGTTGAATACGCTACCTAATACAAGGGTAATATGTCATAAAATAACCCTTTATATATTCATGGTCATTAATCAGAAAAAATAGCAGTGCATTATTTTTTTAATGGAAGATGAAAAAGGCACTTATGTAAAGTGCCTTCTGCCAATACCTTATTTTGCAAAAAGACTGCCCTTCAAAATTTTATCCACCAGTTGGGGAACCGCCTCACTGGCCATTTTTTGATAATGCAGGTGAAACAGACTGTGGGGATCCTTTTCGGCAATATTCACCTCGGCGGTCAATGCGCCGTGGTGGCTGGCAATTTCCACAAAACCGGCAGCCGGATACACGGTACCCGAGGTGCCAATGGCAATGAACAGATCGCAGCGCTCCAACTCATCATGGATTCTGTCCATTCCCAGCGGCATTTCACCAAACCACACAATATGGGGGCGCAAACGCTGGGCAGGAATACAGCAAGTACAGCAGTTATCCGGTCCAAAAGGCTCGTGCAGGGTAAATATTTGCCGTGACCGGGGACAACGTCCCTTACCCAGTTCACCATGCATGTGCAGCAGTTGCCGATTGCCGGCGCGCTCATGGAGGTTATCCACATTCTGGGTCACCACCAATAGCTTTCCGGGAAATTCCCGCTCCAATTTTGCCAGTGCCTCATGAGCCGCATTGGGCACAACTGACGGATCATTTAGCTGTTGCCAGCGATGGTTGTAAAATTGTTCAACCATGACGGGATCACGCTGGTACCCCTCGGGCGTCGCCACGTCTTCAATGCGATGCTCTTCCCATAAACCATCCTGGTCCCGAAATGTTTTCAAGCCAGACTCTGCCGAAATCCCGGCGCCGGTCAGTACAACAATATGATGGTACATCCGCTACCTCGTTTGTTGTTTTTGGGCCATCTTGCCTGTAGCCGCCTTAAGAGACAATTGTGCCTTGGTATAACCACATCCTGAACAATGTTAATAATTTGTTTTTACCACAAAGCGCGCTAAATGGGTAACGGATGCGGACAAAAACCGCATCAGAGGTTTAAGTTTTTGAATAACCCCCATATAATGAAACTCATTAACCAATTCCGAACCATCTGGTGCTGTCCAGGGTTCCGCCAAAAGAGATATGCCATGACCGATGGAAATCAAGCACTGAAAAAAGCAGGATTAAAAGTGACCCTGCCTCGGGTCAAGATCCTGGAACTCATGCAGTCGCCTGAAAATCAGCATATCAGTGCTGAAGATCTGTATAAAAAGCTGCTGGATATAGGTGAAGAGATTGGCCTGGCGACCGTATACCGGGTATTGAACCAATTTGATGATGCAGGGATTGTCACCCGTCATCACTTTGAAAGTGGCAAAGCGGTGTTCGAACTGGCCACACAAGAGCATCATGATCATCTGGTATGCCTTACCTGCGGCAAGGTGATGGAATTTACCGATGAACTGATTGAGCGCCGCCAGAATGAGATTGCCAGCCAACACAATATCAAGCTGACCAATCACAGTTTGTATCTGTACGGTGTCTGCACCGATGATAAATGCAATCACGGGGATGACTAACCGCGATGCAATGACAAAAAGACCGGCAGTAGCCGGTTTTTTTGTGCATCAATCAAGGCCAACTCAATGATAATGTCTTGCACGGATGCCGCTAAAGATGCTGGCCATCTGCCTCTTCATTCCATAAAAAATCCCCCACTGCTTGGTGGAGGATTTTGGTATTTCACCGGCGGTTACTGACGGTTTTTGATATGGGCCATCATGCGCTTGCGTCGCCGCTCCTGACTCAGGGTCAGTTTTTCCGTTTTGCCTTCAAACGGATTGGCCCCTTCCTGGAAACGCAGCTGGATGGGGGTACCCACAATGTTCAAGGTGCGCCGATAGTAGTTCATCATGTAACGCTTGTATGAGTCCGGCAAACGGGACACCTGGTTACCGTGCACCACGATAATCGGCGGATTGTACCCACCGGCATGGGCATATTTCAGCTTCACCCGGCGACCGTTAATCAGTGGCGGCTGGTGATCATCCTGGGCCATCTGCATGATTTTGGTCAGCATGGAGGTGCCCACACGGCGGGTGGCACTGGCATAGGCTTCTTCAATGGACTCAAACAGGTGCCCAACGCCTGTACCGTGCAAGGCCGAGATAAAGTGAATCCGGGCAAAGTCGATAAAGCCCAGACGACGGTCCAGCTCCGCTTTTACCCGTTCCTTGATGTCAGTATCGATGCCATCCCACTTATTCACCGCAATCACCAAGGCGCGCCCGGCATTAATGGCAAAACCCAGCAAGCCCAGATCCTGCTCGGCAATGCCTTCTCGGGCATCCACAACCAGCAGCACCACATTGGCGTCTTCTACGGCTTTCAGGGTTTTGATCACGGAAAATTTTTCGACCACATCGTGCACTTTCGTCCGGCGGCGCACCCCGGCGGTATCAATCAGCACATATTCCCGGCCGTCCCGCTCCATGGGAATGTAAACCGAATCCCGGGTAGTGCCGGGTTGATCGTAGACCACCACCCGCTCTTCACCCAAGATGCGGTTGGTGAGCGTGGATTTGCCCACATTGGGCTTGCCGATAATCGCCAGTTTGATGGGCAACTCCTGCAACCTGGCTTGCTCGGCTTCCGCTTCCGCTTCGGTGTATTCCCGCAGGGGCTTGTTTGGCTCCCCGTCGGCATCATCGTCATCTTCTGCCATCTCTTTGGCAAAAGGTGCCAGTGCATTATCAATCAGGCTGGAAACACCCCGCCCTTGAGCGGCGGCTATCTGATAAATTTCGCCAAGGCCCAAGGCCCAGAATTCCGCCACGGCGGAATCGCCATCAATGCCGTCAACCTTATTGGCCACCACAAAGGTGGTTTTTTCCCGGGAGCGCAAATAGCTGGCAATGGCTTCATCGGCAGCAGTCAGACCGGCGCGGGCATCGGTGAGAAACAGCACCACATCCGCCTCGGCAATGGCCGCCAGGGACTGCTCGGCCATTTTGGTTTCAATGCCTTCCTCACTGCCGTCAATACCACCGGTATCCACCACAATGAATTCATGGCCGGAGAGAAAGGCTCGGCCATACTTACGGTCCCTGGTCAGGCCCGGATAATCCGCCACCAACGCATCGCGGGTACGGGTAAGCCGGTTAAACAGGGTCGATTTACCCACATTGGGTCGCCCCACCAGGGCCACGACAGGAATCATGTTTTTCCTCTTGAAATTCTTAAACAACAAAAAGCCTCCAGGTAGAGTCCCAGAGGCTTCACAAACCGATATTCTAGCGTTTATGGGAGCGAAATGGCAGCTACCTTGCCATCACGGGCCTGTACATAGATTTTATCATCAACCACCTGGGGCTGACTGAATAATCCTGAACCGTCAACCTTGATACGCCCCGCAAGGGAGCCGTCTTCCCGGCTGATGAAGTGCAGGTAGCCTTCAAAATCGCCCACCACCACGTAACCGCGATAAACGGCCGGTGATGTTAACTGGCGATTGGTCAGCTCACTGTTGCTCCACAGCTCCAGCCCGTTGCGGCGATCCACCGCATAAATGCGGCCGTGATCATCCACCAGATAAAGATGCAAACCGCCGGCGGCCAGTTCATTGAAACTGGAATACTTGCGTGACCACACTACCCGGCCGCTGCGCATTTCCAAACTGACCAGATTGCCGTTGTAGCTGACGGCATACAGGTTGTCACCCTGCAGTAACGGGGTAACATCCACATCGGCCATACGGCTGAATTCGTTGCCGCCTTTGGGCACGTAAATCGGTTGCTCCCAGGCCACTTGCCCGTTGTTTTTAATCACAACCGCCACTTTGCCATCAGCGGTGCCGACAAAAAAACCGCCTTCAGCGTAGGCTGCAGCGCCAGTGCCCCGCAGGGTCAGCGTGGGCAATGCCGACTCATAGCTCCACAGTTTTTCGCCGCTGTCCACGTTAAAGGCATCCAGACTCCCGGTGGAGCTGTTTACCACAACCGTGTCTTCCGCCACGGTGGGGGCTGACAACAGCTCGCCATTGGTCATGGTTTGCCAAACGGCGTTGCCTGTGTCTGCATCCAATGCTGCCAGCAACCCGTTTTCACTGCCGATGAACACCTTGTTTTGGGCAACGGTAATGCCCGCTGACAAACTGACGCCACTGGATTCTTTTTGCAGGGCGTCACTGAACAGTTCATTCACGTCCACCTGCCACAGTTCATCGCCGCTTTTTTCATCAAAAGCCGCCACTTTGCCATCGCGGGAAGCGGCAAAAATCTTGCCGTAACGTACCGCCGGATGCAGTCTGGAATAATATTCACCCACGCCATCCCCGACAGAATCTTCCCAGCTCACTGCCGGCGCCACCACCGGTGAAATTTCCGGTAACGGACTTACAGGCATCTCTTCCACATCACTGGAAGCACATCCTGTTAATGCGCCCATGGCCAAACCACAGGCAACAAGCGTTTTGCACCACAACTTCATCCGGTGATTCCTTATGCCTGATTGAGGTTATCAAGTTTCATCTGCAACGCCGGGCTCAAGGCCGCACCGCCTTTTTCGATGGCCAGTGCATAAGCGCTTCTGGCTTTTTCCCCATCACCCTTGCGAGCATAAAAGTCGCCTTCAAGTTCCGCTTTTTCAGCCGCAAAGGCCTCGTCAGCCACCTTGGACAGCGTGGTCAAAGCCGCATCCAGCTGGCCTTGCTCTGCCTGCAGCCGCGCCATGCGCAAGCTGGCAATGGCAGCCACTGCCGCAGAAGGCTTGTTATCCAGCACCTGCTGCAGTGCGGTTACGGCTTTGTCGAAATTGCCGGCTTCCGCAGCCGCTTTGGCCACCACCAGCTGCATCAACGCTGAGTAACCTGGCTGGGCGTGGTCCTTGTCAAACGCCGCTGCAGCGGCCAAGGTTGCAGCTTCATCGGTACTTTTTGACAACGCCACATTAAATGCTTCAGAGGCAGCTTCGGTTTGGTCAATCTTGTACTGGGAATAGTAATTCCAGCCATAGAGCGCACCCAAGCCAATCACGGCACCGGCCAGGATTGAAGTTCCATAGTCTTTCCAAAAGCGTTTAATCGCTTCAACCTGTTGTTCTTCTGTGCTGTAAATTTCCACCTGCGCTTCCCCTTGTTATTTTTTGAGTTGTTCCGCAAGATAGGCGGCCAGTGCATCACGCGCTACCAGCTGTTGTTCGCTGCTGTCGCGCAAAGGTTTTACGGCTACCTTGTTATCCGCCAATTCACTTTCACCAATAATCAGTGCATAAGCCGCACCGCTCTTATCGGCCCGTTTAATCTGTTTTTTGAAGTTGCCGCCACCGCAGTGGCTCATCACCCGTAACGAAGGCAATGCCTGGCGCAGTGACTGGGCGATTTTAATGGCCTCAGCCACGCATTCATCCCCCATGGCGGTCACATACACATCCACGGGAGCTGCCACATCCGCAGTCAGTTCCAGGGTCTCCAGCAGCAACACAATGCGCTCCAGCCCCATGGCAAAACCCACGGCTGGGGTGTCTTTGCCGCCCAGTTGCCCCACCAGACCATCATAACGGCCGCCGGCCAGTACGGTGCCCTGAGCGCCCAGGCTGTCAGTCACCCATTCAAAAACGGTGCGATTATAATAATCGAGCCCGCGAACCAAGCGGGGATTGACCTGGTATTGGATGCCTACGGCTTCCAGTAGTTCACACAAGCGGGAAAAATGTGCTTTTGAGTCTTCGCCAAGGTAATCCATCAACACTGGCGCATTGGCCAGCAGGGCCTGTACTTGGGGATCCTTGCTGTCCAGCACCCGCAGTGGGTTGCTGTACATCCGGCGCTGGCTGTCTTCATCCAGCACCTCTTTATGCTGTTCAAGGAACTGCACCAGGGCATCGCGGTACGCCGCCCGTTCGTCATTATCCCCTAGGGTGTTGAGTTCCAGTGACACATGCTCGCGCATGCCCAGCTTGTCCCACAGGGACGCGGACAACATCAGCACTTCGGCATCAATCTCGGCGCTGGCGATGCCGTACACTTCCACCCCGAACTGGTGGAACTGGCGATAACGCCCTTTTTGTGGCCGCTCGTGACGGAACATGGGGCCGATATACCACAGGCGTTGCTCCTGATTGTACAGCAGGCCATGTTCATTACCGGCACGCACGGTGGAAGCGGTCCCCTCTGGGCGCAATGTCAGGCTGTCGCCATTGCGGTCGGCAAAGGTGTACATCTCTTTTTCAACGATGTCGGTCACTTCACCAATGGAGCGCTTGAAAAGATCGGTATTCTCCACAATTGGAGTACGGATTTCACTGTAACCGAATGACGCCACTGAGGCGCGCAATACCGCCTCAACTTTTTGCCACACGGGGCTTTGGTCGGGCAGAATGTCGTTCATGCCGCGAATCGCTTGGATCTGTTTTGCCACTGTTAGACTCGTTTGTTCCAGGCCGAAAAGTTAAAAATTGCCAGCATTATAAGCGGTTCGGTGATGAACACCAAACCGCCGGTGATATGTGGCTCGCACTGTGGAATTATTCTTCCGCTTTGACATCGATGCGCTGTCCCAGCATTGCCGCCTTGGCACGAATGCGGGCCTCCAGTGCATCGATAAGATTGGTATTGTCCAGCCGTTCTTTCTGGCGTACGCCATCTTCGTACAGGCCGCTTTTATTGTGCCCGCCGGCCAGCCCCAAATCGGAAACCAGCGCTTCACCCGGGCCGTTTACCACACAGCCGATAATGGAAACGTCCATGGCGGTTGTCACGTCCTCAAGACGTTGCTCCAGTGCATTGACGGTACCAATCACGTCAAACTCCTGCCGGGAGCAGGAAGGACAGGCAATGAAGTTAATGCCACGGGAGCGGATGCGTAACGATTTCAGGATATCGAACGCCACTTTGATCTCTTCCACCGGATCCGCCGCCAAGGATACCCGGATGGTATCGCCAATGCCTTCAGCCAGCAGCATGCCCAGGCCTACGGCAGATTTGACCGCACCGGAGCGGGCACCACCGGCTTCAGTGATCCCCAAATGCAGCGGTTGTTTAATCTGTTTGGCCAGCAAACGGTAAGCATCAACCGCCAAAAAGACATCCGAGGCTTTTACCGACACCTTGAACTGATCAAAATTCATGCGGTCCAGAATGTCCACATGGCGCATAGCCGACTCCACCAGCGCTTCTGGTGTGGGTTCGCCATATTTGTCCATCAGGTCTTTTTCCAGACTGCCGCCATTCACCCCAATGCGGATAGGGATCTGCTTGTCACGGGCGGTTTCCACCACCTGGCGGATGCGCTCTTCATTACCGATATTCCCGGGATTGATACGCAGGCAGTCCACGCCATATTCGGCAACCTTGAGAGCAATGCGGTAATCAAAATGTATGTCCGCCACCAGCGGTACATGCACCTGCTGTTTAATCAACTTGAATGCTTCTGCCGCGTCCATGGTGGGCACGGAGACCCGCACGATATCGGCCCCTACCCGCTCCAGCGCATGAATTTGTTGCAAGGTTGCAGCCACATCGGTGGTGCGGGTGTTGGTCATTGACTGTACGGCAATCGGCGCACCATCGCCGATAGGCACATTGCCCACGTAAATCCGGGTGGATGGGCGACGTTTGATGGGAGATTCAGTGTACATCGTATTTTTACTCTGTCTCTTAAGCCGCGACTCACGCGGCCGGAATGAATTTTGGCATGTGTCAGGCTTGTGGCAATGTCAGCCGGGCCACCCGACCATTGGCAAAACGGGAAAGATCCACAGCGGTGCCGTTATAGTTCAGACTGACGCTTTGCGGAGCCCCCAGCACCAGGTTAATCGGGGGCTTGCCACTGACATCCACTTGATGACCGGCAGATTTAAGACCGTCCACCAAGGTATTGCCCTCGGCATCGGTAGCCTGGATCCAGCAATCGCCACTTAACACGATGCGCAAGACCCCGCTGTTGGCTGCATCTTGAGTGCTGGCCGGGGTTGCAGCAGATTGCGTTGCCAACGCCTGAGGTTCCAAGTCCTGAGGTTCCAAGCCCTGCGCTGCCCTCTGGCTCAGGGCATCTTCCGCATCATTATCGCCGCCGGTGACAACGGGACTTTCATCCTGGGCGGTCACGGCATCTGCCGCCACAATGCCGGTCTCAAGTGCAGAAACATCACCGCCGTTTTGCGCCGGATGCCCATCAAGGGCCATTACCGGTGCAGAGGCCGCTTCAGGTTGCAGCTCTTCTGCCGTGGGTTGGGAAAAGTTTTCGGTCACTGCGGCAGGTTTTTGCCACCACCACAACACCAGTAATGCCAGCGACACGATGATGATCAGGTAGGTGATGATCATCAACCAGTTGTCACGACTTTTTTGGGTGGTTTTACGGGAGAAACTCTGCATCACCGGGGCGCTCACCACCGGGACCTGCCGCGTAAGACAGGCTTCAATGCGCGACGATTCAATCTCTAAAAAACGTGCGTAATTGCGCACATAACCGCGAATGTAGGTATTGGAGCTGATATTGCGAAAGTCGTCTTGCTCAATTTCGTCAATAACGGACACCCGCAGATGTAAGCGGGTGGAGACTTCCTGCTGGCTCAGCCCTTTTTGCTCGCGCGCCTGTTTCAGTACGGCGCCGAGTGTCTCTTCCTGTGCTGCTGCATAGTTTTTGTCATCATCCTTGCTGACGTCATTATTCATGTCTGTCATCAGTGCATACTTGCCCGGTATTCTTGTGCCTGAGGTGATTGTGGGAATTTAGCCAATAGCAATACGCCAAAACGTTTGGCAGCTTCAATATCATGTAACCCACGTGCAATTTTAACCGCCAGTGCCAAACTCATTGCGGAATCCACGGCGACTTTGTGATAACGATCCAGCTGTGTCTGGGCGGCCTGAAAATCATGCTGTTCCAGCGCCATTTCGGTCAGTTCCAGCAATGATACCTGTCTGGTCGGCTCATACTTTAACGCCATCTCAAAATACTGTCTCGCTTTTTCTATGTTGCCGCCCTTTCGCTGGCAAATCCCCAGGTTTTCATAGCTGGAAGCCGTGCGGGTATATTTGGGATTATCGATGGCGCGCAGAAACATCTGTTCCGCTTTGGCGTATTGCCCTTCCTGGCATAAAAACACGCCAAAGTTGTTGGCGGCATCGCCGGTGGCATTGCTGGTATTGATCGCCTGTTGGTAAATGTCCGCCGCTTTTTGTTTTTCACCAACGGTTTGATAGTAATAAGCCATGGCAACATTGACCTCCTCCAAATCGGGAGCGTAACCCATGGCTTTATCCAGATTGAATTTTGCCTGCTCGCTGTTGCCTTTTTGCAGATAGGTCAGCCCTAGCTGCATCCGTTCCAAGGCGGCGGCATTTTTGTCAAATTTGTGTGACACCACCGGAATGTCGGTGCCGGCGTAGGTTTTTTCCGTCACACATCCCGGCAACGAGGAACAGATGGCTGCCAGCATCGCCAAACCCCACAATCCATGCTTCATTGGCAAACCCTTTAATGTTAACAAACAAGGTGTTAACTCATTGTGACTGATATTTGATTCTGTTGCATGCGTTTTTTTGCCAAACGCTTAGTACGATCACGGATATCACCGGCCAGCTGGCCACAGGCTGCATCAATGTCATCGCCGCGAGTCTTGCGCACAATCACGGTTAACCCGTAATCCATCAGTACCTTGGCAAAGCGATCGATTCTGGAATTGGAAGCCCGGCCATAAGGCGACCCCGGATAGGGGTTAAAGGGGATCAGGTTGACCTTGCAGGGAGTGTCCTTCATCACCTGTGCCAGCTCATGGGCCTGTTCCGTGCTGTCATTGACATGATCCAGCATGACATATTCCACGGTCACGCGACCGCGGTTGGCATTGGATTTGGCCAAATAGCGGCGAATGCCCGCCAGGAATTCCTGCAGCGGATACTTTTTGTTGATGGGGACCAGTTCGTTGCGCAATTCATCATTGGCCGCATGAATGCTCACCGCCAACGCCACATCCAGCACATCGCCCAGTTTGTCCAGCGCCGGCACCACGCCGGAGGTGGATACGGTCACCCGGCGTTTTGACAGGCCAAACCCAAAGTCGTCCAGCATGATGTCAATGGCTGGCACCAGATTGGCCATGTTCAGTAGCGGCTCGCCCATACCCATCATCACTACATTGGAGATGGGACGATCGCCGGTTTGGTTTTTCAGCCCCAGAAAGCGGGAAACCCGCCAGATTTGGCCGACGATTTCAGACACGGTCAAATTGCGGTTGAAGCCCTGCTGCGCAGTGGAGCAAAAAGTACAGGCCAGCGCACATCCCACCTGGGATGACACGCATAGCGTGGCGCGGTCATCTTCCGGGATGTACACGGTTTCCACTTCCTGCCCCTCGCCCACATTAATGGCAAACTTGATGGTGCCATCGGAGGATTTCTGGTAGCCGGAGATTTGCGGCGCCGTGATTTCAGCCTTGGCGGCCAATTTTTCCTGCAGCTTTTTGTTGATGTTGGTCATCTGTGCAAAATCATCAATACCGAAATGGTATATCCACTGCATTACCTGATCGGCACGAAACGGTTTTTCACCCCATTCGGCAAACAACGCCCGCATACTTTTACGATCAAGATCCAGTAGATTGATCTTTTTCTCGTCCATCTGACTCACCTCACTGCAAACCCCACAACAGGGCGGCGAATTATACCGATCATGACCCGTTTTAGCCAGTGCCGCCCCCAAATAACACCTGCGCTTGCCCTGGCATTCGGCGACCTGTTGCACATGAAGATCATCATGACAGATTCTGTTAATATCCACTATAGGTTAGCTTATCGCTATCATGTGTTATTTCAGGGAGCCACGGTATCCATCCATGTTCGCCTTATTTATCACCATTGTGCTGGCCATTAGCATCTCTTTTTTATGCAGCGTGTTTGAAGCCGTGCTGCTCTCGGTCACCCCCAGCTATATCGTCAACCTTAAAAAAGCCGCCCCCCAAGCAGCCCGGCGCCTCAAACAACAAAAAGAGCAGGTGGAATCCCCCCTGATAGCCATTTTGACCCTCAATACCATTGCCCATACTGTGGGTGCGGCAGTGGCCGGTGCCCAGGCAGCCAAGGTGTTCGGCAACGATTTGGTGGGGGTATTTTCCGCGGTACTCACCTTTTTGATCCTGTTTTTTTCCGAAATCATCCCGAAAACCATTGGCGCCAATTATTGGCGGGCCCTGGCTCCCGGAGTGTCTTTGGTGCTGCTATGGCTTGAACGCTTGTGTTATCCGCTGATTTGGGCCTCAAAGAACGTGACCAGGCTAATAGGAAAAGGGGATGCCAGCCCCTATATCCGCCAGGAAATCAGCGCCATGGCCAAAGCGGGGGTGGAGTCCGGCGAGCTGGACAGCCAGGAAAGCCACATTCTGACCCAAATGATGAAAGCCCGGGACATGTCGGCCAATGACATCATGACCCCGCGTATCGTGATGTTTACCCTGCCAGCGGAAATGAGCCAGCACACCTTTGTGCAAAAGCATCGCCATGAGCCGTTTACCCGCATACCGGTCTATCAGGGCGAACATGACAATATCATCGGTTATATTAACCGTACCGATGTGCTGCTGGCAGAGCGTTACACACCGGATGCCGCCATTGGCAATGTCATCCGCCAGTTGTTGGTGGTACCGGATTCCGCCAGAATCCTGCCTTTGTTCGAATTGATGACCCGCCGCAAAACCCAAATCGCCATGGTGGTGGATGAATACGGCAGCATCCGCGGACTTATTTCACTGGAAGATATTATTGAATCGCTGCTGGGGCATGAAATTGTGGACATTAATGATCCGGCCATTGACATGCAGCAACTGGCACGACAATTATGGGCCAAGCGCATGCAGGACAAAGGGATCCGTCAATCTGACGATGACGCCCAACCGCCTTCTCCGTAAGCCTTTTCCCATCAATACGCCCGGCACCAGGCATTTCTCGGCATCCGTTAAAACTCGTTTTGTGGCCTCGCCACTCAGGTGTACAATCCCGAGTCAGCCGCAGAGGATGCCATGAATTACCATTTAACACTCGCCCATATCAACGATACCCACTCCCATTTTGATCCCAGCTTGGTGCAGTTCAAGGTGCAACTGCCGGGAGGCATGTTTACCCTGGCCAGCCACAGTGGCGGCTACAGCCGCATTGCGGCTCAAGTGAACCGCTTGCGGGAACAAGCCCGGCAGCAACAGCGGGAGATGTTGTTTTTGCATGCCGGCGACAGCTTTCACGGCACATTGTATTACAGCGAGTTCAAAGGACGGGCAAACGCCAGACTGCTGCAGTTGTTGCAACCTGACGCCATGACCATTGGCAATCATGACATTGATGATGGTAACAAGGTACTGGCAGATTTCATTCAACAAGTATCCTTCCCGGTAATGGCCATCAACATGGATATCAGCCAGGAACTGCCCGGCAAATCCGGCAGTTTTCAGGGACTGGACAATCTTTATTGCTGGCAGCCGCAAACCGCTATCGGCCGTTACTATCTGCGACCGTTTTATGACCGGAAAATGGCGATTATCGGCGTGACTCTGGATCAGATGAAAAAGGTGGCAAGGCCCGATGCTGACACCCATTTTCTAGATGCCATTGCCAGCACAAGAGCCACCGTCAACCATCTGCGCCAGCAAGGCATTCGCCATATTCTGGTACTCAGCCATCTGGGGCTGGATCAAGACCGGCAACTGGCCATGGAAATTCCGGAAATCAGCCTGATCATTGGCGGTCACACCCATACCCTGATGGGCGATTTTGCCGATTTGGGCCTGCCCTGCCGCCCCTATGGCGAAATCGTGAATACCGTGCCCATTGTACATGCGGGCAAACATGCCGAAACCTTGGGCATTGCTGACGTGACATTTAATGAACACGGCCAGGTGACCCAATTGCAAGGCACCAGCCACTTCATGCTGGACCGCCATTTCATGCTCAGTGGCGAAACCACCGCCCAGGCCAGCGATTACCAGCAAGCCCAGACCTTGCTGGCACAACACAGCGGCATTTTATGGGATGAGCAGGATGAACCGACCCGCCACCTCATTGATACCGCATTCCGGCCGGCCATCAGCAACATGGAAAAACAGGTACTGGCATTTGTGCCCAAAACATTGCTGCATACCCGGCTGCCCAGCCACAACCTGCCCCATGGCAGCGAAATTGCCCCTTGGGTCAGTCAAAGCATGTTTCTGGCCGCCAAGGCCCAGGACCCGCGGGTGAACTTTGCCCTGCACAATGCCGGTGGCGTACGTCAGTCACTGGTGCAGGGACAAGTGACCCTCGCGGATGTCATGGGGCGGTTATTACCCTTCGAGCTGCCTTTGGTGAAATATGAAATCGCCGGTGATGCGCTGTTTCGGGCATTGGAGTCTGCCATTAATGCGGCCACCAACAACAGCGTAGTGGGCACCGGGGCGGGCAGCTTCCCCTATACATACGGGTTACGCTATTACTACGATGGCAGGCTGACACTGGGCCGGCGCCTGTTCCGAATGGAGCTGCAAAATGCCTTTGGGCAGTGGCAAACCCTAGAGCGGGATGATTTGTATGTAGGGGTATCCACCAGCTATACCGCCAGCGGCAAAGAGGGTTACGATGCCCTGCTGGAAGCCCGCTGGCAGCAACCGTTGCCGGAAGTCACCCTGCCCAGCGCCTTTATCCGACTGCTGCAACAGGCCCAAGCTTTTGAAGCCCAATTGCAGCCCATGGTGTACTACACCAGTCATCTGGCCGGGCTGGCCGATAACAAGCGCTAACGGCCCATCAGTAAGCTGTTGTCCAAGAGGCCACAGCCACTTGTTAGGCTAACCTGCCGCGTCATTCACGGGTTTTCTGGCAACGGCGGCAGTGGCGTTAACGGGCGATGCATTAAAAAACTGATGAGCTGCTGACCGGATTTTTCCTGATAACAGCGATGGTGGCGGCGAAAGCCCAAACGCTCAAACAGCGCTTTTGATTGCATGGACGCATGAGTGGTAAGCCGGGGCAACTCCCGCTGCTGCGCCCACTGCAAAACCTCACGGACAAGTGCACTGGCAATGCCCTGGCGCTGCCAAGCCGGTAATACGTACAAACAGCTGATATACCCGGCTTCGCCATATTGCCGCTCAACCTGCACAAACCCCACGCACTGCTGATTAGCATCCATCGCCAGCCAGGTGGTGCTGTGACGCAAACGCAATTGCCAGTATTTGCTGGAGCGCGGTGCCCGGGACCAGGCTTGGCACTGGGCAGGTGAATAATGCCCCCCGGCCATTGCCGTTACCGCCAGATGATAGATTTGGGCAATCGAACCTGCCAGATGCCGATGTTGCCCATGAGAATAAAGCACAAGCACCGCTGCCATACAGCGAAACCTTCCGCCCTGTGAATGATGAACCCGCAAAATCTTGCCACTTGTGGGTAATAAAGCAAGCGCTTTTAGCCAAAGCCCCCATGCTGTCCCATAAAAATGCCGGGCAGCAAAGCTGTCCGGCATTCTGTTCAGAGAGCCTCTGTAAGGCGTTAACCCATTAACGCTGCCCGGTTAGGGGCGCGTGGCGTTAAGCACCTCTTCCGGTATGGTCTGGCGCACCTTGGCTACATCCTGCGCACTGACGGCAGCGGCACGGTTATTCCATGCCTGACGCAGGAAAGTGGTTAAGGTGGCCACTTCCTCATCACTGAGCCGCCAGCCAAATGCGGGCATAGCCAAATCTTCTGGCGCCCCTTTGGTGGAAGGCATTCTGGCTCCGGCCAAAATCACATGAATAAGGCCGCTGGGGTCTTGTGCATTAATCAGGGCATTGCCGTCCAGTTTCGGGAACACCCGCGCCGCGCCTTGTCCGGCAGTAAAGTGACAAGCCCCACAGTTATCCAGGTAAATCCTGGCACCGGAATCCTTGTCCATTTTGGCACTGTCCAGCAGCGCGGTGGTTTTCTGGGTGGCCGCCGCACTCATGGGTAATGCCGCGCCCTGTCCTGGCAGGGATTTCAGGTAATGGGCGATGGCAGCCAAATCATCCCGGGTCAGGTGACTCAAGCTGTGCTGGATAACCGCCGTCATCTCACCGGCCACCGCGGTTTTGTCATTACGGCCATTGGCCAGATAGTCAATCAGCTCTTCCTGGCTCCAGTCTGCCAATGCGCCCTGGGCGCCCCCCCGAATGCCGGGGACTTCCCACATGCCCACTTTACCGCCACTCAAAAAGTTATCGGCAGAATCCTCATAACTTTTTTCCTGGAAGGCCACACCCCTTGGGGTATGGCAACTGCCACAGTGACCGGGGCCCAGCACCAGATAGGCACCGCGGTTAAACAGTGCGGACTGCTGCGTATCTGGCTGAAAACGGTCATCATTGGCAAACATCCAGTTCCAGAAGCTAATGCCCCAACGCTGATTAAAGGGAAACCCCAAGTCCGTTTCCGGGCCGGATTTGTCGACAGCCGGCACGCCTTCCATGAAGTACGCATATAACGCTTTTACGTCTTCATCGGTCAACATGGCGTAATCAGGATACGGCATGGCCGGATACAGATTGCCGCCATCGGCGCGCACGCCGTGGCGCAGGGCATCGTCAAACTGCTGTAAGGTATAATTGCCAATCCCCGCGGTTTTGCTGGGGGTGATATTGGTGGAGTAAATTTTGCCAAACGGGCTGTCAATGGCCAAACCGCCGGCATAGGGTTCGCCACCGGCAACGGAGTGGCACGCCACACAGTCCCCCGCTCTTGATAGATATTCCCCTTTGGCAATGGTTGCCTTGTCAAACGCCTGTACTTCAGTTGCTGCCAACATGGCGAGCGGCAACAGCATCATGCTCAGATTCGGTTTCATCTGCTGCTCCTTATGCCTGTACCAATGGACCTGGATGTTTAAGATATTGCTCGCGAATGGCCTTGGCAGACCAGTAGGCCAACGCCCCAACCAGCATGGTGGGGTTATACTGGATGTTTTGCGGGAAGGAGCTGGCACCCAGCACGAATACATTGTGTACGTCCCAGCTCTGCTGATAGCGGTTCACCGCACTGGTATTGGGATTGGTGCCCATGATGGCGCCACCCACATTATGGGTCGACTGATAAGGCCGCACATCATAATGACTGCCAAGCTCCCTGAACGCCACCTTCAGCGCATCCGGTGAGAGTCCTTGTGCCAGCGAGGTCACTTTCCGCTTCATGAACTGGGTCATGCGCAAGTCATTGTCTTTCCAGTCAAAGGTCAGGCGCAATAACGGCAGGCCGTAATCATCGGTGTAATTGGGGTCAAGGCTCAGATAACAATCACGGTATGACATGTTGGAGCCGTGAGAGCTGATGCTCATGGAATGGCCGTAATAATCCTTGGCCGCTTTTTTCCAACCGGCGCCCCAGCTTGGCGTGCCGGGAGGCAACGGCAGATTGCGGATGGGCTGGCCATTGGTTTGTGCCGCCAGCAGATAAGAACCGCCAATAAACCCTTCTTTGGCAAAATCAATCTGGTTAATGGCAAAATCGTCCACTGTGGTGGCATTACTGCCGGCACCAATAAACGGATTAAAGATTTTGTCTTTGAAAAACAGGGTGGCGCCGCCCATCATCTGGTAGGCATAGTTACGCCCCACCGTGCCGGTATTGGTGACGGGATCGTAAGGTTTGCCAATGCCGGACAGCAGCATCAGCCGCGCATTGTTATAGGCAAAGGTGCCCAAAACCACCAATTTGGCGGGCTGAAAGACCTCTTCGCCCTTAGCGTCAATGTAAGTCACGCCAATGGCGGTTTTCTTGTCATCGGCCAGTTCCACCTTCAGCACATCGCAACCTGTGCGGTAGGCAAAGTTTTTATGCTGTTTCAGCGCCCCCAGAATACAGGTTTGAGGGGAGGCCTTGGAGTAGTTCAAACACCCGTAGCGCTCACAAAAACCGCAGAAATTACAAGGGCCAAGCTGCATGCCATATGGATTGGTATAAGCCTCGGAAGCATTGGATGATGGCAGCGGGAACGGATGCAATCCCTGGGCTTTGGCCGCCTGGGTAAACAGATCGTCGTTCAAGGTGCGTTTCAATGGGGGCAGCGGATATTCGTTACTGCGCGGGCCTTCAAACGGGTTACCGCCCTCCTGGATTTTGCCGTTCAGGTTGCCGGCCTTACCGGACACGCCCATCACTTTATCAAAGAAATCAAAGTGGGGTTCCAGCTCTTCATAGGTCACCCCATAGTCCTGAATAGTCATGTCTTCAGGGATGATGTGCTTGCCGAACGTTTCTTCCACGTAACTGCGCAGCCGCAGCTCTTCCGGCATGGGACGCCAGGTGTGACCATTCCAGTGGGTACCGGCCCCGCCAACGCCTTCACCGGGTAAAAACGAGCCAAGATGCCGATAGGGCACGGCGGTTTCTGTCAGGCTGTGACGCACGGTCATGGTGCTTTTGGCCGGTTTGGCCATCAGTTTGTAGCGCACCCCGTATGACAGTTCATCCGCCATTTTGGGGTAGGCAAAATCCGGTACGGTATCCCGATCCGGTCCGCGCTCCAGCGCCAGCACATCCAATCCTTCCTGCGCCAGCTCCATGCCCATGATGGAGTTGGTCCAGCCCAGCCCCACCAATACCACATCTACAGGTTTTTCTTGCCGAGCCATATCCTTACCCCCTATCTCCATTAATGCTTACAGGCCCCATCGGATAGGGAACATTGTGTAAATCCACCCACTCAAGATAAGAAGCGCGGGCACCGGGGAAACCAATCATCTTCCAGGCCGCCATGTCCTTGTTGCCGCCATGAATGGGATCGGCAAAGTAGCCTTCCTTGGTGTTTTGCAGCAGGAAATCGAAAAACTGTTTGCCACTCACGCCGCTCAAGGGCAATTTATCCTCTTGCAGCTGGGTCAGTACCTGCTCTTGCTGCTGGTGGGTCAAATCCGCAAACTGCTGGCCCAAGTGTTGCTGGCAATAAGCATTGGTAGCCCCAATCCCTTTTTGGTAGGTTTGCGCCGGGGTAAGAGGTGACTGATAACCGTACTCCGCAGGCAGGTTTTCAAAAAACGGCCCTTTCATGTACCAATCTTTGGCCTGGCCAAAATCGCCCTGCATCTGCAAATCGATGAAGACAGGCACATTGGTTTGCAATGCGCCTGGGCCGTTATCATCCGCCGGGATCAGCCGGTCGCAGGCCGCCAAGATAAAGCGCCATTCATCCTGGGTGAAAAACACGGGCTGGTATTGTGATAGTTCGGGGGCATTGCTGGCGCTGGCCGACAGCATGACGCCAGTCCCCAGTGTTGAGGCGGAGATCATCCACATCGCCCCTTTGACAAAGCGGCGACGGGAATCATCGGTTAAATTGGGATCCATAGGAACTCCTGCATATCCTGAAACGACCTCGTATTTGCCTATACACATCAGGCAAACGCTCTTAAAACAGTCACGCAGGGCAGAAAACCCGTAGGCTCCCGTCATGAAAAATGGCTGAAACTCTGCTCGGAACAGCAGGCAAACGTTTGTCTGACCAAGCGAGGCCAATACAACTGTTACGCACTATGCGGACGTGATAAAGGATGTCGTTTCTTTTTAACGAACGGCGAAGGGAAACGCGTACTGCCGTGCGTTGCCCCAAAAAGATGACATGCTTCAAGAAAATGAACACCACATCCTTTCACATCTTGATGTTATTGAGTGCGCATGTATTATCTGATGCAGCATGACCCCAGCACAACCTGCGGCAGCATGAAAAAATGTTATTACATGATTTCCTAAAACGAATAACTGGTGTTTTACGGGGGTTGTAGTCAATCGATGGCTAAAAAATGTTATTTCCAACAGATTAAAAAGTCGGCATAACGGCTTGCCTCAGCGTTTTTTCTCCTCCCCATCACGCATCCTGAATGGCGTTTTTGTGGGAGAGTAATAAAGTCTCATATTAAGTAATAAAGAATCATACTCATACTGAAAGGCAGCGATCACATCGGTGTACTGCCTTTTCTAAATCGTTTATGCCCCTAAGCTAGTTACAATCAAACTTGCCCAAGCGATCTAGTTAGATCAAGTTGACCAAATTTAAGTTATGCTACAGAGTGTCGAAAGATATCAGGCCGTACCAGTATGTTGTCACTCAAACATATCTTAGGCGCGAATTCAACTCCGAAGTGCACCACTCAACAAATTAAGCAGTCCTGCGTAATTCTTCAAACACGACTGCGGGTTGCTTAAATCCCAAACACTTTCTTGGCCTTGCATTTAGTGCTCGCTCAACATCAGCAATCTGCTTATCTGTTACTGTGCGTAAATCAGTGCCTTTGCGGATGTACTGACGCAACAGACCATTGAAATTCTCATTTAATCCCCGCTCCCATGATGAGTACGGGTTAGCAAAATAGATATCTGTTTTCAGCTTCTCGGCAACCCATTCATGCTCACAGAACTCACTGCCGTTGTCTGCTGTTATGGTCCGGACGTGACGGCGATAGCGCCACAGCATACCCACCATTGCCTGGCTAACCTCAGCAGCGCTTTTTGCTGGCACTTTACGTATCAGATACAACTTACTTTTGCGCTCAACTAGGCTGACTATGGCGCCGGTTCCCTGTTGACCTAGCACTGTATCGACTTCCCAGTCGCCAAACCGCTTTTTCTCATCAACGATGCTGGGGCGGTGCTCAATGCCCACTCTGTTAGGGATTATCATGCGCTTTACTCGATTGCCTTTGCGGTACTTTCGGCGACTCTGACGTAACTGCTTATGCAGCTTGCCACCGCGTAATTTATCGCGTTGTACATAGCGATAAATCCACTCATGACTCACTGGATAACCGATGATTTTGCCCACGCCAGCAATTTGTTCTGGGCTCCATTTCTGGTTCAATCCAAACTCAACAAATATCATCGTCATTTCAGGGATACCATATTTTGCAGCCTGACATTGTCTTTTAACCGCCTTAGCCTGCGCCACTTCTGGCAAGTAATGGCAATCGCGAAGGCGATTACGGCGAATTTCCCGACTGATGGTGCTATGGCTCACATTCAGGCGTTTGCCTATTTCCCGGTAACTGAAACCCTCGCGTAAGTAGGCTTCGATCTGGTATCTTTGTCCTGCGATCAACTGCTTGTAACTCATGGTATCTACTTCTGTTTTTTGGCGATTACAGAATACCACCTACAGGCAGTTGATCTCTTCTCACCGTTTAACCATGAGTGGTGCACTTATTATCTGAATTCGGGGGGAGCATTTAATTAAAGGAGTAACTGATGAGTAAGTTTATAATTTTTGTCCATGGCTTAGGTGGACAGGTAGACAGAACATGGGGGAATTTTCCAAAGTATATAATTGATGACCCAGATATAGAGCATAAAGTCATTGAGTATGGATACACATCACCCCATTTCATAAAACAATTCTATAAGCCAGCCCCTACAATTTTAAACATTGCAAACGGCCTGCTGAGCGATTTAAAAGCTCGATGTGACCTTACGAATGATGAAATCATTTTAGTTGGCCATAGTATGGGGGGATTGGTTATTAAGCGTCTTCTCATCAGACTCAGTAAACTAGGAACTATACATAACATCAAAAAGGTATGTTTCTTCGATGTCCCTCACGGCGGATCAAGCTTAGCAAATATAGGTAAATTCATTGCTTTTAATAACAGACATTTGAAGTCGCTTGTTAATAACTCTAGTGATTTAGACGCCTTAGATGAAGATTGGGTAGATCAGAAATTAAGTGACAAACTGAACATACTTAGCATTATCGATGCAAATGAAACAGTTGTATCTTCCGTTAGTTCAAAAAGCCTATTTAGATATCACCCTATCGAAACAATAAATGGAGTAAATCATAGCTCCATTGTGAAGCCTAACTCAGAAAGTGACACACAGGTTTTATTGCTAAAGTCATTTATTAAAAATTCACCTTCCATCGGCAAGCTCAATTTAGACGCAGCTAAGCCCATTAAAGAGTGGCTTAAATATGATGAACGTAAGCATGAGCTTGCATATGAAGAAGATGAACCAAGAAAAGTAGCATTTTCGGCGTTATCAGAAGCAATAAACTCTAATAGCTGTTTTGTCAGACTTACTGGTTTATCTGGTTTAGGAAAATCTCGACTATTGATTGAATATAAAAATAGAAATAATTTGAAAGATAGTGATTTTATTATTTTTAGCGGTGCTGAAAATGTACACACTGTTAAAAATTCAGTAAAAACAGCAGCCGAAAATGGAGCTGAAGGGTTTATTATAATAGACAACTGTTCAGTCGAATTACACAACTTCGCGACGAATGCTATTGAGGTTAACAACTCACCGCTAAAACTAATTACTACTTACTTCTATCACGAAGAAGGGAAGAAGTTAACAAATAGTATTCGTATTAAATTAGAAAAATTAGAATCTGAGCAAATTTCAAATATTATCGACGCTCGACTTCCAGATCTTGAGCCTTCATCAAAAAAACAGTTAGAAAAGTTTATTGAGGGGTTTCCTCTGCTGGCACAATTGACCACCAAGGAATTACAGCAAGATGGGCGTGTTACTACTAAATTTGATGAATCCAACCTTGTAGAAAAGTTAATAAATGGTGACGGTACTCTGAGTGACCAAGCTAGAGAGTTACTAAAAGTCTTTTCTCTTTTCGATTATTTTAGATTTCAGAAAGGGGTTAGAGATGAAGTTAATGAAGATGCTGAATTTTTAAAGCATATCGCAGGAACAGACCAGATTACCTTCGAAAATACAATTATGACCTTCAACGAGAAAGAGTTGATTAATTGTACTGGAAGCTTAGCTCGTGTTGTCCCTAAACCATTAGCTTTAAACTTGGCTATGGAGTGGTGGAATACAAGTGCATTTGATAGACAAAATGAGATTGTCTCCAATCTGCCTACTATGCTGCACGATAGTTTTTGCGATCAAATAAGATACTTAGACTCTTCGATAAATGTGCAATCGTTTGTTGAAACTTTTTGTGCTGCCAATAACCCTTTCGGCCAAGCGGAATTGTTGCTGTCTAAGCAGGGTTCAAGACTTTTCCGCGCATTAGTTGAAGTGAACCCTGCCGTTACAAATAATCAGTTACACAGAGTTATTTCGCAATTAACTGATAGAGAAATACTCGATATAAATGGCGATGTAAGACGAAACTTAGTATGGGCGTTGGAGATGCTTGTTTTTCATAAATCCTGCTTTGATAAAAGTGCATGGACTTTATTTAAATTTGCGCAGTTTGAAAACGAAAATTATAGCAATAATGCATTGGGGCAATTCTCGCAATTATTTCGCTTGCAATTATCTGGTACTGAGGCTGATTTTGACGAAAGACTGGCAGTTTTGAATAAAGCTATTGCCCTGGAATTAGAAAGTGCAGATATTGTAATAATTGACGCAATTAAAACAGCAATGGACACTCATGGCGGCACCAGAACAATAGGGGCAGAGTTTCAAGGCACTAAGCCAGAATTAAAAGAATGGCATCCAAAAACATATCAAGAAATTTACAATTATTGGCAGTATTTATTAGATATACTACTTGTGATTATTAAACGTGGACACTTGGTTGAACAGGTTAAAGATGCATTAGGTCATGAAATTAGAGGGTTAATCCGATACAAAATACTGGAGAAACTGGACATTTTTGTTAAAGAAGTAATCAAGCTTACAGGTAAATACTGGCCTGCCGCAGCCCAATCGATAACTCATGCTTTACTTTATGATGCTAAAGGAATGAATGAAGAACAAATCGATCTTTTGAAGTCATGGGAAAAGTTATTGTCCCCCGATGAAGATAGCATTGAAGAACAGTTGAAATTAGTCGTACTTAATCCATCAAGAGAACATGTAAAAGACGACAATGGTCACTATATTGATATGGCAGCAGAAGATGCCAAGAAACTAGCAATAGCTCTTAAAAATAGGCTTGCTGATTTGTATCAACATTTTGAACTCTTGATGAACTTTCCTGAGCAGAAACAAAGTTTGGTTTTTGCAAAACATTTAATTCTAGAAACAGATAATACAGTGGAACTAGTCAATGCAACCCTCGACTATTTGCGTAAGCATAACATTATTAATACTCAGTTCCTTTCTGGTTTATTGTACGGACTTAATATAAAGGAACCTGCTGAATGGAAAGAAATAATCGAGTTAATAGGTTCAGATAAAATGCTTATTGAATATTATCCAGAAGCGATACGTACTGGTCGCTTTGAGATTTCTCATTTAGATGTTTTTATTAGATTGATAGCTGAAGAAAAACTCCCTAGTTATTCAGCCTCCACACTTGCTTATGGATGTGCAACTGAGCATTTAACTGAAAAGGAAATATCTCGATTTTGCATGTCACTGAGCAAAATTGATGCAACAGCAAATTGGGTAGCACTGGATAATATGAACATGTACACACATGGTCGTAATGATTTGGATTTTACTCAGTTAAAAGAGACTTTAGCCCATTTAGTCCTTAATGTTTCTTTCAAAAAAGAAGATAAGACTCGCCATTCGGATAGTTACCATTGGTTAAATTCCGTTGAACGATTATTAAAGTCGGAAGACGCTGAATTCGCATTGCAACTATGTTTGCATATTATTGAACAAGTTGGCGGAAATAAGATCCATTATTCTGATTTATGGGATTACTTAAGTAATGCTTTCTATAGAGCTTTCGAAGTGCACGGTGATTATATCTGGCCTGAGATTTCTAATAAGTTTACTGATGGAAATGCAATTAATCCGTATCATTTAATTGACTTACTTGGTAGTGGTAAATCTTATAAAAAAAGAGATCGCAGTATTTTTGATATAATAGATCCAGAGGTTGTTGTTGCTTGGTGTAAAGATGATGTTGCTCTTCTTATAGTTGGCCGAGCAATTTCGATGTTTATCTCGCATGGTGAAGAACGCGTAGTAAACCCGTTAATGATTGAATTATTGAATGAGTATTCTGATAGCAAGCCATTTCTAAGTGAAATATCTGCCAATTTTTCAAGTAGATCATGGTCTGGTTCTTTAATCCCATATTTAGAAGCTGATAAAAAAATACTTCAAACTTTGACCGAACATACGAATATCAAAGTGAGAAATTGGGCAATAGGTTTCATAGAGAATATTGACCATCAAATTGAATATGAAGAAAAGCGAGACGCTGAAGAGCATATGTTAAGAAGCTAATGATGAACTATTCGAAGTACACTTTATGTTTTAGTAAAGTGTTGTGGCCAAAAGTTCGCAACAGGATTATTGCTTCGATACTTTTGATAATCCGAAATCACTAAATTAGAGTAAAGGGTCTATCACGTTTATGTCCCGAAGTAAGCCACAAGGAGTATGATACTTTAATACTCGGTTGTGGCACGGTTCGGACTAAGTTGTGGCAATTAGTATGAATCTTTATTTTTGGTCATATTTAATCTAGAACGGTACGAGCTGGAGTTCTTGGTTGTTCAGTATGTAACTTTATTCCTCTCCAACAGTTTTTTCTACCGTTTTCCTTAAAAATGCCCAGTAACGACGCTGAGATCATTACCGGGCATTTGGGATATTTTCGTACTAAAACTTATTTCTTCGCGATTTCGCCAACAAACATCAGTTTGTCAAAAGTGCGCTTCAGGGTTTTGCTGGTGAAGTTGGTCATCCACATCTGTTCAACCACTTGCACTTTATCGCCCTTGTCGACTTTCACCTGCGGACCGGCAGCCCAGAAAGTGTTGTCACCTTCTTGCACCTGGACATAGGTGTAACCACCGCTGTTCATTGTGTCAACAATGGTGCCTTCATGCACTTTGCCCATTGCCCATGCAGACATTGAAATACCGAAGATCATCGCGGCAGTTGCCAGGACTTTTGCCAGTTTTACCATGTGAATCAATTCCTGTTGTCAATAAAACCGAAAGCCATTAAAGCATGGCTTACATTATAAATCACTCATGGGGGTCACACTTTCATTGCGCTTGTGTTGCCACTTACGGCCGCAGCAAAGGGCGTAACATGCCCTCCAGCCCATTGAGTTTCACCTCATACACCAATGCGAGCTGTTGCCCCAGTTTGCCAGCCGGAAAACCTTGGCCATGCATCCATACCAGGTAGGGCTCAGGTAACGCCAGCAGTTTTCTGCCGGCATATTTGCCAAAAGGCATTGTCTGGTTAATCGCTTCCACCAGCAATTGCTGCTGCTCCATCTGTCACCCTTCACCTTAACCAACATATCGCCGGATTGGAGACTAAAGCGTTAGACGCCAATCTCCGGTTTTTTTACATATTTTTTATATAATATTTTATTTCTTATATTTTGTTTTTATTCCATAAAGAATTAAACAAAACCAAGACTCGTTGCATTTTTACCGAAAAAGGGCACAACAACAACTTTATGGCGATTCAAGCCATATTAAGTGACTGATTAAAATTACTAATTTCACAAAAAATTAACGCGTCACAAAAACGGCACCATTTAGCGATTTGCCAAAAAAATGACAGAGGAGAACCTCTAATTCACATAAAAATCATATAGTTGACTATAACCCATTCACCTTTAACAATAATGGTGACAAACATAAAACGACCGCTGCTTTTGGCAGCGGCCAACACCATGTTGCCAATAAATACAGCAGAGGAATAAGCCATGATCATATTGGTTGGAGGCGAAAAAGGCGGTAGCGGCAAAAGCTGCATCGCCCAGAATATCGCCGTATTTTTGGCAAGGGACTGCGGCGCGGCGGTGATTATGGTGGATTGTGACCCGCAACGCACCACGTCTGACTGGATACAGGCGCGCAATCAGCAAACGGAACTGGCCAGCATCAACTGTGTGCAGCTGTACGGTAAAATTCGTAACGACCTGTTAAGTCTGGAGCAGCATTACGATGTGGTGATTGTTGACTGCGGTGGTCAGGACAACCTTGCCCTGCGAGCCACCATGTCAGTGGCATCTCATGTCCTCATGCCATTGCGCCCCAAACGCCGGGATCTTAAAACCGTCAGCCACATGGATGACGTGGTGGCCACCTGCATGATGATCAACCCCAAAATGCAGGCCTCGTTTGTGATCACCCAATGCCCGAGTTTGCCCAATCAGGCAGGACGCATAGAGGAAGCCAAAGAGGTTTGCCGTACCTACGACATCCATGTGCTGGACGGGGTCACTTACAGCCGCAATATTTATGATGACAGCGAAGAGTCAGGCCGTTCCGTGCTGGAAATCGACCCCAGCGGCAAAGCGGCTGATGAAATTCGCGCCATTGCCTGCGAAATGTTACAGGCACAGGATGCCAGCGCACTGCGCAAACAATTTATGGACATGAAAGTCACAGCTATGGGGGCGCCGTATGGGACTGGCCGATCTAAAGAAAAACGCTACACCATGTAATCGCGGTGCAACCATGGCGCAGCTATCAGTGGATGATTTCATTGAAGATGCACTGTTTTATGCCTTTGGCACCACTCGCAGCGCAGTGCCTGACAAAACTGCCGACAACGGCAATATCATCAGCCTGCACCGTCACGGAGCAACCGCCGGCACCCCATTGCCATTTTCCGGTAGGCATGTGCCGTTAAGACGGGCCACCTTTACCCTGGGTGAGATAAGCATTGGGCAATTGTCAATCCTGGCAGAGGATGCCGGCGTGTCAAAGTCGCGGATGTTACGCTTTTTAACCCATTATTTTGAACAACTGAGCACACAACAACGCCATCTGTTATATCAACAATTTATGGTGGAGTAAGACTTTTTCCTCCCTTGAGTTCATATTGGCTCCTACCAATCCGCTGACAGCCCATCATCATTTGCTGTCAGCTTTTTTTTGCCCGAAACACGACTAACCGCGTATTGCGCACTGGTATCCGCAGCGTAACCTGCCTAAACTTGAGATAAAAAATTAAGGATAATTATTATGTTAGGTTTCAGAAAGTTAACCCAAGCCCTGCTCTTGGGCGCCATGTTCACCCAAGGGGTTATTGTCAGTGCCCACGCCAACCAAACGCCCCTGCAGCAAGTGACCCGCAATCCACAGACCGCGCCGGCCGATGCGGTGCTGGAGCAACTGCATCAGAGCGCCGCGGCAGCAGACTGGCAACAGTATTTCAGGTTATTTACCGAAGATGCCGGTTTCATTGGCACCGACATTACCGAGCATTGGAACATGAAAGACTTTTACGATTACGCCAAGCGCAGCCAAGGATGGCATTACCTCCCCCAATCCCGCACCTTGGTGCGTCATGGCGATGTGGTGGTGTTTGATGAACTGTTGCAAAACAGCAATTACGGTTTGTGCCGCGGCACGGGCACCATTGTATTAACCCCCGATGGCTGGAAAATCCTGCAATACCATTTAAGTTTTCCCATTCCCAATAACTTGGTGCCCCGAATTACCGATCAGATAAAGGTGTTTCGCAAAAAAGCGGCTAAAAGCTCCTGAATGCCAGCGAAAAGCAGAGATTTGCCAACAGCGCCACATGGGTAAAGCTATCAAGCTCCGCTTGCGACACACTGCGACCGCTGCTCTGGCGGTCGCCGTAAAAAATCCCCACACTTTTGTTTTCCACACACAACGGCGCCATCAGGTAGCCGCTAACAGGCAACAAACCATGGGCATCTTTGGGTGCGGCGTCATGCCCTGGCCAACTGCCCAAGGGCTGGCTCAGGCAAGTGGTTAGCATTTGCTCGGGCAATGACAGCACAAAATGTTGCCGCATGTCATCCGCAGCGTCCCCAAGGGTGACCCGCGGTTGCAACCGTTGCCGATTGGGCGACAACAGCAATACTGCGCACCTATCAAGCCCCACCCCATCCAGCATCCCTTGCAACGCCAAATGGATAACCTGATTGAAATCGGGTTTGTGCTGCGCCAGTGCGGTCAACTGCCGCAAGCCCTCCAGCAAGGCGGAAGTGTCCGCCTCTTTGGGGGCGGCGGGTGCCGATTGCATCGCCGCCTCCAGCGATTGGGCCTGGGGCAGATGCTTGATTAACGCCGTGGCCCCGTAATCCACCGTAAGCCGTTTGGTGGCGTCCAGACATTCTTGCAAGCGTTGCTGAAACTCAGCCGCAGGCAGTTGCATCAAGGCGGCGCATTGCTGTAAACGCTGCTGTAATTCTGCTGCGGGCAAATGGGGATCACTCATGGCCTCGCTGAGCTTGTTGGCCAGAAAAATGGTGCGGACTTCCGGAGTACGCTCGTTGGGATGTTGCAGGGATTTCATCAGCAGCTCACCCAACCCCCAATTGCGAGCAAGCCCTTGGGTAAGCTGGTTGAAAGACAACCCCAGAAAATCCCGGGATACCTGCAAACGCGCCAGGCTGTCGTGACTGTCGGCCAACAGGGCATCCAGTTCATCGGCGGCGGCTCCCGCCACGCTCCAAAAGGCGCTTTCACCCAGATGGTAAAGCAGTGAGGCGATAAAGGCTTCTTCCTGCAACTCTTCATCATGATCCGCCAGCATCATCTTGGTGAGCATGGCGGACTGGAATGACTGCGCCATCAGCTTCAACAAACGCTGATACACCGCTGCTGACATATTATGGTTTTCCAGCAAGCTGGTAAGCAGCTTGGCGGTAATGCAGATGTTGCGAATGACATCAAACCCCAGTACCACGGCGGCACGGCTGAGGGTTGTCACCTGGCTTATCCCTTTGTTGTAGATGGCGCTATTGGCAACCCGCAGCACCCGTGACGTGAGCGCATTGTCGTGCATGATGCTGCGGCCCAGCACCCCCATGGATGACACGTCATCTTTTGCCAACTGCTCCAGGGTACGGATCATCGAGCCCAAGGCCGGCATCTCCTGCTCGCTGATACGACGCACCCAATGATCTGCACCTTGTAAGTTTGTTTTCAACCCCTCACCTTCAACTGGTTGTTGTCTGATAAAAAGCGTATGGCGTGGCTGAGCAACCTTCTCCCATATGGTTAATTTTACATGTTTTTAACACCTTGTTACCGGCGTTTTGTCGTCCAGCCACAAAAAAACGGCGCAAATGCGCCGTTTTTCATCAATCACGACCGACTCAGAACTGATCTTCTTCAGTGGACCCGGTCAATGCGGTAACGGAAGACATCCCGCCCTGAATAACATTGGTCACCTTATCAAAGTAACCGGTTCCCACCTCCTGCTGATGTGCCACAAAGGTGTAGCCTTTCTCGGCGGCGGCAAATTCCGGCTGCTGCACTTTTTCCACATAGTGCTTCATCCCTTCGCCCTGGGCATATTCGTAAGCCAAATCGAACATGTTAAACCACATGTTATGGATGCCAGCCAACGTAATGAACTGGTACTTATAGCCCATGTCCGACAACTCCTGCTGGAAGCGGGCAATGGTGGCGTCATCCAGATTTTTCTTCCAGTTAAAGGATGGCGAGCAGTTATAGGCCAGCAATTTCCCGGGGAACTTGGCATGAATGGCTTCAGCAAAGCGGCGGGCTTCTGCCAAATCAGGCTTGGCGGTTTCACACCACACCATGTCCGCATACGGACAGTACGCCAAACCACGGGCAATGGCCTGATCCAGCCCGGCACGCACCCGGTAAAAACCTTCGGCAGTGCGCTCGCCGGTAATGAAATCACTGTCGTACGGGTCGCAATCGGAGGTGAGCAAATCGGCAGCGTTGGCATCCGTACGGGCAACCACCAGCGTATTGACCCCTGCCACGTCTGCTGCCAGGCGCGCCGCAACCAGTTTTTGCACCGCTTCCTGGGTTGGCACCAACACCTTGCCGCCCATGTGACCGCATTTTTTGACTGACGCCAGCTGATCTTCAAAATGCACCCCGGCGGCGCCGGCTTCAATCATTGATTTCATCAGTTCATAAGCGTTCAGTACCCCGCCGAATCCTGCTTCGGCATCAGCGATGATGGGCAAGAAATAATCGGTGAAAGCTTCGTTTTCAGCATCAATGCCCTGACTCCACTGAATTTGGTCAGCACGGCGAAAGGCGTTGTTGATGCGCGATACCACGGCAGGCACCGAATTGGCCGGATACAAGGATTGATCCGGATACATGGCACCGGCCAGGTTGGCGTCGGCAGCCACCTGCCAGCCCGACAGATAAATGGCCTCAATGCCGGCCTTGGCCTGCTGCACGGCCTGGCCGCCAGTCAAGGCGCCCAGAGAATTCACATACCCCTTGCGCGCCGCACCGTTTATCAGCGACCACAATTTTTCGGCGCCCATGCTGGCAATGGTGTTTTCCGGTACTACAGAGCCCCGCAATGCCACTACTTCTTCAGCAGAATAGGGTCTGCGAATGCCTTCCCAACGTGGATTTTCAGCCCAATCCTGTTTCAGGGCAGCAATCTGCTGCTGGCGATTCATTTGGCTTGCCTCAGTCATCGTTATACTCCTCACAAGTTACGCATCGGCCCCAACCGATGGTTAAAATTTACAGATGGCGTCCTGTCAATGGATGCTGGACTCTTCGTTTAACAGCCGGTAACCCGGCAAGGTGAGAAAATCCACCAGCTCATCAGCCGTGGTAATTTCTTCCAGTAATGCCGCAGCCTGAATAAACCGGCCATGGCTAAAACGCTGCTCTCCCACTTCCTGCTTTACGCCGGCCAGTTCCTCTGTGAGCATGTCGCGAAACAGGGCCTTGGTGACCGGTTTGCCATTGCTCAGCGACTTGCCGTGGCGTATCCATTGCCAGATGGAGGTACGGCTAATTTCCGCGGTGGCCGCATCTTCCATCAGCCCATAAATGGGCACGCAACCATTGCCGCCAATCCAGGCTTCAATATATTGCAAGGCGATGCGGATATTCAGCCGCATCCCTTCTTCGGTACGGGTGCCGTCACAAGGTGCCAGCAGCTCTGAGGCCAGAATGGGTGCATCCACATCACGGGTGATATGCCGTTGGTTTGGCCTGTCTTTCCCCATGTAATCATCAAAAATTTCCAGGGCAATCTGCGCCAGACCGGGATGGGCAATCCAGGTGCCATCGTGTCCGTTACGGGCCTCCAGCTCTTTATCCGCCCGTACCCGCTCCAGCACTTTGGCATTCACCTGTGGATCCTTTGCCGGAATGAAAGCCGCCATGCCGCCCATCGCCAAGGCACCGCGTTTATGGCAGGTTTTAATCAACAGCCGTGAATAGGCACTGAGAAACGGCTTGTCCATGCCTAGCTGCTGACGGTCAGGCAACACCCTGTCCGGATGGTTTTTAAGGGTTTTGATGTAGCTGAAAATGTAATCCCAACGGCCGCAGTTAAGGGCCACGATATTGGAGCGCAGCTCATAGAGGATTTCGTCCATCTCGAACACTGCCGGTAAGGTTTCAATCAGGCAGGTGCACTTAATGGTGCCGGGCTGCAAACAAAAACGCTCTTCCACAAAGGCAAACACCTTTGCCCACCAGCGGGCCTCCAGATGGCTCTCCAGTTTGGGAATGTAAAAGTAAGGACCACTGCCCTTGGCTAACAACGGCCGGTAGTTATGGAAGAAATACATGGCAAAATCGAACAGGCACCCGGGAATGGGTTTGCCGTTAAACAGCAGATGATCTTCTGGCAAGTGCAAGCCACGAACCCGGGCCACCAATACGGACGGGTTATCGCACAGCTGATAATGCTTGCCCGTTTCGGGGGCGGTGTATTCAATTTCACCACGCACGGCATCTTGCAGGTTCACCTGTCCCTGGATCAGTTTTTCCCAGCTCGGTGCCAAAGAATCCTCAAAATCCGCCATGAAAACCTTCACCCCGGCATTCAGGGCGTTGATGATCATCTTGCGATCCACTGGACCTGTGATCTCTACCCGTCGGTCCTGCAAATCATCGGGGATCCCGCGGATTTGCCAATCACCATCACGTATGGCTTGGGTATGAGGCAAAAAGTCAGGCAACTCACCATCATCAATCCGTTGCTGGCGCTGTTTACGCTGTGCCAGTAATGTCTCGACTTCAGCAGCAAACTCCTGACACAACGCCTGTAGTAACGCATGGGCACCTTCTGTTAATACCCGCTCTTGTCCATTAATAGGATTCCCTTTCATTTCCAATCCACCCGTGGTGGTTGGGCGTTCAGCAGTCTCTTGCATGGCAGCCTCCTGGTTTAAAAAGTCGTTGAAACAAATTTTTCACATGTTCTTTTAAAACCAAAACCTATCGACAAAAAATAAACAATGCAATAGCCAAAAGGTCACATGAAAGTGTGACTGCTTGCTAAAAAATTGGTATTACCAAACGATAAATTTATTTTCAATATTATGTTTTATAATGATTTTTTAAAATAAATCATGTTTTACTCATACTCTTGCTGAAATTTGTCAGACATCTTGACCAAAAATAATGAAATGTAATTAATTACGTAAATTTATTACGTGTGTTGGGATTTTTTGACAGCAAATTAATGTGATATGGTGCAAAGAAAAAAATGTATGGCGTTACAGTCTCACCTGGCAGTCAAACCATAAAGGCGTTTAAAAACAAAAGATTAAAATAATCTTCTGGCATTAAAAAACAATACGAGCGTTTTAAACTTACGTTGACGTAAACTTAAGGCAAGAGTAGTGCGGTAACAGATGAATAACGGCTGAGATAAGTTGAACAACAAACCCTGCCGCGCTGGTCAATCTGGAAAATTTTTAAACTTTTTATCGGAAAAATAAAAAAACCGCCATGAAATGCTGCATAACGGCTTTTTTCAGCAAACGTCCTGCGACAAAAGGCTAGATCCCTTTATCACGGTCGGCACGCATCAATGACGCCAACTCGGCCTTACCCTTGTTGGACAAGCGGATCAGCGCCTTGAAATCGTCTTTATGCTCAGCCCCGGCGACAACCTGTGCCTTATCGTGCTCGGCAAAAATCCGCACCCGCTCCGCCGCCAGCACCTGTGACATGCCCAAGGTTTGCAGCACACTTTCGCTGGCATTTAATGCCGAGCCAAAGGTTTCCCGAAATACTCGGGTAACCCCCAGGCTCATCAAGCGGTAAGCGTGGTTGCGATCTCGCGCCCTGGCCACAATGGTCACATGGGGAAAATGTGTTTGTACCTGACTGACAATCTGCAATGAGTCTTCCACGGTATCAACGGTTATCAACACCACCCGGGCTTTGGTCAGCCCGGCAGAGAGCAACATGTCCAGCCGTTTGGCATCGCCGAAATAGACCTCCCCGCCAAACTGCCTGACCACATCCACGTGGCGTGCATCTTTATCCAGTGCCACAAAAGGGATCCCGGAAGACGCCAATATGCGCCCGGTAATTTGCCCCATACGGCCAAAACCGGCAATCACCACTTCACTTTCACCGGGTTCAATCACATCCGCCAGGCGTTGCGGCTCTTCGGCAGCGGTAGCCCTGGCGCGAAATGCGCGCAACAGATAAGGCGTGACCGCCATTGACAACCCTATCACCAGCACCAGGGTTTGGCTCAGCTGTTGCGACAACAATCCGGAAAGATGCGCCTGGGATAACAACACAAAGGCAAACTCTCCCCCTTCAGCCAAAATCAGCCCCAGTGCCACACTGCTGCGCCATGAATGACGCCGGAGTTTTCCCAGCACCACCAGTACTAGGGTTTTTACCGTCAGCATGCCAATGAGCAGCCCTACCAGTAAAAAGGGTTCTTTCAACAACAGGCTTAAGTCCATGCTCATGCCAACAGCCATGAAAAACAGTCCCAACAACAAGCCTTTAAAAGGTTCGATATCCGTTTCCAACTGATGGCGGTAACTGGAGTTCGCCAACAGGACACCGGCCAAAAAAGCCCCCATGCCCGAAGACAGCCCCAACCAGGCCATCAGGGCCGCACTGCCCATCACCAACAACAGGGCAAAAGCGGTGAGCACCTCCCGAACGCCACAGGTTGCCACCAACTGCAATAATTTGGGGAGCCAGTATTTTCCCATTAACAAGAAGCCCAAAAGCGCCAGACACGTCCAGTACCAGGGCACGGCCCGGTGGCTGACATCCGCGGAATTGGGGTCGAGGTACACCGTGAGCAATAACATGGGGATAACGGCCAAATCTTGCATTAACAGCACCCCGAAAGCGTCACGGCCGATGGGCGTGGTCATTAACCGTTGCTCTGACATCAATTGCACTGCAAACGCGGTGGATGACAGCGATAACGCAGCGCCCACAATGATGGCTGACGGCCAGGGCAACCCCACATAAGCAGAAAAAACCGCAACCGCAGCCCATGACAACAGCAACTGGCTGCTGCCAAGCCCAAAAATGGCACTGCGCAGCTCCCACAATTTCCCGGGGCTTAATTGCAACCCCATGATAAACAGCATGAGCACCACGCCGAATTCGGCAAAATGCAACACTGAACCCGGCTCAGAAACCACCCCGATGCCTGTTGGCCCCAACATAACGCCAGCGGCCAGATAAGATAAAATCGGCCCGATACCAAAGCGTTTTCCAAGCGGCACCAACACCACCGCTGCCAGTAAAAACAGCAGGGTTGAAACGAATATATTGTCCTGTTCCATCAGGATTCCTTAACCAGCAGATAAAATGATAGGGCGATTTTTCAGGGCGGATGGCGACCGAAATCCGGCAGGTTGCCAATGAGCAAACAGCAGATGGGGAACATCACAACATGTGGTTAACCTGGCCAATGGGGGATGTCAGTCGCGGCCTTTAGGGGAGTTCAGTATAAACAAAACAGCATCTGATAATAAATGCTTATCTTAACTTTTCACGGCAATCCGTTATCCGTTCAATCATCATTCAGCATCGGCTTTTGCAGGGCGGGTTTCCGGTGCTGAACACACCTGATTTCCACCGGCGGATTTTGCCTGTTGCAATGCTTTGTCAGCCCGGTTAAGCAGCGGCTCTACGCTTAAGTCATCCGGGGTGCGGCTACTCACTCCGAAACTGGCATTAAACACGAATTGATGGCCACTGTGACGACTGGAGATCTCGGCAATGGCACGGCGCAAGGCGGTGGCCAGCGACAATGCAGCCAAAGCGTTAATATGGGGCATAACCACCATGAACTCTTCGCCACCGGAACGCCCAAAGATGTGTTTGCGCGGTAACAGCGGCTGCACCGTGGCCACAACCCGGCTCAAAGCCCAATCTCCGCAACCATAGCCAAAACGATCATTAATCTGTTTGAAGTTATCCATATCAAACAGAATGACACTGAAAGCGGCATCACGACTCATGGCCTGCACAAACTGCTCATCCGCCATCCGTTGTGCCGTCGCACGGTTGAAAATCCCCGTTAGCGGATCATACAGCGACAGCTTCATGAATTTTCGTTTTTGCTGCCAGCCCCAGTAAGCAAAAAAAGTCAGCAGCATAATCACGATGCTGAGGAAACTGGCCAGCATCACCATATCGTTGTGCTCTTGCTCCCGGAGCGCTTCCCGGGTTAACAGTAACTCCCGCTCTTTATTGAGCAGTTTGAGCTCCTGCTCCCGTTCATTGGTACTGAATTTTGCCGCCTGGTATGCCAACGCCTTCACCCGGCGCTCATTAAACAACTTGCTGCTCAGCGCCACATACTGCTGTTGATAATGGTATGCGCTTGCAAAATCGGCACGGTTTGCCGAGAGCTGCGCCATGACATTGAAAGCATCGCGCCTAGAGGCAAAATAATGGCTGCTGTGTTCCGTTTCCAGTACCTGCCGGGCCATTGCCTCCGCCTGAACATGATCCCCAAGCGCCAGTGACACTTTCGCCAATAAGGCCCGGGTGCTCACCAGTTCGGTGACAAAATTGAATTGTTGATACTGCTCAAGAGCCGTGTGCAAATAATGCTGGGCGCTCTGATAATCGGCCAGTTGCCTGGCGGTATCCCCCAATGCCTTATTCATCATGGCGCTCATCAGTGAATAACCATGCTCGGTGCAATATGCCAGGCCATGTTTCAAGCCCGCTTCCGCCTGCTTCAAGCGCCCTCGTCCGTTTTGCGAGACGGATAACAGAAAAATGCCATAGCAGCGTGCTTTGCTGTCTTGTTGCTCATCGGCCAAACTCAGCACCCGATTGGCATACAACCCCATTTCGTCATAGGCTTCCAGCTCATCATAAAGGTTGGCAACACGCAGATAGGCATCCCGTTTTTCTATGGGATCATCAAGTTTTTCCAGCAAATTAAGATTGCGGTTCATCTCAATGAGCGCGTCCTGATAACGGCGCAAACCAATAAGACAAGTAGCACGATAATTATATATTTGAATTAAATAGCGATAACTGCTGGCTTTGGTTTCAGCGCGTGTGAGGAGTTGCAGCGCATTGTCAAACTCCCCATTAAAAATGTGGCTGATGGCAGACGCAATCAGTAGCCTGGCGGCCTGCTCCGAAGTAAACGATGCCAGTTGGGGCGTTAGCATCTCTATTTGCAAACGTGCGGCAGACACATCCCGTTTTAGCAGGTTTTCCAACTCTTCCAACGAGATGTCGATGTCATCCACCGGGGCGGCAAACAGTTTACCGCCCCCTAGAAGCAGTAAAAGAACAATGATGCCACAACGAAAAAAACTACAGTTTATTACCATGATTAACAATTAAGAACGGCATGTGATCATCCCCCATCAGTGCCTTGATTGCAGCACAATCTTGACGTTGTACGGCATCGGCATATTCGGCGCACAAACCACTTTGCTTTAAAATGAGTTGAGGGTTTTGATAAAACGCGGCACAAAATCCGGCATCTTCACCCATTTTGGTTAAAAACGTCTGTAAAGCTTCCATCACATCTCCTTATGTGGCGTTATCCAAGATCCGCAGGGGTTAATCCCAATTGCTGTAACACCTGCAGGTTATATTGCAATTGTCTCACTGGCGGGATCACCAAGGTGGTAATGGCATTGAGTGTTGCCGCTGGCAATTCTTCTAAACCAATCCATTGTGCCCGACATGTGCCTATGGGCAAGTTGGCAGCTTCATATAAACATACTTGATGATCAAGGGGATACCATTTCTGTAGCAACTTAACCAAAATGGCCAAGCGTGCCGCTGTGGTAGAAAATCCCGTCAGGGTATGCTCTCCTGCCAGGGCAATTTGCCACAATAGAACATAACCCACATTATCCAACTGATGCGCAAAAAACATCAACTGGCTGGCTTCCAGGCTCTGGCAGCCATAATTGCCCGGATCAATGCCCAAATCCGCCCAGAGACAGTCCTCTGCAGAAATGCCAGGCTCCATGGTGGCTCGATACCCCTCCTCGCGCGCTTGTGCAATGGCCATGTGCGGCACACAGGCAAATACACCAGGATGCCCATAAAACACGCCAACCACCCGTTTGCCTGCACGCACCGAGGCCATTATGGCTGCCACCATTTGCGCGTAAGTTATGCGGCGGTTTTTGACTTCACCCGGCTTGGCATAAAACTGCTGGAGATCCACAACATGGTCATTCAAGGTGGTCAGCCAGCGCTGGCTGAAGCCATCCGGCATCAAGGAGAAAATCTGTTGCGCCTGTTCGATATGGCTTTTGGCCATCACGGTCACCTGACCCGCCAGTTGCAGGCCGGTACCCACACACACGAGACTTCCTTTTCCCATCTACTTACACCAATCCTTTATTAGCAAAAACATGGCCGCGTTCAATTCTGAGAAGTTAACCCGGTTTTTGCAAGCAATAGTCAAACACATGCATGATTTGGCAAATTACCATTATGTTATTACAAAATAATAAAAAATTTGGCCCTTAATTTTGATTGTTCTGCAATGGAACTAATCGTCCATCGTCCAGTCAAATCTTGGGTGAACTTTCCCCGGTCAATAATCCTTGTGTTTGATATTGCGGCTTGGTTATCATGAGCCGCAGTTTTTCAGGAAGCAGCCATCCAAATGTCAATTAAGAAACAGAGCCTTACTCTTATGGGCGCCGCAGCCCTCTCCCTGTCACTCAGCGCCTGTGGTGTGATGGACTGGTTGGTCTATAAGCCAGATATCCCCCAGGGCAATTACATGGAAACCCAACAGGTTGAAAAACTGCGTATAGACATGACCAAGGCCCAGGTTGAATACGTATTGGGGCGACCGGTGTTACGGGACAGCTTTGCCGATGACACCTGGTACTATGTGTACTATTACAAGAGCGGCCGCGATGCCAGCATCAGCCATAAAGAACTCATTGCCCATTTCAACAATGACAAATTGGTATCGGTAACGGGAGACTACAAGCTGAGTGACGAGTTCAAAACGCCACTGGATAAAAGTGCCCTGCCAGGTAGCGTAACCACCGGCGCCGAGCACGGGAAATAATCCCCGCTTAGCTTCACCCAAAAGCAAACAAGCGCCTTAATGGCGCTTGTTGTTCATGTTCCATCAGGAAATTTTAGCCCCGGTAATTTTATTCAGCCGACCTTCCTCTTTGGCTTTTTCCGCGCGCTTACGCCGTACATCTTTAGGATCGGCAATTAATGCGCGATAAATTTCCACACGCTGTCCCGGCTGCAGCACATCTCCCGGTTTCACCTGATGGCTGAAACAACCGAGTTTGATATGCTCCAAATCGATCTCCGGAAAAAACTCCGCTATGCGGCTCTTTTTTACCGCATCAAAAAACGTTGCCCCAGGCAGTACGGAAACCGGGATCACCTTCTGTTGATGCGGCAATGCATAAATGACCTCAACCGTAAATGCTGCTGTCTCATCTGACACCGTAAACCTCCTTTGCCCGCGCGGTAAAAGCTGACACCATGGACGTTACCAACTCGCGAAATACCCGGCCAAAGGCCATACCCACCAGACTATTGGAAAATTCAAAATCCAGTTCAAATTCCACTTTGCAGGCATCTTCTGCCAACTCAATGAATTTCCAGCTGCCGTTAAGATGTTTAAAGGGGCCATTTTCCAAACGCAGCTCAATACTCTTGCCCGGCACCACCTGATTGCGAGTGGTAAACGTTTTGCTGATCCCGGCTTTACTGATATCCACCGATGCCACCATCGTCCGGCCATCAAACTCTAATACCTTGCCACCCACACACCCGGGTAAAAATGCCTTGTAGGACTCAACATCATTTACCAATTCATACATCTGTTGGGCACTGTAACGCACCAAAATATTACGAGATACATGCGCCATCCGTTTATCTTTCCCCTGATGGATAAAAATCAGGGGAGAAGTTTAACACGCCGTTGAGAAAACGCACCCACGCGGCAATACCAGCACACCGCTTGTTGTTCAAAAACCATCCAGACAACAAACAGATTGGTAAACTCCCCACGAAAATCGCCTTGTCCCTAATTCCAAAAAGATTTCGGCTGCGTATAATAGCGGGCATATGGCTAAGAAGAATGCAAAAAATAAAGGCGCTCAGCCGGCAACCATTGCCCGCAACAAACGCGCCACCTTTGAATTCCGTTTCGATGAAAAAATCGAAGCGGGTTTATCCCTTTTGGGCTGGGAAGTGAAATCCATCAGAGCCGGGAAAATCAACCTCACGGAAAGCTTTGTGCAGATGAAAAACGGCGAAGCCTACCTGCATAATTGCACCATTACCCCGCTCAATACCGCATCAACCCACGTGATATGCGACCCAACCCGCCCGCGCAAACTGTTATTGAACCGGCGCGAGCTGGACAGGCTCGCCGGCCAGGTGGAGCGCCAGGGGTATGCGATTGTGCCCATCTCCATGTACTGGCGTAAAGGCGCCTGGGTGAAAGTGGAAATTGGCCTGGGTAAAGGCAAAAAAGCACACGACAAGCGTGAAGACATTAAACAGCGTGACTGGGCTATCGAAAAAGCCCGCATGATGAAAAAGTGATGTCTTCGCTTTTAAAAGTTGTTCGGATAAACAGCAAATAGTTGTAAGCAGGGCTTGAAACCTTGGTGTCATGCCCCAATTAAGGTTACAATGAACACTATCACGGGGGCGATTCTGGATTCGACGGGATTCGCGAAACTCCGGGAGCATGCCGAGGGGCGGTTGGCCTCGTAAAAAGCCGCAAAGTTATAGTTGCAAACGACGATAACTACGCTCTAGCAGCCTAAGGCCGCTAGCCATCTACCACACGTTTCGCACATGGGCAGTGGATTTGATGGTCACCTTACATCGTGCTAGCGAGGGAACCTTGTTCGGGGGTGAACCGCGAAACAGTACCGGACTCACCGTTAGGAATCCTGTCTTTCGGAGTTCGACCGGTTAAATAAAAGAGAGACTAAGCATGTAGCGCCTTGAGCGTAGGTTTTTCGGACGCGGGTTCAAGTCCCGCCGCCTCCACCAATTCAAAGTAAAAAGACGTCTCCGGACGTCTTTTTTATTTTAAAAATCACTTAAATTCAAACAGTTGAGGTACCCACTGGTATCCAACAGGATCTTACAATCTCAAGAATTTTGCCCCCCAAATAGTATTCCATCAAAATTTGACCATTCTTTGGAATACTTGCTATAACACTCATGTCACTTAACTACTGTGAGTGTTTCCTATGCCAAAAATCGTTAAGCCCCTCACTGATACGAAAATCAGAAATATAAAACTGTAGTGGTCAAGTCATTTTGGCCACATCGTTGTAGCTATTCCAGTAACGTTTTTCCGATTCATTTGGCGTTAAACCACCGTTGTACGAATGCGGTCTCAGTCGGCTGTAATAGCCATGAATATAATCACCTATCTTCTGCTTTGCTGCCGTGAAGCTCCCGTAACCTGTCGTTGGGATCC